>NZ_JANXNX010000056.1 GCF_025353885.1 Sphingomonas sp. | reverse complement strand
CTTTCCGCTCCATACCCCAACATATAAACTCGGTAGGACATATCGGCTAACCTTATCGTGCTCGACAACGTAGCTAACCATCTGACCGCGACCGAAAACCATTTGTCCGTTGTGGAGCTTGAGCGACCCGCAACAGGGATTGACGTATGTGCCGTCAGCAGTCCCGACCGGCAGGCGCGGCGGGAACGCCCACCAATATAGGGGCATTCCGCAGAAGATTGCGATCAGGCCGACCAGCCGAGCGAGGGTTGTCCTACTCATCGTTGGATCATGCGCCTATCAGCCGCAGCGTCAACGGCTCCTATTGGGGCGTTAGCTGCCGGACGGCCAATCTCTTTCAACTCCGTCCATTTCGGTCGATGTCCGAAAGGCTTAATAGCCCTCAAGCGATCAGATCGTAGGCATCGGTAGGAAAAAACGTCGTTCACATTGGTTTTATGTTTACCACCCGGCCTACGCCGGGGTGACGAGAGAGGGGCGAAAATTGCTTCCAAACCCAAACGGGGTGACGGAAAATTCCCTCTCAACACGCCGACGCGGGTGACGGCGTGGATCTTTAATAAGTCGGCGGTGCCGCACCCGGCATTGGTGGAATATCGCCGTCGTCCTCGTGGCTTTCGTCCAGCCCCAGCCCGACATGGCTGCGCTTGCGGCTGTACAGGAAATACACGATCAGCCCCATGCCGCCCCAGACCGGCAAGACCAGAATGGCGAGCCACGGCAGCGAGAGATACAGGCCGACGCAGCCGATGATGGCCATTGGCGCGATGATCGTTACGGCGGGGACGCGGAAGGGGCGCTTGCGCGTGGGGTCCTTGCGACGCAGGACCAGTACCGCGATGGCGACCATCATGAACGCAAACAACGTGCCCGAATTCGAATAATCGGCCAGTTTCCCGACCGGCAGGAATGCAGCGGCAAAGGCGACGACGATGCCGGTTACCGCCGTCACGACATAAGGCGTTTTGAACTTCGGATGCACACTGGCGAGCTTGGCGGGCAGCAGACCGTCACGCGCCATGACAAAGAACACGCGCGTCTGGCCGAACATCATCATCAGCACGACCGAGGGGAGTGCCAGCACGGCGGCAAGGCCGACCAGCCGACCCATCGTCGGCCAGCCGATGCTGTCAAGGACGTGGACCAGCGCCTCCTTCGAACAGACCAGCGGTTCCAGCACGCCGCTGGCCGTGATGGCCGCGCACCGGCCCGCCATTTCGGCCGAACCCGGCGACAGGACGACGCCCGCGGCATTGGCGACCGGCTGTGCGCCGATGGCCCCGATCGCGCCGCTGGCGACCAGCAGGTAGAATAATGTGCAGATGCCCAGGCTGGCGATCAGCCCGATCGGTACGTTGCGCTGTGGGTTCTTGGTTTCCTCCGCCGCCGTCGAAACCGCGTCGAAGCCGACATAGGCGAAAAAGATCGAGGCGGCCGCGCCCAGCACACCGCTGCCGCCGGTCGGCATGAAGGGGGTGAAATTCTCCGCCTTCATGACCGGGATCGTCAGCGCGATGAACGCCGTCAGCGCGGCGATCTTGATCGCGACGAGGATGGCGTTGAACCGTGCGCTTTCGGTCGTGCCGAGGATCAGCAGGCCGGTGACCAGCACCGCGACAACCACGGCGGGCAGGTTGAAATAGCCCCCCACCTGCGCCGCCGTCAGCAGGTCGGGCGTCGGCGTGGTGCCGAACGCCATCGATACCTTCGCCATCAGCGCGTCGCCATTGCTGATCGCCGCCGGGAAATTCCAGCCGAGCCCGTTGATCAGCCCGACCGCATGGTTTGACCAGCCGACCGCGACCGCACTCGCGCCGACCGCATATTCGAGGATGAGTGCCCAGCCGACCATCCACGCCAGCAGTTCGCCGGTGACCGCGTAAGTGTAGGTATAGGCCGATCCCGAAACCGGGACCATCGAGGCGAGTTCGGAGTAGCAGAGTGCGGCGACCGCGCAGACGAAGCCCGCCACGATGAAGCTCAACAACATGCCCGGCCCCGCCTTTTGCGCGGCCTCCGATGTCAGGACGAAGATACCCGTTCCGATGACAGCACCGATGCCCAGCATGGTGAGCTGGAACGCGCCGAGCGACCTGTGCAGCCCCTTTTTCTCGGCGGTGAGAAGAATGGCGTCGAGCGATTTGACGCGGTCGAAAATCATGCGGGAACCCCCATTACGTTTTTGTTATTGGCCGGGAGCCTAGCCAGTAATCGCGTGTAGGCAAGCCCTTAGCGCGCCAGCAGCGGGCCAAGTGATGCGCCCGCGAAAATATGGACGTGAAGGTGCGGCACCTCCTGATGCGAATCCAGCCCGGTATTGGCCAGCAGCCGGTATCCCGGCGCGACCAGCCCGGCGGCGCGCGCGACCTCGCCGACCGCCTTCACAAAACCGATAATGTCCGCATCGGGCGCGCGAGCCGAAAAATCGTCCCACGAGACATAGGCCCCCTTCGGGATGACCAATATGTGCGTCGGTGCCTGCGGATTTATGTCGTGAAAGGCGAGCGCAAAGTCGTTGTCGAACACGGTTTTCGACGGGATTTCACCGCGCAGGATTTTTGCGAAGATGTTCTGGTCGTCATAGGGCAGAGTGGCGTCGATCGGCATGATCAGGGCTTTCTTGCAGCTTTTTCGGCGATCCCCGACTGGCCCTCGCGGCGTTGTAACTCCGCGGTGACATCGGCAAGGTTGACGCCGCGCGCGTCCAGCAGGACCAGGAGGTGGAACAGCAGATCGGCGGCTTCCCCAGTCAGGTCATCGGCATCGCCCGACAGCGCGGCGACGACGGTTTCCACCGCCTCCTCGCCCAGCTTGCGCGCCATCAGCGGCACGCCGCCCGCATTCAGCCGTGCGACATAGGATGTCGCCGGATCGCCAGCACGGCGCGCGGCGATGGTCCGGGACAGGGTGGTCAGAATATCGGTCACGCGCTCGTTAAGCGGTGGTCGAGCCGGAAAATCAAGGGCCGAAAATCACCGCCAAGATCAAGGACGGCGACGGCTGGCCCGGCGTCCGATCATCAGCCCGACGACGCCCAGTGCAAACAGGCCGAACTCGCCAGGCTCGGGCACCACAATGCTCGCCATCGCCAGCGCGGGGGCGGCGGTGCCAATCATTACCATCAGGGCAACCATACGGGTCATGGTGCCGCCCTGTCATATATCCGACCGAGTCGCCAGTTGTTGCGCCTCCGAAATCGATACCGATTCGGGACAGACTGGGACCGGACCGCCTAAGACCGGACGGGCAACCCCGCCGCCGCCAGCGCCCGTCGCGCCTCGGCAATCGTTACATCACCGAAATGAAATATCGACGCCGCCAGTACCGCGCTGGCATGACCCGCCAAAACCCCCTCTACTAGATGCTCTACCAACCCGACGCCGCCGCTGGCGATAACCGGGATCGCGACCGCATCCGCGATGGCGCGGGTCAGGTCCAGGTCATAGCCATCGCGTGTGCCGTCGCGGTCCATCGAGGTGACCAGCAGCTCGCCCGCGCCAAGGTCAGCCAGCCGGACGGCATGGCCGATTGCATCGATCCCCGTCGCCTTGCGCCCGCCGTGGGTAAACACTTCCCAGCCATCGCCGACCCGCCGGGCATCGACCGAGGCGACAACGCACTGGCTGCCGAAGCGTTCGGCGATGTCGGCCACCAATTCGGGCCGCGCGACCGCCGCCGAATTCACCGCCACCTTGTCCGCCCCGGCCAGCAACAGCGCTCGCGCGTCGTCGGCACTCCGCACCCCGCCGCCGACGGTCAGCGGCATGAAGCAGACTTCGGCGGTCCGGCGCACGACGTCGATGATCGTGTCGCGTCCCTCGTGGCTGGCGCCGATGTCGAGGAAGCACAGCTCGTCCGCACCCGCCGCATCATAGGCGCGGGCGACCTCGACCGGGTCGCCCGCATCGCGCAGGTCGACAAAATTCACGCCCTTCACGACCCGCCCGTCGGCAACGTCGAGGCAGGGTATGATGCGGACGCGGACGCTCAAAGTGCCGCCAGGGTCAGGGCCGTCGCCAGGTCCAGACGCCCGTCGTACAGCGCGCGCCCGGTAATGACGCCCTCGATCCCGTCCTTCGCATGGATCGCCAGCATCCGGATATCGCCGATCCCCGCCACGCCACCACTGGCGATGACGGGGATGTCGGTCGCCCGCGCCAGATCGACCGTCGCCTGGACGTTGCACCCCTTTAGCATCCCGTCACGACCGACATCGGTGAACAGCAAGGCCGCCACGCCCGCATCCTCGAAGCGCCGCGCCATGTCGATGACCTCGACATCCGAAACATCGGCCCAGCCCTGCGTGGCGATAAAGCCGTCGCGGGCATCGACCCCGACGACCACGCCGCCCGGGAACGCCGCGGCCGCATCGCGCACCAGCTGCGGGTCGGTCAGCGCCGCGGTCCCGATGATCACCCGCGAAACCCCGGCGGTGAACCAGCCTTCGACCGATGCCATCGTCCTTATGCCGCCCCCGACCTGCACATGGCCCGGAAACGCCGCGACGATCCGTGCGACCGCGTCGGCATTGACGCCGTGCCCCGCAAACGCGCCATCCAGGTCGACGACGTGGAGATACTCCGCGCCCTGTCCGGCAAAGATCATTGCCTGTGCCACCGGGTCGTCGCCATAGACGGTTGCGCGGTCCATATCGCCCTCAGCAAGGCGGACGACCTGCCCACCCTTCAGGTCGATGGCGGGAAAGACGATCAGGCTCACGGTCGCCACTCCATGAATTGCGCCAGTGTTGCCAGCCCGTAAGCCTGGCTTTTCTCCGGGTGAAACTGCACGCCCAGCATATTGTCATGACCAATCGCAGCCACGATGCTCCCGCCATGATCGGTCAGCGCCAGCACCTGCCCGGGATCATCGGCGACGAAGGCGTAGCCATGCAGGAAATACGCCTCGCCACTTTGCAGGACCGGATGCAGCCCCGATACAGTGACGTCGTTCCAGCCCATATGTGGAATCTTCAGGTCGGGGGCGGGGGCAATCGGGCCGACGCTTCCCGCGATCCAGCCAAGGCCCGGCGTCACCCCATGTTCGCGACCTTCGCCCGCCATCAACTGCATCCCGACGCAGATCCCCAGAAAGGGCACCCCGACCCTCAGGACCGCGTCGCCCAGCGCGTCGATCATCCCCGGAATGCCGGACAGGGCCCCCATGCAATGCGCGAAGGCACCGACCCCGGGCAAGACGATCCGCCGCGCGGCCAGCACGTCCTTCGGGTCGGCGGTCACGCAAACGTCGGCGCCTACCGCTTTCAGCGCATTGGCAACCGAATGGAGATTGCCCGCGCCATAATCGATCAGCGCGACCGCTGTCATGCGCCCAGCGCCTCGACCATCAGGGGTTCGGCCATCGTCGCCACGAAATGTATGACCTTCGCCCGTGCCACGCCGTTCAGGACAAACGGATCGGTCGCGACGATCGCCTCGACCGCCGCCTTGTCGCCGCGAAATATCAGCACGCCGCCGGTCGTCGGCCGCTGCCGCCCCGACGCGAGCATCACCCCGTTATCGTAAGCGAGCTTCAGCCAGTCGACATGGGCGGGTCGGTGAACGTCAACTTCGTGGACATCGATCAGATACGTCAGGATGACCACGCACAGCGGCGCATCGCAGCGCGCATAGCTGTCAGCCACCCAATGTGCCCTTGGTCGAGGGGATGCTGTCGGCCTTGCGCGGATCGATCTCGACCGCCTGCCGCAACGCCCGCGCCAGCCCCTTGAAACAGCTTTCGACGATGTGATGGTTGTTCGATCCGTAGAGGTTCTCGACGTGCAGCGTCAGCCCGGCGCTTTGCGAAAACGAATGGAACCAGTGCTCGATGAGTTCGGTATCCCATTCGCCGAGGCGCTGTGTGTTCAACGCGACCTTCCAGACAAAGAACGGTCGCCCCGAGATATCGAGCGCCACCCGGGTCAGCGTTTCATCCATGGGCGCATAGGCGGTGCCGAACCGCGTGATCCCCTTGCGTTCGCCAAGCGCCTTCGAAAATGCCTCGCCAATGGCGATCCCGCTATCCTCGGTGGTATGGTGCTGATCGATATGCAGGTCGCCGACTGCCTTCAGCGTCAGGTCGATCAGCGAATGGCGCGAAAGCTGCTCCATCATGTGGTCCAGAAAACCAATTCCGGTGGAGACGTCGTAAATTCCGGTGCCGTCGAGGTTCAGATCGACGTCGATGGAAGTTTCACTGGTCTTGCGATGAACCGAGCCTGTGCGCATGGCCAGTGCCTATAACCGCTGATCATCGCTGTGCAACGCGTCTTGACCGTTTCGCGCCACAAGTTCACCAAGGCGACATATGACCGACACCCTGCCCGATAGCCTGATTCCCTACGATGAAATCGTCCAGGAGGCGTTGCGCGCCGTGGTCGGTCGCGTGCTGGGCAGCATCCAGCATGAGGGGATGCTGCCCGGCGAGCATCACTTCTACATCACATTCAAGACGGGTGCGCCCGGGGTCGACATCCCTTCGCACCTGATTGCGCGTTTTCCCGACGAGATGACGATCGTGCTGCAAAACAAGTTCTGGGACTTAAAGGTCCATGACGCGGCATTCGAGGTGGGATTGAGCTTCAATGCCATCCCGGCGCGGCTGTTCGTGCCGTTTTCGTCGATCACGGGCTTTGTCGATCCGGCGGTGAATTTCGCGCTGCAATTCCAGGTCGCGGGCGATGCCGACGGCCCGGCGGAACACGACGCGGCGGGCAATGATGCGCCGTTTGAACCGGTCGAGGATGGATCGAATGTCGTCTCGGTAGATTTTAAGCGCAAGAAGTAACGACCCCCACAGGTCGTCATCCTGAACTCGCTTCAGGATTCATTTTTCATTAGGCACCGATCGTGGCGTGTCACGATCGGTGCTGAAATAAGTTCAGCTTGACGGGACGTTATATGACCGAAACCCGCACTGAAACCGACAGCTTCGGCCCCATCGAAGTCCCGGCGACCGCCTATTGGGGCGCACAGACTCAGCGCAGCATCGAAAACTTCCCGTTCGGTGCGCGGGAGCGGATGCCAATCGAGATCGTCCATGCGCTCGCCATCGTGAAGCAGGCGGCGGCGAGGGTGAACCGCGCACATGGGCTGGATGCCGAACTCGCCGACGCCATCGAGTCGGCGGCGGCTTCAGTCGCGGCGGGCGAGCATGACGATCAATTCCCGCTCGTCATCTGGCAGACGGGGTCGGGCACGCAGTCGAACATGAACGTCAACGAAGTTGTCGCCGGAATTGCCAACGAAGCGCTGTCGGGCGTCCGCGGCGGAAAGACGCCGGTCCATCCCAACGATAACGTTAACATGAGCCAGTCGTCGAACGACAGCTTTCCTACCGCGCTTCATGTCGCGACGGCGATCGCCGTCACGGGAAAGCTTTATCCCGCGCTCGACCGATTGCAGCAATCGCTCGAGGCGAAGTCGCGGGAGTGGACCGACATCGTCAAGATCGGGCGGACGCATTTGCAGGACGCGACGCCGCTCACTCTAGGGCAGGAATTTTCGGGTTATGCGAACCAGCTCTATCGGTGCCGTCGCCGGATCGAGCCCGCGATCGCCCACGGGATGTGCCGCCTTGCACAGGGCGGGACAGCGGTCGGCACCGGCCTGAACGCACCGTCGGGCTTTGCTGGTGAAATGGCGGTGGCGATTTCCGATCTGACCGGCCTGCCGTTCGCGCCTGCGGAAAACAGTTTCGAGGCGCTAGCGTCGAACGATCCCATCGTTCACCTGTCGGGCACGTTGAACACGCTGGCAGTTGCGCTGACCAAGATCGCCAACGACATCCGCCTGCTGGGATCGGGGCCGCGCGCTGGCATCGGTGAACTGAACCTGCCCGAGAACGAACCCGGCAGTTCAATCATGCCGGGCAAGGTCAATCCGACCCAGTGCGAGATGCTGACGATGGTGGCGGCACAGGTCATGGGCAATCATCTGGCCATCACTGTCGGCGGGATGCAGGGCCATCTCGAACTTAACGTGTTCAAACCGATGATAGGGGCGAACCTGTTGCGCTCGATCGATTTGCTCGGCACCGGCATGCTCAGTTTTGCGATCCGTTGCGTCGAAGGCCTCGAACCCAATCGCGCGCGCATTGCCGAACTGGTCGATCGTTCGCTGATGCTGGTCACCGCGCTCGCGCCCGAGATCGGCTATGATAACGCCGCCAGAGTCGCCAAACACGCCCATCACGAAAACCTGACATTGCGAGAAGCCGCGCTGGCGCTGAACGTCGTCGATGCCGCAACCTTTGATCGCCTCGTGCGTCCTGAGACCATGATCGGCAACACAGGAGGTTCAGGCAGATGATTGGCAAGATTCTCGGCGCAATCGTGGGGAGCAAGATCGACCGGCGCGATGGTGAAGGTGGACTGAAGGGTGCTGCAATCGGTGCGCTGACGGTCGGTGCGGCACGTCGACTCGGACCGCTGGCGCTGCTGGTCGGCGGCGTGGTTGCCGCTCGTGCGATCATGAAACGGACCGCACCCCCCTCTACCGATCTTTGAAAACCGACGACCGGGCGTTGACCTTCCCCGCGCTTTGGGGAAGGAGCGCCCATGCCCGTCACCTTCCCGCTCGCCCGCCGGGGCCTACTCTTCGTTCTGTCGTCTCCATCGGGCGCGGGTAAGTCCACCATCGCGCGTAAGTTGCTGGCCGCCGATGAAGGGTTAGAGATGTCGGTATCGGCGACCACCCGCCCGATCCGGCCCGGCGAAGTCGATGGCCTCGATTATCACTTCGTCGATCTGGAACGCTTTCGCATGATGGTGGCGAACGGCGATTTCCTGGAATGGGCGCATGTTTTCGACCATCGCTACGGGACGCCGCACAAACCCGTCGATGACATTTTGTCCGACGGACGCGACGTGCTGTTCGACATCGACTGGCAGGGCGCGCAACAGCTTTACCAGCAGGCGGGTGGTGACGTGGTCCGTGTCTTCGTGCTGCCGCCGTCGATGGATGAACTTCACCGTCGCCTGATTGCGCGCGCGACCGATGCGCCCGCCGTGATCGACGCCCGCATGGCGCGCGCGGCGTCTGAAATCGGCCATTGGGACGGCTATGACTATGTGCTGGTCAACGACGACGTCGAACGCTGCTTCGAGGAGGTCAGGACCATCCTGTGCGCCGAACGTCTGAAGCGCAGCCGACAGACCAGTCTGATCGGCTTCATCCGGAGCATGACGCGCCCTTCCTGACGGTCAGGTGCGAAGGAGCGCCAGTAATTTAGCACCTCCGACGAAATCGGCGCGATGGGCGGCGCGGGTGTCCGCCGCCATCCATTCCTCGCCCCACAGTTCGGCCTGCCAAAGCTCGTCGAGGTGGCAGGCGTCAAAGGCGGCGTCGGGGTCGATGGCATCCTCTGCGATCATCATCGCGACGACGAGCGACCCGCCGATGGTCACGATCGGGGACAGTGCCGCCAGCTGGAACGCATCGCGCGCGGCGATCGCGGTGCCGAGGCGCGCGATCGTTTCGGGCGGTTGCGCGCGGTGGATGACTCCTGTGGTCACGGTAAAGTTCACATCATAGCGGGTACGCGCCCAACCGAGGATCGGGTCCCAGACCGCAGCCTGCCGGTCGACCAGTGGCGAGGGCGCGTCGGCGCGGTAGCAGAGCAAATCGGTTTCGGCATAGGCGGCCAGCCCGGCGGCGTAGGTCACGGTGTCCGGCGCGATCCTTTCGATGGCGGCGTTGGACAGGCCGGTCAGCGGCATCTCGTGCGGCCTGATGCCGGTCTGCACCGCGCGCCATTCTTCGGCGACCGCGTGCGCCAGCGCCTCGGTTGGCAGGACCAGCGGCAGCCGGCCCGGGGTTCGCAGGGGCTTGCCGTCTAGTAGAATGGCTCGGTCTGCGACTGCGACGTCTTTCCAGAACCGCTTCACGGGCGCGGCGTTCGCCACTGGCGGGCGAGGATCGCCGGCACGACCATGACGTCGATCGCACCGACCAGGATCATGGCCCCGCCGACGATCTCGGCCGGTTCGACCCAGCGCCTGGCGATGACAACGATGCCGAGGAAGGCGATCAGCACGCCACCGAGCCGGATCAGCGCGAGGATGACAAAGCGTGGCCGGGCAGGGTCGGGCGTCAGGTCGGTCATGCAGGCTCCAATGCGGCCGGTATTTCGCGCGGGTGTGCAACGACGGCGTCCGCTCCGGCGTGGTGCAACTCTTCGACCGGGTGATAGCCCCAGGCGACGCCGAGCGCCCGCGTTCCAGCGGCCACCGCCATGGCCATGTCGAAACTGGTGTCCCCGATCATGACAGTCGTGGCCGGGGATGCGCCCGCCTCCGCCATCGCCGCTTCGATCATCGCGGGATGGGGCTTGGATGGATGGCGGCTTGCGGTCTGGAGCGTGACAAACTTGTCGGTCAGGCCGTGGTGGGCGAGGCAAAGGGCGAGACCGCGGTCGGACTTTCCGGTTGCCACACCGAGCGTCCAGCCCGCCGTTTCCAGGGCGTCGATTGTTTCGGCAATCCCCGCATATAAAGGCTCATCCACCTGCCCGTTGCCCCGCATCCGGTGAAACGCCGCCTTATAGTCCTGGGCCAACTGACGGTGAAGCGCGTCATCGCCCTCTGGCAGCAGCGCCTGTATCGCCTCGTAAATGCTCAGGCCGACAATGCGCAGCGTCGCCGCCCGGCCCGGCGGGTCGAGCCGTGAGGCGATAAAGGCATCGTCCATCGCGGTGCAGATGGTATGCTGGCTGTCGACCAGCGTCCCGTCACAGTCGAACAGGGCAAGGCGGTTCATGCGGGCATCACCTACCGCACCCCTTTGCGTTCCTGCCCGCGCGAACGACGTTCGCCCTTGCGTTCCTTGCGCGCCGACTTCGCCTTGTTCAGCGCGGCGCGGCGCTTGCCCTCTGCCGTTTGCGAAAACTTGACCTCGTCGAGCACCAGCACGTCGGCCAGTTCCATGTCGAAGCCAAGGTCGTCGATCGTTTCGGCGAAATGCGGCGGTAGTTCGGCGGTGACGTCGATCTGGCCCTCGACCGGATGATCGACCCGAATGCGCCGCGCGTGAAGATGCATCTTGCGGCTGACGGTGCCGGTCAGGAAACTTGCCTTGCCGCCATATTTGCCGTCGCCGACGATGGGGTGTCCGATCGCGGCCATGTGGACGCGTAGCTGGTGGGTGCGGCCGGTGTAGGGCTGCAATTCGACCCACGCCGCGGCATTCCCGGCTCGTTCGATGACCCGGTAGCGGGTGCGGGCAGGGCTGCCTTCCTTCTCGTCGACGTGCATCTTCTCGCCGCCCGATCCGGGCTGCTTGGCGATCGGCAATTCGATCATGCCGTCATGCACTTCGGGAACGCCGACCACGATCGCCCAATAGACCTTGCGCGCCGTGCGGCTGGAAAAGGCAGTGGCAAAATGCGCCGCCGCCTTCGGGGTCCGGGCGATCAGCAACGCGCCGCTGGTATCCTTGTCGAGCCGGTGCACCAGCTTCGGGCGACCTTTCAGCTCATAATTCAGCGCGTCCAGCAGCTTGTCGACGTGTTCGGTCGTGCCGGTTCCGCCCTGCGTGGCGAGGCCCGGCGGCTTGTTGATGACCAGCCCGGCATCGTCGCGGTAGATCACCAGGCTCTGTGCGAATTCGATCTCGTCCTCGGTCAGGGTGCTGACCTTGCGCGTCGGTCGTTCGGACGCGGTGCGGGCGATCGTGGCGTCGGCGGGGGGCACCCGGATGACCTGCCCGGTGAGGACACGGTCGCCCGGAGTCGCGCGGGCGCCATCGACGCGCAACTGCCCGGTACGCGCCCAGCGCGACACCAGGTTGAAGCTCGAATCGGGGAGATGTCGCTTGAACCAGCGGTCGAGGCGGATGCCGTCGTCATCGGCGGCTACGGTAAACTGACGAACGTCTGTGCTCATGATATGCGTACCAATGTGAGACCGAGCGCAAGTGCGGCAATCGAGCCGATCACGCTGGCGGCGATATAGCCGATTGCAGGAAACGCCTGGCCCCGTTCGATCAGCGACCATGTTTCGAGGCTGAACGCGCTGAAGGTAGTAAAACCGCCGAGGACACCGACGCCCAGAAACAGCCGCCACGGTTCGCCGTCATCGCCGAAACGCGACAAGGCCGCGACCAGCACGCCCATCAGGAATCCGCCGACAATATTGATGGCAAGCGTTCCCCATGGGAACTGGACCCCGATCGCGCGGACGGCGGCTGAACTGGCAAGATAGCGGGCTCCGGCGCCAACAGCGCCACCGATCATGGTGAGTACGAGAGGGGGCATGATGCAGCGCCTAGCGCGCCCGACGCATTCCCGCCACCCTTAGCGCCCGCGGTTCGTGACCAGGTCAATGCGGCTGCCGTTGGGAACTGCCGTCGTATCGATCCGAAATGCAGCGCCATCGGCCAGGCGCGCCGCCCTCAGCATGGCAGGTCCGCGACCGATCCCGAACCCGGCGCGCTTGGCGATCACGGCATAACGGTCGAGCATCTGGGCCGGGGTGCCGATCATCCCGAACCGGATTATCCGCAGCGCACAGCCGGGCCGATCGCTGCCCGCCGCTTCGGCCAGGTGCGCGCCGTCGGGCAACTGGAGCCACCGGGGCAGGCGCAGGCTCCATTGCGCCGTATAGCCGATTGCCGGGTTGCAGCCCGCAAATCCCGGTTCGCGAACGCGTGCGGCGGCGACCTGCCCCAGCGTCGCTGCGCCGATGGTATCGACGACCGCATCGGGCGGGATCTGCATCGTTGCGGGCTGGGTGGTGGGGCCAATCGCATCGGGCGCAGTGGCGCCGTGCATGTCGAGGTCGGTCAACAGCGGCTCTGACAGAGCCTCGGCAACGGCAGGATCAGCAAAATTGCGCGGCGGGTCGGGCACGGTGCCATCGCATCCCGCGAGGACGAGGATCAGCAGGGCGGAGGCAATTTTCATGGTGTAACGACAAATCGCATCGCGGGGGCTTGTCAGCAAGCCCCGCCGCTCCCAATCTGCCATCATGTTCAATGTTATCTCAATCCTGATCGGCCTAGTTGCGCTGTTGCTCGCGATTCCGGCTTTCTTGCCGTTCTTTGGCTGGGCTTATTGGCTGGTCATACCTATTGCGCTGGTCGGTCTCGTCTTAGGTGTATTTTCGTCGCACCGGTCGGGGCGCAACCTGAATATAATCGTTATTTTGGTCGGTGTAGGTCGCCTGATGCTGGGCGGCGGTATTTTTTAGGCTTCGAGCACGATCAGCGTCGCGCCATCGATCGGTTGCAGAAACGCACCACCGATATGGCCCGCGCGTTTCCAGATGATCCGGGCCTCGATAACGATTCCGTTCATGTCCAGCGCAACTGGCGCGCCGGGCATCATCGTCCTGCCGCCTTCTGCCATGAAACCGTTCAGCGAGATGTTGCGAACAGTAATCGCCAGGCGCGTGCCGCGGGCAGTTCTCAGCCCAGCGGCGACGGCAATATGGGCGCGGTCGGGCCGCCGGTCATCTGCTACGATTGGCGATTAAAGTGCCTTTGTCATCTTAAAGTGGCCCCCTGTCGCGATCACTAACCTATTCCAGTAAATAATTTATGATGAACAAGCAGATTCATTTCGCGGGCATACAAAGACTTCTATCGCGATGACCTGTCGGTCCAAAGTCGGCAGTTGCGGCGTTAACTATTTGGTAATATTTTGGGTTGAGAAATCGTTAACAATTTTGAGCGTGCCGCTCGATCGGCGCGGCGACAAGGAAATCGGCACATGCTTCGCACTTCTGCTGTCCTGACCGTGCTTGTCATCCTCGGGACCGGGGGGTGCTCAAGGGTGCATCCACCGCGATCCGCAGGCGCGACGACCGTGATCGACGATAGCCGTCCGAACGATTGGAAAGCGATCGCCAGCGATGTCGACGCCGACAGGATCGGCAAGATCGGCGACAACTGGCAGTCCGCGCTGGCCGACGTGCGCGCCCATGGCGGAGACAAGGCAATTGCCAGCGAAGGCGCGCTGCTGGACCCCAACGCCGCCCTCCCGCGACCGGCCCCGCCCCCCGGCGTCTATCATTGCCGCGTCGTCCGACTGGGCCTGACCAACGAAAACCACACCAAGGCGTGGGCGGCGTTCAAGCCATTTTTCTGTTTCGTGGCGGTCGAGGGCCCATTGCTGACATTCACGAAGGGGACCGGAACCCATCGCCCGGGTGGACGGCTGTGGGACGATGGCGAAAAGCGGATGGTTTTCCTCGGCAGCGTTTCTGCCCAGCCCGATGGCCCGCTGCCCCCCTATGGCGACAATCCGATGAGCAACCAGATCGGCGTCGTCGAACGCATCGGTGATTTTCGCTGGCGCATGGTCCTGCCCGGATCGACACCAGAGGCCAAGCTCGACGTCATGGAACTGCTGCCCGACGCGCCGGACCCGGTGGCCAAGTCGGCTCCCTAGGCGCGCGTCCTAGGGAGCGCTGCGTTGTGGTCGCGCCTCGGCAAGGAT
>NZ_JANXNX010000037.1 GCF_025353885.1 Sphingomonas sp. | reverse complement strand
CCGAGTTGCTGCATGTTCGTCGCCGCTTCATCCATAAGGAGGCGCTGCGTAGTGCAACCGCACTGGTGACCAACGCGATCCTCGCGATGCGCGATCAACGCGTGTGGGGCGAGGCCGGAACCGCCTGCGCTTCGGATTCTACAAAGCTTGGCGCGTGGGATCAGAACCTGATGGCAGAATGGCATGTCCGCTACCGCGGTCGCGGCGTTATGATTTACTGGCATATAGAACGTCAGGCGACCTGCATCTACTCGCAGCTCAAGCGCTGTTTGTAGATTTCCGCTGAGAAGTGACCCGGTAGGGGCATAAGTTTCCATTGAGATTTGACCCATGTTTGAACCTGCCTCTGGCTGACCGGTCAGGGGTATCAGGAGTGATCAACATGGACTTATTGAGTGTAATTCGTCGGTGGCGTTTCCGGGATGAGATGCCACTTCGTGAGATTGAACGGCGCACAGGTTTATCGCGCAACACGATCCGCAAATACTTGCGCGCGGATACGGTGTTGCCGCAGTTCAAGGTACCTGACCGGTCGAGCAAGTTGGACCCGTTTTCTGAGAAGCTGACGGGTTGGTTGCAAGTCGAGGCTGGCAAGTCGCGCAAGCAGAAGCGCACGGCGAAGCAGATGCACGCCGATCTGGTCGTATTGGGCTATGAAGGGTCCTACAATCGCATCGCTGCCTATGTGCGGGCGTGGAAGGCTGACCGGCAGTTGGCACAGCAGACCAGCGGGCGGGGCACCTTCGTGCCACTGATTTTTCAGCCAGGCGAGGCGTTCCAGTTCGACTGGAGTGAAGACTGGGCGATTTTGGCCGGCGAGCGGGTCAAGCTACAGGCAGCCCACACCAAGCTGTCGCACAGCAAGGCGTTCATTGTCCGCGCCTATCCGCTCCAGACCCACGAGATGCTGTTTGATGCGCTGGCGCAAGCATTCCGCGTGCTGGGCGGGGTGCCGCAGCGCGGGATCTTCGACAACATGCGGACTGCGGTCGATAAGATCGGCAAGGGTAAGGCCCGACAGGTCAACGCCCGCTTCACCGCGATGGCCAGCCATTACCTGTTCGAGCCTGCGTTCTGTAATCCGGCCTCGGGGTGGGAGAAAGGACAGGTCGAGAAGAACGTCCAAGATGCGCGACGGCGGCTGTGGCAGAAGTTGCCGAGCTTCCCGGATATCCATGCGCTCAATGCTTGGCTCGAGGAACAGTGCATCGTGCAATGGGGCGATATCCAACATGGCAACTTGCCCGGCACCGTCGCCGATGTACATGCCGCTGAGGTTGGCAGTCTGATGCCGCTGGGGCGCACCTTCGATGGCTTTGTCGAGCACACCAAGCGGGTGTCACCGATCTGCCTCATCAGCTTTGAGCGCAATCGGTACAGCGTCCCGGCATCCTTTGCCAACCGTCCGGTCAGCGTCCGGATCTACCCCGAGCGGATCGTGGTTGCGGCAGAGGGGCAGATCTTGTGCGAGCATGCGCGGATTATCGACCGGTCCCACCACACCGGCGGGCAAACGATTTATGACTGGCGGCATTATCTGGCAGTAGTCCAGCGCAAGCCGGGAGCGCTGCGCAATGGTGCGCCTTTCTTGCAGCTACCAGAGGCCTTCAAGCAGCTGCAAAGCCAGCTTCTGCGCCGTCCCGGCGGGGACAAGGAGATGGCGGAGATACTGGCGTTGGTGCTGCAGCATGACGAGCAGGCAGTTCTGTGCGCTGTCGAACTGGCGCTGGAGGCGGGCGTCGCCACCAAGACCCACGTCCTCAACATCCTGCATCGCTTGATCGATGGTAAGGCTCCACCGGCGCCGCCGATTGATGCACCACAGGCTCTGCGCCTTGCCCAGGAGCCGTTGGCTAATGTCGGACGTTATGATGCTCTGCGCGACGAAGGGCTGCGTCATGCGTCATGATCCCGCCAGCGCCGCCGTTGTCGTCATGCTAAAGGCGCTGAAGTTGTATGGCATGGCACAAGCGGTCGGCGACCTTATCGAGCAAGGTGCTCCAGCCTTCGGCACTGCGGTGCCGATGATCTCACAGTTGCTCAAGGCAGAGATGGCCGAGCGCGAAGTCCGGTCCATCGCCTATCAGATCAAGGCCGCCCGGTTCCCAGCCTACAAAGATCTGGCAGGCTTCGACTTCGCATCCAGCGAGGCCAACGAAGCCTTGGTTCGGCAACTCCATGGCGGCGAGTTCATCGACCGCGCTGACAACGTCGTGCTGATAGGCGGCCCTGGCACTGGCAAATCGCACATCGCCACTGCGCTGGGAGTCCAAGCCGTCGAGCATCACCGCAAGAAGGTCCGCTTCTTTGCCACCGTCGATCTGGTCAATGCACTCGAGCAGGAAAAGGCGATGAACAAGGCAGGCCAACTCGCCGAGCGCCTGCTGCGCCTTGACCTCATCATCCTCGACGAACTGGGCTATCTGCCGTTTAGCCCGTCAGGCGGCGCGCTTCTGTTCCACCTACTTAGCAAACTCTACGAGCGCACCAGCGTCATCATCACCACCAACCTCAGCTTCAGCGAATGGGCCGAGGTGTTCGGCGACGCCAAGATGACCACCGCGCTGCTCGATCGCCTCACCCATCATTGCCACATTATCGAGACTGGCAATGACAGCTTCCGGTTCAGGGCCAGCTCTGCCGCCCCAAAAATACGAAAGGAAAAATCACCCGCTTGACCCAAACCCCGCTCTGCGGGACATACCTCCAACCGGGTCACTTCTCGATGGAAATACCGGGTCACTTCTCAGCGGAAATCTACAACCTGGGAAACACCGCCCGACCGCCTCTCGCTGGCAGCAGCTATGACGGGCAAGGAAACGGTTCGAGAGTTCCGCCTCTTTTCCTACACGCCCGATACCAGCCTTCCGGGCTGGAAGGCTGGCCAGCGCGGTGGCAGGGCAGAAGAGCGCCAGTTAATTGCCGCGCTTCTGGTCCGCGTCGCACCGAAATTCTGGCGGCGCCTGAGCTTGTTGGACGAGCGCAACGCCGAAGATCACCATCAACGCTATTTCGGATGGAA
>NZ_JANXNX010000024.1 GCF_025353885.1 Sphingomonas sp. | reverse complement strand
TCGAAGCGCTGCCGACGGTGCAGACGGGTCTCGACCTGGTACGTCGCAGCACTCCCTGATCGGACCGGAAACCGTTCGGCCAGGAGTCGCGCCAAATCGCGCCAAGGGCGAAGCCCTCCGCGTCTTTACGACCGTTTGTGCATGAACACTTGCTTCGCGCGTAGGGGATCATTCGCGTCAGCGAATTGGGGGCCGCAGCCCCCGAACGGCTTTTACTGGTAGGGATCGTACTCGTTCACGATCGTCAGGCTGTTGTCGTGATCTTCTGCCGTGATGACTGAAAACTGGGTTCCGACCGCGATGACCATTGTGGCGACCATGAGAGTGCGCGAGAGTTTCAGTGCGCTTTTGCGTGCGATCCAGATATCTGAGAACATTGTCGAGGCTCCTTACAGACGGCGGGTTCTTCCCGCTCGACTGGCGCCCGATGAGTTCGGTGAGCGGCCGCAATCACTGTTTTTTGCGCAGACAAAAAAGAGCCGTAGCGAAGCGCCCGGACCCTTTACGGGTTGACGTGCATTAGGCCGCGAGGCGAACCAAGGATTGCGCCTCATAAGAGTGGGTGAACACGCTTGCTTGAGGAGCCGCATGTTCCCATCGAAGACATCTAAAGTGCCTTCTCGTCAGGACGTTCGTGGTCGTTTGTTGGCGGGGACCGTGCTTTTTTGCTACGGTTTGAACATGGCAGGCGAACTCGACGATATTAACGCTCAGGTAGACTGTCCAAGATGCGGTCGGGTGCTGAATGTCAGCTATCGCGATATTCGCGTCCTGAAAGCTGCTTCCTGCGCCTGCGGAGCTTTGCTGCGGCTCGAGGACGACACGCCGCTTAGCACTGTCCAACAGCTCATTGACGACGCTAATCCGCCGCAAGGCGATAACGACGGCTAGGAGGTGCGGTCGAGTTGCGTCACGCGCCGGCTGTCGAAGGCGGCCAGCCACTTTGTTCGAACAAGATCGTAGAGCCCGGCCGGGAGGAGCCCGTAGGCGACGGCTGCGTCGGGATCGCCGGGAACCGCGCGTATATCGGGTCCGGGCCACTGGAAGCGATTGGCCTCGGACAGGACGATCCAGGATCGGCTATCATCGAGCCCGAGGCGTTTCTTCGTGCTAACGGGTATTTCTACGGCCAGACGCTCGTCGTCGGGCGGAGTGTGCGTCACCGGGAGAACTGTGACGACCTGTTTGCCGTTGGCGGTCGTGGTCGCCAGCAGCACGGCGCAGGGCCGATCTTTGCTGCCTTCCTCATTCCCGGCCTTGCCTTCATGGCTCCATAGAAACGAGTAATGAATTACAAGGCCCGGAACCGGCTTTGGAAGCGGCATCAGCTATACCGAAGTTCGTCGTCGAATTTCGCTGCCTCCGCAGGTGCGCGAGAGGCGGCGATCGCGGTACGATCGTCCTCGGTAAAGTCGTGCAACGCGAGAATTTCGCGGTCACGGCTTTTGAGCCTCTGATATTCGACCGCCGACATGAGGACCAGGCTATCATGCCCGTGATGCGTGATGGTAATCGGCGTTGCGAGGGCCTGCCGGCTGATGCGACCGAACGATTTCGACGCCTCGACGGAACTGACGGACTGAGGCATGGCGGTTCTCCTATCCGGAAAGTACGGAGTTTCCGGAGAGATTGCAACGGAACCTCTAGCAATGGTGCTTGTATAAGAACGGGGCCCGCACCGGTAATCGCCCGGCCAATCGGTTGCGGAGACAGGGAAGCTAATACGGTCGACGTTTTCTGATACCAAGTGCTTTGCCTTGGACCTCCTCATCCAAAAAGACGTCGAAACACGGCGGAACGCTTTCGACCTATAGCCGGTGGTCGTATATCCATTTGCGCATCTTCTTGGCAGTGATACGCGCTGCATCGGGATGCGCCGGATTGATGAGAACGTTGCTCTCCTCCAAGACGATCGTTGACGGAACAAAGAGAAGCACCGTCCTTTGGCTGATAGTCCAGGCCGAGCCGAAGTTTGTGCTCTCAATACCC
Source organism: Sphingomonas sp. (assembly GCF_025353885.1). Taxonomy (GTDB): domain Bacteria; phylum Pseudomonadota; class Alphaproteobacteria; order Sphingomonadales; family Sphingomonadaceae; genus Sphingomonas_O. The sequence goes on along the minus strand of NZ_JANXNX010000024.1, from coordinate 506 downwards.
GCGGGGTGGGCGTCCCACCCGACCGGGGCGGTAAGATGATCGAGATGTTCGGCCGTCGCCCATATATCGTCGGGGACAGCGATCTCTATTAGATACCGATTTAGAGGGAGTTCTTCAGCGCCGAGGTGTACGACCGTTTCAAGGCAGGCCAGCGATCGGGTACAGGAGGTATAGACTACCCCGATGCCAATATCGTTCCAGCGCCCGCCACTGAGCCTTGCTCCTGTTCCCGACAGGTCGCTCGCGGAATAGCCATGCGTGTCGGTGCCTATGCGCCAAAGAGATTGACTCACGCATAGGCTCCGGTCTGCATCTGCAAGAGCAGCTTTGCTACAAGCATCTGCCCCTTTATAGTGTCTAGATATTCGATGGGCTTCGCACCCCCGAGGGCCTGAACCGGCCGCCGAAGCCAGTTGGTGAGCCAAGCGCCGGCGTCAAAACCTTCGGGACTGCCAGATTCCTCGACCATCGCCTCGACCTGCCCGAGCAGCTCGGCCAGACCCAGG
>NZ_JANXNX010000004.1 GCF_025353885.1 Sphingomonas sp. | reverse complement strand
TTCGAAGTCTTCGCGCGCGATGGCAGCGGTCGCCAGAGGCTCCGCCGAATCGAGCGCGTCGATGAGCGCCTTTTCGGCGGGTTCGGGGGTGTAGGACAGAGGTTCCTGCGTGCCGCCGTCATGCTGAACCTGGTTCAGCATCCAGTTTTCCTTTTTCAGGATGTTTGACGCGCGCTTATAGCCGGAAAGAAGGTTCGCGCCTTCGGGGGCCGTTACGAACGCCTGCAGCGCTTTGACGCGAGCGAGAAGGCGGACGAGGTCGTCTTCGCCACCGAGCGCGAATACGGCATCGATGAGGTCGTGGCGGATGCCGGCTTCGCGCTGTTGGACTTTTAGGCGGTCGGCGAAGAAATTTAAAGCCTTTGTAAGGGAGGCAGGGTCAAGCCTCGAACGAAAAACTGAATGGGTCAGATATTCATCCCACGACGCATTCCCCTTCTTTGAACCCAGAATGAGGAGCCAATCGGGGTCACCCTGAAAGATTGCAGGCCAATCGAAGTCGCTCTTTTGCCAAAAATTATGAATTCTCCAGACACCTTTTTCAACTGTCTTTCCTTCATCGTCTGAGAATGGCAACCCTTTGGGTCCACGTCCGACGAAAGCATGAAGCCCACTCCTTCGTCCCAATGTCTCGGCAATCGCGTTGTGAAATGCAGTACGTGCTAACCCAATCGACAAACGAATGTCGTTGCGCTCGAGGATGACTGCGATTGCAAGTGCTGCGCGACGCAGTGCAAATGGATCCCGTGATCCGGTTGGGTATTCGTCCACTCCAAAGAACGCGAAAATCGTATCCAGCTTATCCGCCAAACTGACCGCGACCGTCACAGGAACCGTCGGCACATCATCGCCCTGCCCGACCGGCTTGTAATGATCCCGGATCGCGTCCGAAACCTGCGGGTCGTGGCCCTGTGCTGCGGCGTAATAGCCGCCCACTACGCCCTGAAGCTCGGGGAATTCGCCAACCATTCCGGTGACGAGATCGGCCTTGCAAAGGCGGGCGGCGGTTTCGGCCATTTGGGCGAAATGCGCGATATCTTCCTCATCCGCATTCCCGAGGCGGACGATGTGTTGTTCGATCAGCCAGCGCGCCAGTTTGGCGACCCGGTCGACCTTGTCCGCAACCGTCCCCAGCTTCTCGTGAAACACGATCTGCGACAGCTTCACCGCCTGTTCCTCCAACGGAACCTTCAGATCCTGTTCCCAGAAGAACTTCGCATCGCTCAACCGCGCGGCAAGCACCTTCTGGTTTCCGGCAACGATCCCGACCCCGCCATCGCTGGCCTCGATGTTGGCCGTGCAAATGAACGCATTGGCCAGCGCGCCTGCGGCATCGGTGCAGGCGAAATACTTCTGATTGGTCCGCATGGTCAGCTGGATCACTTCGGGCGGCACCGTCAGGAATTCGGCGTCGAACCGTCCCAGCAACGGCACCGGCCATTCGGTCAGCCCGGCGTTTTCGGCGACCAGTCCTTCGTCCGGCACCATCGTCAGTCCGGCGGCAACCGCAGCAGCGGTGGCACCGTCGCGGATGATGGCCATGCGTTCGGTATGGTCGACGATGACGTGGCACATCCGCAGTTTGTCGGCATAATCGTCCGCGCTACCGATGGTGATGGGGCCGCTGTGGTGAAACCGGTGGCCAAGCGTCGTCGCGCCACTCATCATACCGTCGATCCGGAACGGCACGATCGCCTCTCCGAACAAAGCAACAATGCCCTGCAACGGGCGCACCCATTTCAGCGATTCAGGGGCTAGCGACGCCGCCCCCCAGCGCATCGATTTCGGCCAAGGAAAGGCGCGGACGACGGCGGGCACGGCTTCGGCCAGCACGGCGGCGGTCGGGCGGCCAGGCTTTTCGATGATCGCGAAAAACACGCCGTCGCGTTCGACAAGCTGTTCGCGCGTCAGCCCCGTCGAGCGGAGGAAGCCCGCAAGCGCCTGTTCGGGAGCGTTTGCGCGTGGCCCTTTACGTTCTTCGCTGACCGGTTGCGTTTCGACGGGCAGGCCGCGCGCGATCAGGGTCAGGCGGCGCGGGGTGACGAGCGTTTCGATTCCCGCCGCCTTCAACCCGGACTTCGCCAGTTCTTCGGCAAACAGCCGCGCCAGATCGTCCGCCGCCTTCACCTGCATCCGGGCGGGGATTTCTTCGGAACGGAGTTCGAGCAGGAAGTCGCTCACGCCGCCCACCCGTTCTTTTCCATCCAGGCGGCACAAGCGCCCTTCGCCAGCTCGCGCACCCGCCCCATATAGGCGGCGCGTTCGGCAACCGAGATCACTCCGCGCGCCTGCAACGTGTTAAAGATATGGCTCGCCTTGATCGCCTGTTCATAGGCGGGGATCGGCAGGTTGCGCTCGATCATCGCGCGCGCCTCGTCGGCGGCGAAGGTGAACGACTTGAACAGCGTATCGGTGTTTGCTGCCTCGAAATTATAGGTGCTCATCTCGCGCTCGTTTTCCGCAAAGACGTCGCCGTATGTGACCCCGGCGCCATTGTAGTCGAGATCAAAGATCGAATCCTTGTTCTGGACATACATGGCCAGGCGTTCCAGCCCATAGGTCAGTTCGCCCGAAACCGGTTTGCAGTCGAATCCGCCCATTTGCTGGAAATAGGTGAATTGCGTCACCTCCATGCCATCGCACCAGACTTCCCAGCCAAGGCCCCACGCGCCCAGCGTCGGCGATTCCCAGTCATCCTCGACAAAGCGGATGTCGTGTTTCAGCGGGTCGATGCCGATGGCCACCAGACTGCCGAGATACAGTTCCTGCAGGTCGGGCGGGCTTGGCTTCAGGATGACCTGATACTGGTAATAAGCGCCAAGCCGGTTCGGGTTTTCACCATAGCGGCCATCGGTCGGGCGGCGGCACGGCTGTACGAAGGCGGCTTGCCATGGGTCGGGCCCGAGCGCGCGCAAGGTCGTCGCGGTGTGAAACGTCCCCGCGCCCATCTCCATGTCATAGGGTTGCAGGATCACGCAGCCGCGGGCGCCCCAATAGTCATGGAGGGTCAGGATCAGCTTTTGGAAGCTGAGCGGTTGGGCCACGGCCTGGGGGTTCCTTCGCAGGTGCAACAAGTCTTGTCCGCGCCTTTGCCTTGGGGGTCGCGGCGGGTCAAGCAATCGGCTAGGGGACCGGGCCATGAAGCGTATCGCATTCGTCGCACTGGCGGCACTCGTCCTCCTGTCCTGCCGGAGCAGCCAGACCGCAGCCGCGCCTCCGCAGGCGCGTCCCGCATTGTGGAAAGTGTCCGATGCCGACACGACGATTTACCTGTTCGGGACGATCCACGTCCTGCCCAAAGGGTTGGCGTGGCAGTCGCCTAAAATCGAAAAGGCGATTCGGGCGTCGAACACGCTGATGCTGGAAACGGTGCTTGACCCCAATCCAGCGGTCACAGGGGCCATCATGCTGAAACTCGGGATGAGCCCCAATCTGCCCCCGCTGATGGCGCGTGTCCCCGCGGACAAGCGGGCCGCCTTGCAAAAGGTCGTGGAGAAGGCCGGGGTGCCGCTGGTCGCGCTCGACAAGTTCGAGACATGGGCGGCAGCATTGACGCTGGCGTCGGCCGGATTGCAGGAATTGAATGCAAGCGCCGATTATGGTGCGGAAAAAGTCCTGACGGCGCGGTTCCTGGCGGATCACAAGCTGGTCGCCGGGCTGGAAACGCCGACGCAACAGCTCGGCTATTTCGACAGCCTGTCGGAGGCGGCACAACGGACGTTCCTGGTCAGTGTTGCCGACGACCAGTCCGATTCGAGGGCCGAATTCGACCGGATGATCGCGGCGTGGAGTGCGGGCGACGTCGGCAGGATCGCGCTGACGTTCGACGACGAGCTGAAATTGTCGCCCGAATTGAGCGAGGCGCTGTTGCGGCGGCGCAATGCCAGCTGGGCAGGCTGGATTACGGCGCGCATGGCGCAGCCGGGCACGGTGTTCCTGGCGGTCGGGGCGGGCCATCTGGCGGGCGCGAATTCGGTCGAGGCGATGCTGGCGACCAAGGGGTATAAGGCGGTGCGGCTGCAATAGCGCCGTTACGGTTGCGTTTTGGCCCCTCCGCGGCTATGCGCGCCGCTCCCCGCCGACCGACATCCCTGGAGGCGCAGCGGGTTATTGGAGAACAAACATGAGCGATCAGCTGACCCTGTCGGCCGAAACGCGCGAGCGGGCGGGCAAGGGAGCCTCCCGTGCCTTGCGTCGTGAAGGCCGCGTCCCTGCCGTAATCTATGGCAACAACGAAGACCCCACCGTCGTGCATCTCGAAGAGAAGGCGCTGATGAAGGCGTTGCACACCGGCCATTTCATGAACTCGGTCGTGATGATCGACGTCGGTGGCGCCAGCGTCCGCACGCTGCCCAAGGACGTGTCGTTCCATCCGGTCACAGAACGCCCGCTGCACGCCGATTTCCTGCGGATTTCCGAACATGCTAAGGTTACGGTCAACGTGCCCGTGCATTTCGAGAATGAGGACGCATCGCCCGGCATCAAGCGTGGTGGCGTGTTGAACGTCGTCGCTCACGAGATGGAACTGACCTGCGACGCGGCCGAAATCCCCGACCAGATCCTGATCGACCTGACCGGCTATGAAGTTGGTGATTCGATCCATCTGTCAGCTGTGAAGCTGCCGAACGGCGTGGCTTCGACGATCGACGACGAAGACTTCACGATCGCAACGATCGTTGCTCCATCCGCGCTCCTTTCAAAGGATGACGAGGAAGAAGCCGCTGCGGCGGCCGCCGAATCGGCTGCTGCTGCCGAATCGGCTGCTGCTGACGGCAACGCCGCCTAATGTCTGCTGCCCGCCCCGGCTTCGTGTCGGGGCGGCGGCTATCGGGGAACAGCGGTGCAACTGTGGGTCGGCCTCGGCAATCCCGGCGCTTCCTATGCCATGCAGCGGCACAATGTCGGCTTCATGGCGGCGGACGCGATTGCGGAGGTGCATCGCTTCGATCCGTGGCGGGTGCGCTTTCAGGGCTGGGCTGCCGAGGGTCGGATCGGGGCTGAAAAGATCATCTTGCTGAAGCCCGCCACGTTCATGAACGAGAGTGGCCGCAGCGTTGGCGAGGCGATGCGCTTTTACAAGCTGGCGGTTGGCGACGTGACGATCCTGCACGACGAGCTCGACCTGGCACCGTTCAAGGTCAAGGTGAAGACCGGCGGCGGCACCGCGGGCCACAACGGCCTGCGATCGACCGACGCCCATATCGGCAACGAGTTCCGCCGCGTGCGGATCGGTATCGGCCATCCGGGGCACAAGGACCGCGTGACGGGCTATGTGCTGGGCAATTATGCGAAAGCCGAACTAGACCCGCTTGCGGACCTGCTGGGGGCCGTCGCCTCCGAAGCGGAATGGCTGGCGAAGGGCGACGACGTAAGGTTTATGAACGATGTCGCGATGCGGCTGGCTAGTTAAGGACGGACATGGGTTTCAAATGCGGGATCGTCGGGCTGCCCAATGTCGGCAAGTCCACTCTTTTCAACGCGCTGACGGAGACGGCGGCGGCGCAGGCGGCTAATTATCCGTTTTGCACGATCGAACCGAACGTCGGCCAGGTCGCGGTGCCCGATGACCGGCTGTATGCCATCGCCAAGATCGGCGGATCGGCCAAGATCGTCGAGACACAGCTGGCCTTTGTCGACATCGCCGGGCTGGTCCGCGGTGCATCGACAGGCGAGGGCCTCGGCAACCAGTTCCTCGGCAACATCCGCGAGGTCGACGCCATCGTCCATGTCCTGCGCTGTTTCGAGGGTGGCGACGTCACGCACGTTGAGAACAAAGTTGACCCGATTGCCGATGCCGAAACGGTCGAGACCGAGTTGATGCTGAGCGACCTCGACAGCCTTGAAAAGCGGGTGCCGAACTTGCTGAAAAAGGGGATGCAGGGCGACAAGGAGGCCAGGGCTGCAGCGGCCGTGCTGGGTCGCGCGCTTGAACTGTTGCGCGCGGGCCAGCCTGCGCGATTGACCGTGCCTGCCGACGAGGACGAGCGGCGGCTGTTCGATCAGGCGCAATTGATCACCGCAAAGCCGGTGCTGTACGTCTGCAATGTGGACGAGGGATCGGCCGCCGAGGGCAACGCCCTCTCCGCCCGCGTGTTCGAAAAGGCCAAGGCCGAGGGCGCGCAAGCGGTCGTTATCTCCGCCGCGATTGAGGCGGACATCTCGACGATGGAGCCAGCGGACCGTGCCGAATTCTTGAGCGATCTCGGGTTGACCGAAACCGGCCTGACTCGCGTAATTCGGGCTGGGTATGAGTTGCTGAACCTGATCACATTCTTCACCGTCGGCCCGAAAGAGGCGCGCGCTTGGACGGTTCACAAGGGCGCATCGGCCCCGAACGCAGCGGGCGTCATTCACACCGACTTCGAAAAAGGCTTCATACGCGCCGAGACCATGGCGTATGACGACTATGTCGCGTTCGGTGGCGAGGCCGGTGCAAAGGACGCGGGCAAATGGCGGTCGGAGGGCAAGGAATACCTTGTCCTCGACGGCGATATCATGCTGTTCCGGTTCAACGTCTGAGGAGAAGCTCCGCGTGCTGTATTTCGAGGATATCGAGCCGGGCCGCAAATCGTCGTTCGGGCGCTACGAAGTGACGCGCGAGGAGGTGATCGACTTCGCCTCCAAATACGATCCGCAGCCGTTCCATTTGTCCGACGAGGAAGCCGCCAAAACCTATTTCGGGCGGCTGTCGGCAAGCGGATGGCATACCGCCGCTATGATGATGTCAATGCTGGTCAAAAGCATGTCGGACATCCAGCAGGCGGGATTGGGGTCGCCCGGCATTGACGAACTGCGCTGGTTGAAGCCGGTCTATCCGGGAGACGTGTTACGCCTGGAAACCGAGGTGATCGACAAGACACCGTCGCGGAGCAAGCCTGACATGGGTTCGTTTCGCAGCAGGACCACGGTGTTCAATCAGGACGATATCATGGTGCTGACTGCGATTTCGATCGGACTGATCCGGCGGCGACCCGCCCACGAAGAGATGCCCGAGGACTAGGCATGCTAATCTGTTAGCCTAATTGGCGCAAATTCAATGCCCGCCGAAAGACATCAGGCTGTTCACGCTGACCCCCGCCGCGCGCATGCGATCGGCGCCTCCCAGGTCGGGCAGATCGATCGCAAAGATCGCGCCCGCGACCTCTGCCCCGGCCTCTCGGAGCAACGATACGCAGGCCATTGCGGTGCCGCCGGTCGCGATCAGATCGTCAATGATGAGCGCACGGTGCCCCGGCAGGACGGCCCCGACGTGCAGTTCGAGGCGGTCGGTGCCATATTCCAGCGCATAGTCGACGCCGAGCGTCGCGCCGGGCAGCTTGCCCTTCTTGCGCGCGGGAATGATCCCGGCACCCAGCGCCACCGCAACGGGCGCACCAAACAGGAAACCCCGCGCGTCGATGGCGATGATACGGTCAATGTCCAGCGGACGGGCCAGTTCGACCATCGCGGTGATTGCGGCCGCGAACCCGCCGCCATCGGCCAGCAGCGTGGAAATGTCGCGAAAGTCGATACCGGGCTTTGGAAAGTCGGGGATCGTGCGAACGAGCGACTTCAGGTCGACGGGGGATTTCAGGTCGATCATCAATCCCCCATCAGGTGCAAATTATTCAGACTTGTGCTTCTTGTCAGCCCAGATCGACTGGTACGCCATATAGGTCAAACCGGTGAACAACAGCAGGAAGACAAATGCCGCCCAACCCACGCGATGACGATTGCTGAGCTTTGGTTCGGCCGCCCACATCAGAAACGCGCTGACGTCCTGCGCCATCTGCGGCACGGTTGCCTTGGTCCCGTCCGAATAGGAGACCTGGCCATCGGCAGTCAGCGGCGGTGCCATTGCGAGGTTCAAATTGGGGAAATACGCATTGTAGTGAAGCCCGGGAGGCGTCTTTACATCGGGATATTTCTTCAACAATTCGGCGGGCTGCGCAGAATAGCCGGTGATGAGGCGATAGATGTAATGCGGACCCTCGTCGCGTGCCTTGGCAATCAGTGACTGGTCGGGCGGAATCGCATTATTGTTGGCAGCCCGCGCCGCGATGTCGTTCGCGAAAGGCAGCGGGAAGTGATCCGACGCCAGCGACTTGCGCGTCGAAACTTCACCCGTGTCAGGGTTCGGGGTTGGCGTTTCTATCGCCCAGCCCTTGGCGATTGCCTTGACCTCGGGCTTCGAGAAACCAATCTGCTCGAGGTCGCGGAAGGCCACCAGCTTCATCGAATGACACGCCGAACAGACTTCCTTGTAAACCTGGAAGCCGCGCTGCAACTGCCGATTATCATAGGTGCCGAACGGGCCATCGAAGGAGAACGAAATATCCTTCTTCGGCTGCAGATTATGCTGAACATAATGTTCGGCGCTCATCATCGGCGGTGACTGGATATAGGCGACGGCGCCCCAGAGAAGTGACCAGAGTACCGCGGTAACAATACCGAGACCTGCGAGAATGCCTATCGGACGAACCATCGATACTTCCTTATTCGGCCGGAGCGAGCGACAGCGTGCCACCAGCCCCAAACGGCGCGCTTTCCCTTGCTTCACCATGAAGCACGCTTTCGGTGATCGAATTGGGGAGCGGCAATGGCCGTTCCAGCATCGAAACCAGCGGCAGGATGATAAGGAAATGCGCGAAATAATAGGCGGTCGCGAGCTGTGAGATCATCACATAGGGCTCTTCGGCCGCGGAACCTCCGCAATAACCGAGGACCAGGACATCGACGACCAGCACCCAGAAGAACTTCTTGAAGACCGGACGATAATGGCCCGAACGCACCGGCGACGTGTCCAGCCAGGGCAAAAAGAACAGCAGTAGGATCGAACCGAACATCGCCAGCACGCCCAGCAGTTTTGCCGGGATCCAAAAGAAGTCCGACGTGAACGCGCGCAGAATCGCGTAGAATGGCCAGAAATACCACTCGGGAACGATGTGCGACGGCGTCGAGAGCGGGTTGGCCGGAACATAGTTCACCGCATGGCCGAGCGCGTTCGGCGCAAAGAAGGCCAGCCCGGTGAACACGATCAGAAAAATGCCGAGCCCGAAACCATCCTTCGCCGTGTAATAGGGATGGAAAGGGACGGTGTCCTGCGGTCCCTTTACATCCACGCCCGTCGGGTTCGACGAACCCGGGATGTGCAACGCCCAAATGTGCAAGATGATCGTGCCGAGGATAACGAACGGCAACAAATAGTGCAGCGAGAAGAACCGGTTCAGCGCGGCATCGTCGGGAGCAAAACCACCCAGCAGCCACTGCTGGATCGTAGTGCCAACCAGCGGGATCGCCGAGAACAGCCCGGTTATGACCTTGGCACCCCAAAAGCTCATCTGGCCCCACGGCAGCACATAGCCCATGAACGCAGTCGCCATCATCAGCAGGAAGATGACCACGCCCAGTAGCCAAATCATCTCGCGCGGTGGCTTATACGATCCGTAAAACAGCCCGCGGAAAATGTGGAGATAGACGACGATGAAAAACATCGACGCGCCGTTGGCATGGGCATAACGCAGGAACCAACCGGCGTTGACGTCGCGCATGATGTGCTCGACCGAGTCGAACGCCCCTACCGCGCTGGCGTTATAGTGCATGGCCAGCACGATGCCGCTGACGATCTGGATCATCAGGGCCGCACCGGCGAGCACGCCGAAGTTCCAGAAATAGTTCAGATTTCGTGGGACCGGGTAACCGGCGCCGACGGCGTTGTACACGAAGCGCGGCAACGGCAGCTTTTCGTCCATGTAGCGCATGAACGGATGCTTTGGCGTGTAATGCTGGGCCCAGGGAAAGCTCATACTTTGGCTCCGACTTCGACGGCAGTATCCGACCGAAAGACATAGTCGGGAACTTCAAGATTCTTTGGCGCAGGCCCTTTGCGGATGCGCGCTGCGGTGTCGTAGGTCGACCCGTGGCAGGGACAGAAATATCCACCAAATTCGCCGCGTGGCTCGCCCTCCGCGGCGCCCAGCGGGACGCAGCCGAGGTGGGTACAGACGCCCATGGTGATCAGCCACTGTGTTTTGCCGGCCTTGGTCCGCTCTGCCAGCGTCTGCGGATCGCGCAACGTGCCGACCGGAACCGCATTGGCTTCGGCAATTTCCTTGGCCGTCAGGTGGCGCACGAACAATGGCTGTTTCCGAAAGATCGCCTTGATCGCCTGTCCTTCGGCAATCTTTGCGACGTCGAGCTCGACCGTCGCTTCGGCCAGCACGTCGGCCGACGGATTCATTTGGTTAATGAGCGGCACGACGATCGCCACTCCGCCGACACCGGCAAAGCTGATTGCCGCGATATTTAGGAAATCGCGACGACGAAGTTCGGGTTCACCCAGAATGGCAGCGTCGCTGCTGTCGATCACCGGCGTTTCGGCCATGCGTTAAAAGCCCTTGCAATGAGATGCGCCCCCGGCATCGGCCACCAGACTGGCGGTTGTCGCGCTGATAGCGGTTCGCCCGGTGGTTGCAAACGTGAAATTGACGCTATTGTTACGGACGGGCCCCCTGTCCTAAGCGCGGGCCATGAGAATTGCGCTTTACCAGCCCGAGATCGCCGGAAACGTCGGGGCCATCCTGCGATTAGCGGCGTGCTTCGGCGTCGGCGTCGATGTGATCGAACCCTGCGGATTCGTGTTTTCCGACGCGCGGCTGAAACGCGCGGGGATGGACTATATTGAACACGTCGACCTGGTGCGTCACTCTGACTGGAACGATTTCCGTGCGCAACACCGGGGGCGGCTGATGTTGTTGACCACGCATGGCACGGTTGCACTGCATCAAACCGAGTTCCGGCCCGATGATATCCTGTTGTTCGGCAATGAAGGCTCCGGTGTGCCACCCGAGGTCGCCGCGATTGCCGACGCCAGGATTCGCATTGCGATCCGACCCGAGGCGCGGTCGTTCAACCTGTCGGTGGCCTGCGGGATCGCGGTCGCCGAAGCGCTGCGCCAGACCGGAGATTTGCCACGATGATGATGCTCGACACCGAACAGGCGGCGGCGCGGGCCTGGTTCGAGGCGTTGCGAACAAGGATTTGCACCGAATTCGAAACGATCGAGCGCGAATCGGGCAGCGATTCCAGCTTTAATTACATAAGCTGGAACCGCGACAATGACCCCGATGCCGGTGGTGGCGGCGGCGTCCAGGGCGTGATGCGGGGTCAGGTCTTTGAAAAGGTCGGGGTCAACGTCTCGACCGTCGGCGGAGCGTTTGCGCCGGAATTCGCCAAGACGATCCACGGCGCGGATCAGGACCCCCGTTTTTTTGCCACCGGCATCAGCCTGGTCGCGCACATGGCCAATCCTCACGTTCCCGCCGTGCACATGAACTGTCGCTTTCTGGTCACGGGAAAGCGCTGGTTCGGTGGCGGCGCGGACCTGAATCCCGCCATTCCGATCGTCGAGGATACCGAGAACTTTCACGCGACCCTGAAAGCCGCGTGCGACGCCCACGGTCCCGGCGACTATCCCCGTTTCAGCAAATGGGCCGACGATTATTTCTATATCCCGCACCGCGGCGTCCACCGCGGGGTCGGAGGCATCTTCTACGATCATCTCGAAGGGTCGTTCCAAGAGAACTTCGCCTTTACCCGCGCGGTGGGCGAGGCGTTTCTCGATGCGTTTCCCCGGATCGTCCGGCGGCGGATGGCCTTGCCCTTCACCGACGCCGACACGGCTGCGCTGCTGGCGTGGCGGGGGCGTTATGCCGAATTCAATCTGGTCTATGACCGTGGCACCTCGTTCGGGTTGAAGACGGGGGGCAATATCGACGCCATCCTGATGAGCCTGCCTCCGGTGGCGACATGGGCCTGACGGTGCCGGCAGGATGAGCCTGACCCGCGTTCCCGACGATCATCTGGCCGCGGTCGTAACCTCGCTCGAGATGACGGCGCGCCCGCCGGTGCGTCCGATGCCCGACAGCCATTTGCAACTGATACGGTGGGAAAGCCCGGCTCTTGCCAAATATCGGGCGCTGTTCACCCGCGTTGGTACACCGTGGATGTGGTTCTCACGCGCCATCATGAGCGACGGCGCGCTGCAGGCGATTATCGGTGACTCCGGCGTCCAGGTGTGGGCGGTGGTCGACCGTGCCGGGATCGAAGTCGGCATGCTCGAACTCGACTTTCGCGTAGGCGGTGAATGCGAAATCTCGTTCTTCGGGCTGATCCCGGAACTCTGCGGCCTGGGGCATGGTCGCTGGCTGATGGCACAGGCGCTGGCGCGCGCATGGCGGGCAGGGATCGATCGGGTTTGGCTCCACACCTGCACGCTCGACCATCATACCGCGCTCAATTTCTATCGTGCGCAGGGGTTCACGGCATATCAACGCGATCTGGAAACCTTTCCCGACCCGCGCCTGACCGGCCACATGGCAGCCGAAATCGCGCCTCAGGTTCCGGTGTTGAGCCGCCGGTAGAGCATTGCGATGAAGATAGCGGCGAACGTCGACAGCGCCGCCGTCACCACGCCGATGGCCAGCGCAGTCAACACATCGGCCATAAACGGCGAACCCATGGCGCGCCCCAACAATTGGAAGGCACTGCCCAGCACGAACTGCACGACCTTGGTCAGCACGATCAACACTATAAAATAGACCAGCGCGGCGAGTATCAGGCGAGAGATGACGCCGCGTGTCATCGCAAATGCTGTCCTGATCGCCGTGATGATGCCCGGTTGCTTGTCCACGACCAGCGCGTTCAGCACGCTAAGGCGCAGGCTGAACCAGACGGCGAAGCAGGCAAAAACGACGAAATAAAGCGATGCCCAGCCCGGCAGCCGGGCATAGGTCGCGGGGTCGGCAACATTGATTCCGCTGGTGTAAAACCCGATCAGCGCGGGCGTCAGCAATAGCGCTGCGCCGATCCCGACCAGCAGCGCCGCACCCAGCAAAGTCGGCAGGCGGCGGACCGCCAGTGCGATCGCCTCGCCGACGCTGCTGCCGGGGCGCAGCACCAGCGCGATGATCGCCAATTGCCCGACGATCGTCCATAGCAGGCCGGCAAAAGTCAGCAGCGAAAGCAGCATGTTCGGTTGCGCACCGGGGGCAGCGGGCGGCACCAGCGTGTTGACGACATCGCCCACCAGGCTGGTCGCGAGCGCCAGCGGAATCACCAGCGCCACTTCGCGACGAAGGAAAGCCACTGTGTCTTCCCAGACGACATTCATCGAAATCATCGTCTTACCCCGTGGCGATCCATCGCCGTCGCTCTAGCCGCGCGCGCCGACCGGTGGCAAGGCGCACGGCATGAACGTCCATGACATCATTGGCGGCGACGGCATCGAATGGAGGACGTCCGGCGCGCTCGTTCCCTATCCCGAAGCCCTGGCTTGGATGGAGGCGCGGGCATTAGAGATAGCGAAGGGCAACGCGCGTGAGTGCATCTGGCTGCTCGAACACCCGCCGCTTTATACATCGGGAACCAGCGCCGATGCGGCCGAGTTACTCGACGATCGCTTTCCGGTGTTCGCAGCGGGACGCGGCGGGCGCTATACTTATCACGGCCCCGGGCAACGAATCGCCTATCTGATGATCGACCTCAACAAGCGCGGGCGCGATGTCCGGAGGTTTGTCCATGCCGTCGAAGGCTGGGTGATCGCCACGCTCGGGGATCTCGGGATCACGGCGTGGCGCGCGCCGGGCCGCATCGGCATCTGGACCAGTAACGGCGGGCAAGAGGCAAAGATCGGCGCGATCGGCATTCGCGTGCGCAAATGGGTCTCGCTCCACGGCTTTTCAGTCAATATCGCACCTGATTTGTCCCATTTCGGGGGTATCGTCCCCTGCGGACTGGCCGAGTTTCCAGTGACCAGCATCGCCGCGCTGGCGAACCTGGCGGGGATGGCGGCATTCGATGCGGCACTGCTGGTCGGACTCGCTGATTTTCTTGCGGAAATCGCTGCAAACAATCTGCTTGAGGGTCGCCTAAAGAAAAGCTAATGCACACGTCGATTTGGGTATTAACGGCAAACGCCGCCCGATCATGTTATCTAGGGAGCAATTGAATGCGCAAGATCGTTACACTTTCGATGGTAGCAGCCGCTGCTTTGGCCGTTTCTGCCTGTGGCAAGAGCGAGCCAGCCAACACCGAAGCCAACGCAATGGTTACCGAAATGAATGCTTCGGACGCCATGGAAGGCACGACCAATGACTCGATGACCAATGTCGACGGCGCGATGGGCACCAGCGACAACATGATGGCTGGCAACATGGTTGCTGATAACGCCATGATGGCCAGCAACGCGGGTAATGCGATGTAATCCATGGGTTAGCATCGCGCTAATCCGTCAGATTTGGGCCGTCCGGGCAACCGGGCGGCCTTTATTTTTGTGCAGTTCGACGTGCTTTGGCCGGGTTCCTGATGGCGCCCGTCCGGGTCACGCACGGGGGGGCTTTTCCCCGCCCGTCAAACTGCGTATCGCCTGCCAAGTGTTTGCGTTAAGGATAAATCCATGAAAATTCGCCCGGTTCTGATTGCGGTCATGGCATTGGCCGCCGCCCAGCCAGCCACCGCCCAGATTTTCTGGCAGTCCCCCGATTTTCGTGGCGCGCCGATCACGCCGGGTGAAGTGGGCATTGGCATCCCCATGCCGGGCGCAACCCCCGAGGAAGAAAGCGCGGCGCTGTCGTGGCAATTGCGGTCCGGGCTTAACGTGATGGCGCTCCAGTGCCAGTTCGACAAGACGCTGCTGGCGCAGGACAGTTACAACGGCATCCTGGTCAACCACCGCGACGAACTTGCGAAAATCTTCACGACCCTGACCAGCTATTTCGTTCGCAATGGTGGCAAGAACAAGAAAGCCGCGCAGGATGCGCTCGACCGCTACGGCACCAAGAACTATACCAGCTTCTCGACGGTTCGTGCTCAATATGGCTTTTGTCAGGCGGCCTCGAACATCGCACGCGCTACGCTGTTCGCACCACGCGGATCGTTCCACACCGTAGCGGTCGAACGGCTGCGCGAATTGCGCAACAGCCTGGTCCCGCAGGGTGAGCAGTTGTTCCGCTTCGGTGCGAAAATACCGGTCAGCTATCCCGATCTCGGCAAGAAATGCTGGAACGGCAACCGCTACAAAAACTGCCCCTACACAGCGGGCTAGCGCAGCCCGAGCGTCTTGTGCGCCTGCAGCGTCAGGCGCCATTGCGGATGCTCCATGACGAGGGCGATGGCGGACTCGCGCGCGGCCGCGCGGTCATCGCAGTCCATCGGCTGGATCAGGAAATGGTCGAACGACCACCCCAGCATCGCATCGATGTCGCTGCCCGGCTGGGGCCAGACCAGTTTCAGTTCATTCCCCGCGCGCTGGACGACGGTGCTTCCGGCCTTCGGACTGATGCACAGCCAATCGATCCCGGCCACGGCGGGGATCGTACCGTTACTCTCAACCCCGATCTCGAACCCGCGCGCATGGAGCGCGTTGATCAACGCCGCGTCGATCTGCAACATGGGTTCGCCGCCGGTCAGGACGACGTAGCGCAACGCCGTTCCCGGCCCCCAGAACGCGGCGGCGGCGGCGGCCACTGCGGCGGCATCGTCGAACTTGCCCCCGCCCGCGCCATCGGTACCGACGAAATCGGTGTCGCAGAACTGGCAAACCGCCCCTGCACGGTCCGCTTCGCGCCCCGTCCATAAATTACACCCGGCA
The DNA here is from genome assembly GCF_025353885.1 of Sphingomonas sp. Lineage (GTDB taxonomy): Bacteria > Pseudomonadota > Alphaproteobacteria > Sphingomonadales > Sphingomonadaceae > Sphingomonas_O. The sequence goes on along the minus strand of NZ_JANXNX010000004.1, from coordinate 4,643 downwards.
AAGCGCACGAACACGGCGCGTCGCCCGGCGTGGATGCCCTCCCCCTGCAAAGTCAGGAACATTTCTTTCACCGCATAGCTCATGCGAGCAGCGGATCGACTAGCCCGGCCTCGGCAAAGCCCTTGGCGCGCAGCCGACATGAATCACAACGCTCGCAGGGTCGTTCGTTCGGCAGCGGATCGTAGCATGACCAGCTTTGCCCGGCATCGAGGCCGAGGCGCGCCGCCTCACGCGCAATGTCGGCTTTGCTCATCGCGGCAAGCGGGGCGTGGACAGTGAAGTCCTGCCCCTCGACGCCCGCCTTGGTCGCGCGGCGCGCCATCGCCTCGAATGCGGTAATGAATTCCGGGCGGCAATCGGGATAGCCCGAATAATCGAGCGCATTGATGCCGATGCCAAGGTCATGCGCGCCGACCGCCTCTGCCCAGCCCAACGCCACCGAAAGGAAAATCGTGTTGCGCGCCGGGACATAGGTGGCGGGGATGCCCGGTGCGACGCCGGTCTTATGGACGGCGATCGCCGGATCGGTCAGCGACGACCCGCCGAATTGCGAAAGGTCGAGCGGCAGCACGACATGACGTTCGGTTCCGAGCATCGCCGCGACGCGCCCGGCCGCCTCCAGTTCGATACGGTGACGCTGGTTATAGTCGATGGTCAGCGCAAACAGCCGGTAGCCTGCCTCTCGCGCAAGACCGCCCGTCACCATCGAATCAAGTCCGCCAGAGATCAGCACGACCATCGCCGCGCCGGGTTTTGCAATTTTCATGGTCATGGGGTCACGCGGCTAAACTCGCAGACCCGGCGACGCAACTTCGAAAGGCTAACAAAAAGAAGGCCGCCCGGTTCACGGGCGGCCAGTTAGACCTTTCGGTCTCTAGGGAGGAAGCGCACCAATGAAGAAGCAGCGCTGATAATCGTACTACGACACGAATGGTTAACGCCGGGTTACCGTAACGCTGCCGATGTGCACGAACCGCTGCGCCGCGCCTCCATTGCCCATTGGAACGGCGCGTTGTTGGCGATGCCTTGCGATTCGATCTGGATGAGGCGCGAAGTCTCGACCGTCACCTCGGTGCGCCCGTGCCCCGCGCCCGGACACGTATAATGGACGATTGTGGAGGCCCGGTCGTTGGCGATGACGTAGCGACTGCAGGCAACTCCGGTGTGCTGAAGTTGGAGAAGCACGCGCGCGTCGGCAAGGCAGATCGAACGGGGTCGCGTCCCCGGGGCCGTCAGCGTCCACTGCCCCGGCTCGATCTGCGCCAGTGCGGACAGCGGGGTCTCTGCTGCCGTTGCAAGAAAGACCGCAGCCGTCGCGATCAGGAATTTATAAACTGGTGTCATCTGCGCAAAGCTCGTTTGAAAAACCAAGCCGTCGTTGCGGCGGAATACGTATCCCGGACACCCGTTACCCACTGTTTGGATAACAAATCAGCCTATAAGCCTTATTTGGTCGTTACGTCACCGTTTTCAAGTTCTGCGACGGGAATTGCAAAAATTCGAGAACAAAACGCGCAATCGACACCGATCCTGCCGGTATCGTCAGCCATCGTCGCCCGCTCCTCGGCGGGAAAGCGCGAGAGCACTTCGCGAATATGAACCACGTCGCAGCGACAACCCCTTGTCAGCGATGCCCCACCGAGCAGGCGCACCTCGGTCTCCTCATTGAACAGGCGCCAGACGATCGTCTCGAGCGGCAGGTCGCGCTGCGCCAGTTCCTGGGTCTTGATCGTCCCGCCGAGGATGGCGACGTGCTCCCACTCGGGATGGTCCAGCCGCGTGTGGATGCGGTCGCGTCCGTCCTCGCCTTCGGCCAGGTGCTGCAACATCAGCCCACCAGCAACGCGGCCATGGTCGTCACGGACGACCCCGATACGGATCAGGCTGGGGATTTGTTCGGACTGCGCGAAGTAACTTTCGGCCGCATCGGACAGGGTCGCACCTTCCAGCGGGACGATGCCCTGATAGCGTTCCCCGGTTGCGACCTGATCAAAGGTGATTGCCAGATACCCCTTGCCGAACAGCGCGAATAGCGTCGGATTGGCGGGCATTTCGGCCAGCCGTTCCTCGTCGAACTTGATGTAGCCGCGCAGTTCGCCGCCCCGATAGTCGCACACCAATAGGTCGATCGGCCCACCCTCGGTCTGCGCTTGCAAGGTCATCTGGCCGCTGTCGTCTTTCAGCGTTGCACCCAGCAGCGCTGTCAGCACCAATGCCTCGGCCAGCAGCTTTTCAATCACCGGGGGATAGGCATGCGCGGCAATGATCGTTTCGAGCACCGGGCCAAGGCGCACCAGTCGCCCGCGCGCGTTGCGGGCCGCGATGGTAAAGCCCAGCGAGCGGTCGATATCCAAATTGTCGGTCATGCGTCTTTAAATGGGAAGGCCCGCGAAAAACTCAACCGAGCAGGCCAAATGCCCAGAGCAGGATCGATTTCTGCGCGTGCACGCGATTTTCAGCCTCGTCCCAGATCCGCGACTGGGGGCCGTCGATGACGTCTGCCGTCACCTCCTCGCCGCGGTGCGCAGGCAGGCAATGGAGGAAGATCGCGTCGGGTTTTGCCAGCGCCATCAGGTCCGCCGTCACCTGATACGGCATCATCGCCGCCAGCTTCTCGTCGGCATGCTCCTGTCCCATTGAGATCCAGGTATCAGAAACGACGATATCGGCCTCGCGGACGGCCTCGGCGGCGTCGCGCACGATATCGATCGATGCGCCATGCGCCTGTGCCACCGCGATATACGAATCGTCAGGATCATAGCCTTCGGGACAGCCGATGCAGACGTCGAACTTCATCAAACCAGCAGCTTCGACGATCGAATGAAGCACGTTATTGCCATCACCCAGCCACGCCCACTTGCTACCGGGAAGAGCCTTGCCGCTCTCGATCACCGTCAGCAGGTCGGCGATGATCTGGCAGGGGTGCGATGAATCGGTCAGACCGTTGATGACCGGGACCACCGCATAATCGGCCAACTCGGCCAGCTTCGTTGCGTCGCCGGTCCGCAGCATGATCGCATCGACATAGCGCGACAGGACGCGCGCAGTATCGGCAACCGATTCACCTCGCCCAAGCTGCGTCGTCCCCGATTCGAGGATGAGGGCGGTTCCCCCCAACTGGCGAATTGCCATGTCGAAGCTGACTCGCGTCCGCGTCGAGCTCTTTTCGAAGATCATTGCCAGCGTGTGGCCGGCCAACGGAGCATCGCTGTCGACCCGGCCCTTTGCCCAGCCCAGACGCGCAGCCTTCCGATCGATGGCATCGGCCAGCATCGCCGCGATGGCATCACCGCCAGCGTCGCTCAAATCCCGGAAATGGCGGGTCATGCCGGCAATTCGTAACTGGCCGCCGCGGCCGACAGTTTCTCGATGAACTCGTTGATGTGATGTTCCTCGATGTTGAGCGGCGGCAACACGCGGACGACATTCTCGCCCGCCGCCACCAGCAAAAGTCCGTGATTGTCGCGAACGTGCGCCACGAACGCCCGACTGTCTGACTTCAGCTTCAGCCCCAGCATCAATCCTTTGCCCCGAATGCCTTCGAACAGCTGGTCGTGATTGGGCATCATCTGTTCCAGCGCCGCGCGCAACCGATCGCCGGTCGCGGTCACCTGCTCCATGAAGCCGGGGGCGAGGATGACATCGAGCACCGCCTGCCCCGCCGCCATCGCCAGCGGATTGCCGCCGTAGGTGGAGCCATGCGTACCGAACACCATGCCCTTGGCCGCTTCCTCGGTTGCGAGACACGCTCCCAGTGGGAAGCCGCCGCCGATGCCCTTGGCGGTCGCCAATATGTCGGGGGTGATCCCGTAATGTTCGTGCGCATAAAGCTTGCCCGTGCGCGCAACGCCGCACTGAACCTCGTCCAGCACCAGCATCAGGCCGTGCTCGTCGCAAATCTCCCGCAGCCCCTTCAAAAACTCAGGGGACGCAGCCCGGATGCCGCCCTCGCCCTGGATCGGTTCGACCAGGAAACCGGCGGTATGCGCGTCGACCAGCGCCCGCGCGGCCTCCAGATCGTCGAAGGGGGCATAGTCAAAGCCCGGCAGCAACGGTTCGAAACCTTCGCGCATCTTGGGCTGGTCGGTCGCGCTTATGGTGCCCAGCGTGCGCCCGTGAAAGGCGTTTTTGAAGGTGATCAGTTTCTGCCGCTCAGGGTGGCCGTTGGCGAAGTGGTAACGCCGCGCCGTCTTGATCGCGCATTCCACCGCCTCGGCGCCCGAATTGGTGAAGAACACCGTGTCGGCAAAGCTGTTGTCGACCAGCCGCTGCGCCAGCGCCTCACCCTGCGGCGATCCGTACAGGTTGGACACATGCATCAGGGTCGCTGCCTGATCGGCGATCGCCTTGATCAGGTGCGGGTGGCCGTGGCCCAGGATATTGACCGCAATGCCACTGGCGAAATCGAGATACCGCGCGCCGCTCTCATCGATCAGATAGGAGCCCTCACCGCGCACCGGCCGGACCCCGCTCCGGGGATAGACTGGCATAAGGGCGGTGATCGTCATCGGTTCGGCCTTTCAAACAGAAAAGGCGACCCCGTGAGGCCGCCCTTAGCGGAGATGGCGTATATCGCCCCCGCCACGCGTCCGTCAAATGTTTAGCCAGCGGGTGTCCAACACCTCGTCACCCCGGCGAAGGCC
>NZ_JANXNX010000078.1 GCF_025353885.1 Sphingomonas sp. | reverse complement strand
GCGACGATCTTGTCTAGAGACGGTCCCGTTGGGCTTGTCGGTGCGTTCAGTTACGTCACGTTGCCAGCACCCCCGGAGAAATCGTTGAAGCAGATCATGTCACGCCAGCCGCACACGTTCGTGGCGCCCCCCTCGGCCTGGCTGGTGCTGACGGAATTGCCGCGCGCGCTGGCGGAACTGGGGTCGCTGCCGCTGGCCGCGCCGTTGCTGATGACGGCACCGCGTGGCGATGGGCACCCGGTGCTGGTGCTGCCGGGCATGTCCACAACCGACCGGTCGACCGCGCTGTTGCGCCGCTATCTGTCGGCACTGGGCTATGACGTCCATGCATGGGAACTGGGCCGCAACCTGGGCCAGCGTGCGATCGGGTTGCAGGGGGAAAAGCTGATTGCGCGGCTGGAAGACATCCATGCGACGACCGAGCGCAAGGTGACGCTGGTCGGACATAGTCTGGGCGGTATCATCGCGCGCCAACTGTCGCGGCGGCGGCCCGAACTGGTGCGCCAGATCGTGACGCTGGGGTCACCCTTTGCCGGTGATCCGCGTTCGACCAACGTCTGGAAACTCTACGAATATCTGTGCGGGCAGCGCGTGTCGGATCCCGAGATCAAGGCGCAGCTGGTCGAAAGTCACAATGCGCCACCGGTGCCGTCGTCAGCAATCTATTCAAAGGCCGATGGCATCGTTGCCTGGCAAAGCTGTCTCGAACCCAACACCCCCACGACCGAGAATATCGAGATTCCGGGAAGCCATGTCGGGCTGTGCTTTAATCCGATCGCGATGTTTGCGGTGGCCGACCGGCTCGCGCTGCCGCTGGGCGCGTGGCAGCCGTTCACGCGTGGCGGATTACGCGCTTTGTTCTACCGCTCGGGACATTTTCACTAAAAGCGGAGCCGGCCCCTCCCCCTGTCCATGCGGCAGGGGCCGGTCGCGATCAGTCCTTTTTAGGCTGGAACATCGCCATCGTGTCCTTGCCGAACTGGGCAATCAGGTCGCCAACCTCCTTGATCTGCGCTTGCGACCGGGCCGATGCCTCCTTCATGAACTCGCCCTGGATCTTGGCGAGCTCCTGGACTGACTTGACGCTCGCTGCCGAACGCAGCGCGGCGAAGGCGGCGCGGGTGTTCTCCTCGGCCTGGTCAATGACCTTGCCGTTCAGTGCGGAGGCGTTTTCGCTGGCCTTGCCGGCGACGTCCTGCATTGCCTTGCCCGCGTTCTTGACTGCCTTGGTCGCCTTGTCGGTGAACTTTTCGTTGTCTGCCACGGCACCTTCTCCTCTGTGATCTCGCATATCTGGCACCAGTTTGGTCGCCGACACAAGATCGCATCGCGATTCGGGGGAACTGGCGCGCTCCGACCTCGTTAACTCCTCATATTCAACGGAGACTTCAACTATGCGTAACGTCCTGATGGTCACTGCCGCCGCGCTCGCGTTGACAGCGTGCGGGCCAAAAGCCGCCGACAACAGCAACCTGGCTGCCGACACCACTGGCATGAACGACAGCATGACCGTTGCCGCCAACGACAGCGTCGACAATGGCGCGATGATGGCGTCGGCATCCACGCCCGACTTTGTCAAGAACGCAGCGATGGGCGACATGTACGAGATCGCATCGAGCAAGCTGGCCGCGACGATGGCAACCTCCGCTGGTTTGAAGAAGTTTGCCGCCGAGATGATCACCGCGCACACCGCGACGACCGCGGGCCTAAAAGCCGCGATCGCCAAGGATGGCGTCAAGGACATGCCGCCAGCGATGCTCGATGCCGAACATCAGGGAATGATCGACGGGCTGAAGGGTGCCAAAGGCGAGACATTCGACACGCTGTACAAGTCGCAGCAGACTGAGGCGCATACCAAGGCGCTGGCGCTGATGCATGGCTATGCGACGGGCGGCGACCAGGCTGCATTGAAGGGCTTTGCCAGCGACACCGCGCCAAAGGTCCAGACGCACCTCGACATGCTGAACAAGATGTAATCGCAGGATATTAGGAGACTTAAAATGGCCACACAGACGACAGAACGCGCAAAGCCCGGACCGAAACCCCGCACGACGCGGAGCAATCCCCAGAAATCAGACGGTTCGACCGGCGCGCTAATCGGCGCAGCGGCGGCAGGCATGGCGCTGGGCGTGGCAGCGATGATCGGGCGCAAGGTAGCCGTCCAGGCACCGACCGTGCTGGCAGGTGACTGGGATCAGGCGCTGGCCGCCGAACATGTCGCAACGTTGAAGATTTTCGACGCGATTGAGGCGACCACGCGTGAGAACACCACAAAGCGTGCGATCCTGCTGGCACAGCTAAAGCATGCACTGGGCAAACACGCGTTGCAGGAGGAGAACACGGTCTATCCTGCGCTGCGCGATGCCGGGGAAGCCGAGGCCGCCGACAGCCTGAACAAAGACCATGGCTATGTGAAACAATATTTGTACGAGCTGACCAACTGCCCGCGCGACAGCGAGCGTTTTCTTGAGATCGTGCGCAAGTTCCGCGTCGACCTAGAAAAGCATGTCCGCGAGGAGGAGGATGAGCTGTTCCCTTCGCTCAAGTCTAAGCTGTCGGACGAGGCTAACAAGGCGCTGACCAAGGCAATGAACAAAGAAGGTTTCAAGCTCGCCTGACGCGTGTGAAATTGACCGTTCACACGGGCCATTCCCAGGCGTAAGCGGCTGGGAATGGCCCGTTTCGATTCTGAACTGACAAGACCGCGCGCGATTTCCCACTGGCTGCTGGCGGTGGCGGCGCTGGTGTTCCTGATGGTTGTGGTCGGGGGGATTACCCGTCTGACCGAATCGGGGCTGTCGATCACCGAATGGAAACCGGTGTCGGGCACCCTGCCCCCGCTGAACGACGCGGCCTGGGTTGCCGCGTTCGAAGCGTATAAGCGAATCCCGCAGTTTGCCGCGCACAATGCCGACATGACGTTGGCGGGATTTAAGACGATCTTTTTCTGGGAATATGTCCACCGCCTGCTGGGACGCGTGATCGGCCTCGCCTTTGCCCTGCCGCTCGCCTGGTTCGCCATCAAACGCGCCATTCCAAAGGGATATGGCTGGCGGCTGGTGGCGTTACTGGCGCTAGGCGGTCTGCAGGGAACGATCGGCTGGTGGATGGTCGCTTCGGGCCTGACCCACCGCACCGAAGTCAGCCATTTCCGGCTGGCCGTCCATCTGATCACGGCGTTGACGATCATCGGCGGGCTGGTCTGGACCGCACTCGACCTGCGCGCACTGGCGCGTAATCCGGCGGCCACCCCCGCGCGGATGACTGTTTTGGGGATGGTGGCGTTGGCTGTGCTGGCCGTCCAGATCATGTTCGGGGCGTTCACCTCGGGGCTGCGGGCTGGAGCGGTCGCCAGCACCTGGCCGCTGATGAATGATCATATCTTTCCCGAGGGGGTCGAATGGTTGCGTCCCGTATGGGAGACATTCGCTTATGACCCGTATCTCATCCACTTTACCCATCGCTGGTGGGCGTGGGTTGTCGTCGCTGTGCTGATTGTGCTGGCGCGGCGGGTGAAGCGCGCGGGCGTGCGACCGGCATCAATGGCGATCCATGCCAGTTTCGGGACGCAAATCCTGTTGGGCATCGCCACTGTCATGAGCGGCGTCGCACTGCCGCTGGCGGCGTTGCACCAGGCCGTTGGCGCGCTGGTCGTCGCGGCGACGGTGTGGGGCGTGCACGCACTGGGCGCGCGCGGCGCAACGGCACGATAACTTTCAAAATCGGCGCCGGTGGGTCGTTCGAGCGCGAATTTGCGCAAAACGGAAACGATATGGAAAGCACTGCGGGCGTAACCGGCTGGCAATGATCCGTTACGACATTCTCGATTCATGGCTTGCCGGGGCATGGCTGCGCGGCGTGATCTGTGCGCTCTTCGCACTCGTCATCGTCGCCGCGCCCGCCCATGCCATGGTCCCGGTCGCCGAAGGGCAACGGCTGGCACTGGCCGAACCCTGCGTCGCGCTGACGGACACCGCGGTCGATGCCGCAGTCATGCTGAAAAATGCCGCCGCGTTCGATTGCAAGTCGGGACAGATCGGCTTGGCGGGGCCGATAACCTGGGGCATATTCCGCAACCTTTCGCTGGCCAGCAATCCTGCCGATCCCTGGGAGATTCGCCATACATTGGCGCAGGCCCGGGATGAAGCGATTTTCGTGCACTATACCGATGGTCGGGTGTTGCAGGTGGCGGATAGCCTGATGACGGCACGGCGCGCGTTCGCCCCTAACCAATTGTCATTCCGTTTGCCCGCGGGCCCCGGCATTATCGACACCATCCTGATCCGCGCCGACGGCATGCAGAATGAGCGCGGCGTCGCGGCCAGACCTGAACTGGTGACCGGCCATGCCGCGCTGGCCAGCGACATCAAGTATCTGGCGTTATACGGGGTGCTGGCGGGGGCGGTCTTTGCGCTGCTGGTCTTCAACTTCTCGCTGTTCGTCGTTTTGCGCATGCCGTTCCTGCTGTTCTACTGCCTCAGCGCGCTGATGATGCTGTTTATCGGCGCGTGCTGGTCGGGCACTATCTTTGCCGTCCTGCCGGGGCTCGATCCGACGACACAAGTCTCGCTGACGCTGCTGGCCGCGTCGATCATGATGATCTCGGTCTCGTTGTTCATGCTGGGCTACATCGAACGCAAGGTTATCTCCCGGCCCTTAGCGGTCATTACGTTGGTGGCCGGGCTGGTCGGATTGTGCTCTTCGATCATCCGCGTCATCGACATGGGATTTGCCTGGCAGATTATGGACCGCCTGACCTATGGATCGATGGTCGTGGTCCTGATCGGCAACACATCCACCGCGGCGTTCGGCTGGGCACGCGGCAGCAAGTGCGCGCGCAATTACCTGATTGCATGGTCGATCCCGTTTCTCCTCGGGATGTTCCGGTCAATATGGGCGCTGGGGTTCATCGAGCAGGGCGCCCTGCTGGTAGAGATCAGCCCGCTGGTCGTGATGGCGCTGGAGGCGCTGATGTCGGCGGTCGCCGTGGGCTGGCGCATCGGCAGCGTGCGTAACGAACGCGACGAGGCCTGGGCGATGCAGGAAAAGTTTCGCCAGATTGCCGAAGTTGACGTCCTGACCGGCCTGCTCACGCGGCGCGCCTTCCTACGAAGGATCGAGGCGCGCACCGACCGCACTCAGGCGATCAAGCTGATCCTGATCGACATCGACCAGTTCAAGCTGATCAACGACCGCCACGGCCATCTGGTCGGCGACGACGTGCTGATGCTGGTCGCCGATGTGCTGCGCACGACGGCCCCGGAAACCGCGCTGATCGGTCGCATCGGCGGAGAGGAATTCGCGGTCGTGATCGATGCCGAGCCCGTTGACGCCGTCGCGGACCGGCTGTGCAAGGCGGTCGCCGCGACTGCGACCTCCGGCGAAGTTTCGGTAACAATCAGCGCGGGCGTTGCGGAATCACTGGTCGACGACGACGTTTCGTGGCGCTTGCTGTATTATGCGGCGGACCAGGCGCTCTATCGATCGAAAAACGGCGGGCGTAACCGGGTAAGCCATGCGCCCAGGCCAATCGCAGCCTGATTTTGGCGGCTATTCATTGCGTTGCACGAACTGCAACTGTTGTGGCGTCATCAGCATTTGCGCAGTCTCTCTGCATAGCTATGTTGCATTGCAGAACATAATTCGAGGCCTGATCGGCAGAACCTGACCAAAGGACTCTGCCATGACTAAGCTTTTCCGTGCTTTCGCCGTCGTCGCGCTTGTTTCCGCCGCTTCCCCCGCCCTCGCTGCCGAACAGCAGACGATGATACGCGACGGCGTTACCTATGTGTATTGGGTCAAGGAAACCCCCAACGCGACCTTGATCAAGGGCCGTGCGCAAGGCGGGCTTCCATTCTCGCTGCGGGTCGCCAAGGGACGTGTCACCGGACTTTCAAACGGCCAGGAAATTTCATTTCCCTTGACCGATGTCGTCGCCAGCAAACCGTCAGCCACGCAGATCAGCAGTAACTGATCGACAAGCATTTTCCAACGGGTATTATGATACCTGTTGGCAAATGCGCGGTTTTGCTTGACTTATAGCCACTCCGGCGCCATTTGACCGCCATCGACGCCGCTCCGCATCCGGGGCGGCGCGTTCGTTTTAAGAGGTCCGGGGCCATGAAGGCACTGATGAAAACCACAAAGGCGGTCAAGCCGTTCGATGTGGAAAAGAAGTGGCATCTGATCGATGCCGACGGTCTGGTCGTTGGCCGGGTCGCGACGATTGTTGCAAACATTCTGCGCGGCAAGCACAAGCCGACCTATACCCCGCACGTGGATTGCGGTGACAATGTGATCATCATCAATGCCGAGAAGGTTCGCTTCACCGGCAAGAAGATGACCGACAAGATTTATTATCGCCACACGGGTCACCCCGGCGGTATCAAGGAAACGACGCCAGCCAAGATTCTCGAGGGCAAGTTCCCCGAGCGCGTCCTGGAAAAGGCCGTCGAGCGCATGATCCCGCGCGGCCCGCTCGGTCGCGACCAGATGCGCGCACTGCGCATCTTCAAGGGTTCGGAACATCCACACACGGCGCAGGATCCACAGGTCCTCGACATCGGTTCGATGAACCGCAAGAACAAGGTGGGCGCATAATGTCCGATAACCGTCAATCGCTGTCCGATCTGGCTGCCCTGACCGGTGCCCCCGTTCCTGTCGCTGCTGAGCCAGCGGCAACGGCTCCTGCTTCGGAAACCACCGATTACATGGCGCCGATCAGCAACGAGCCCGTCCGCGAGCCAATGCCGCTCCGCGAGCAGATCATCGATGCGCAGGGTCGTGCCTATGCCACCGGTCGCCGCAAGGACGCTGTTGCCCGCGTCTGGATCAAGCCCGGCAGCGGCAAGATCACCGTCAACGGTCGCGACCAGGAAGTGTATTTCGCACGTCCAACGCTGCGCCTCGTCATCAGCCAAGCATTCGAAGTTTCGGATCGCGTCGGCAGCTATGACGTGATCGCAACGGTTAAGGGCGGCGGACTTTCGGGGCAGGCCGGTGCTGTGAAGCACGGCATCTCGCAGGCACTGACCAAGTACGAGCCGATCCTTCGTGCACCAGTAAAGGCCGCCGGGTTCCTGACCCGCGACAGCCGCACGGTGGAGCGCAAGAAGTACGGCAAGGCCAAGGCGCGCAAGAGCTTCCAGTTCTCGAAGCGCTAAAGCTTTTAGTCTAAAGACGACGAAACGACCCCCTGCGCTATGTGCCGGGGGCCGTTTTCGTGTGGGGCGGTTCGGGCGGCAGGTTGATCGAATAGCCAGCAACGACACGGACGACGGGATAAGCGGCGGCAATCGCGGCTGCCACCTTTGGATTGAACGAGCCGGTATTCAGTGCGTCGGGACCGACTCTGCGCGTGATGAAAAACGAAAAATCACGTTTGTGGATCTTGGCGATAAAGGGGCGTTCGTCCCAGACACCCATCAGGCCCAGTTCCGAAAAGATCGCCGGTTCCCACTGGACGGTCTTTCCCGACCTCAGCAGCACGACCATATCGTCGGAGATAATCGGCTTTGGCGCGGCACGGACCAGCGCGGACAGCCGATCCATCTCCGCGCGGTGCGCCGTCGTCATGCGCCATGCATCCAGCGGGGTGTCAGGCAGGAGGATCGCCTGAAGGCCGATAGCCAGCGGCAGCACAAGCGGCACGAGGATCGACCGTCCCGCGTCGATCTTTCCCGCGGCCAGCACAGCCGCGTCGCTGACTGCCAGGCCCGCAAACAGCGCGACGGCACACAGCCATTCAATGAAATAGTTATAGGTCGATCCCTGTTTGACGATCAGCAGCAGCATGACCGTCGTGAGCAGGAAATAAACCAGCAGGATGATCGACTGGCCATGGCCCGGATTGGCGGTCAGCGTTCGCCGGACATCGCCGAAACCCTGGCAATGGCGATAGTCCCGAACTCCGCGAACGACAGACTGGCCGATGGCGCATAGCGCGACCCCGATAAACAGGGCGTGTTGGGTCATCATCGTCACCACCCACCGCAGGTTGCCCAGTTCGATGCGGTTGATGTTGTAAAGAAGGATATGGTCGAGGAATCCGCCGTTCGTCTGCCAGACGAGGACGGCAAGCGCCGCGCACCCGCTTGCGGCACCGGTCGCGATGCCCGCCCATGCCGTTCGCGGGCGCAGGAATAGCAGCGTGGCGAAAACCGCGATGGGCGCGGCAAGGCTGGTCTGCTTGGTGAACATCGCCGCGACAAAACAGAGTGCGGCCAGATGTACCGCTCTTGGCTGGGAAAGCGCGCGCAGGCCGAGGTAAAGGCCCGCCAGCGTCAAAAGCAGCGCGACCATATCCACGCGCATGAACCGCGACCAATGTAGGATCGGCATCATGCTGAAGATCAGCAGTCCGCCGATCAACCCGCAAATCCATGCCAGGCGGTCGGCACCATTGGCGGTTGCGACGCGCGAGACAATCAGAACGGTCACGCCACCCGTCGCAAGCGTTGCCATAATCGACAGCAGCCGTCCGGCGGCGAGCGGGTCGAGACCCGTTGCGGTGGCCAATCCGGCGGCAAGCAGATGATAGACCGGGGGATAATGAAAGACGATCGATGGAAAAACGTCGATCGGGCCATAACCATGACCCGCAACGATCGCGTTCATCTGCTGCCAAACGATACCCTCGCCATAATCGAGTTCGTAAGGGTACAGGATCGTGCCGTGGATGATCATACAATAGCGGACCAGACCGACCAGCAGCGGAATCAGTGCAACTAGGAGCGCGACCGCTGCGAGACTTCGTGCAAGGGTATTGGGCAGCAGCTTTCCGTTTCGATGCATCGACGATCGCTCCACAATTGGCGAGATACCAGCAAGATAGTTAACGCGGCGTTATGGGGAGGGCACGAAGATGGAGCGTATATCCCGCCACGATCTGTTTGCGCGGATATGCCGCTTGCATCGCGTCGGCGACCTTCGGGTTGTAGCGATCGTCGAAAATACTGTTGCCCCGGTCGTTCACCGTGACGAAAAATGCGAAGTCGCGATGCCGTATTTTAGCAATGAAGGGGCGTTCGTCCCAAATCCCGTGGCTCCCCAGTTCGGCAAATATGGCGGGTTCCCACAAAACGGTCTTACCCGACCGAAGCAGCATGACCATTTCATCCGAGATCACCGGCTGTTGGGCAACACGGATCATGTTGGACAAGCGGTCCAGTTCAACCCTGCGACCCGCACTCATCAGCCAGTCGTCGTTGGGAGCATGGGGCAGCAGACATGCCTGGATCGCGATGGCAAGCGGTATCATGGCGGTGCGTAAGAGCGGTGCCGACTTGCCGTCGCTCCACGCCTGGACCGCGGCATCGCGCAGCGCGAGCCCTGCGAGAATCGTCGTGACGGAAAGCCACTCGATGAAGTAATTATAGTTGGACCCGGACTTTGCAACGGTCACCAGCATCAGCGTGGCCAGCAGAAAATAACCCGCAACCATCACGAACTGGCCGTCCTCCAAATTACCCCGAAGCCGTTGCCGGAGGGACAGGTATCCATGGCATCCGCTATAATATTGGCGCCGTCGGTTGAAGCGATGGGCAATACCGATAGCGGCGACCCCGAAATACAGGCCGTGCTGCCCAAACGCCGGGAATATCTGGAGCATGCGTCCCGGTTGGATGCGGTTGATGTTGTAGAGGACGATATGGTGCAGGAAACCGCCGTCGGTTTGCCAGGTGAGGATGGCCAGCGCCGTAAGTGCGGTGACCATGGCGGTCACAATGCCCGGCCAGGCCGTACGCGGACGGATGACCAGAAGCGTCGCAAACACAGCGACGGGAGCCGCGATCATGGTCTGCTTGGTGAAGATCGCTGCAACGAAGCAAAGCGCGGCAAAGTGGACGGCACGTGGTACGACCAGCGCGCGCAATCCGAAATAAAGACCGGCAAAGCTGAACAGCAGCGCGACCATGTCCACGCGCATCATCCGCGACCACATCAGGACCGGCATCAGACCAAAGATCATCAATCCGGCGATCAAGCCGCAAATCCAGGCACCGCGCGCTCCATCGACCCGGGTCATCCGGGTGACGATCAGGGCGATAAAACCGCCGGTCGCGATCGTCGATAGGGCCGACAGCAAGCGCCCCGCGGCCAGTTGGTCAAAGCCCGACACAGCCGCGAACCCTGCGGCCAGCAGATGATAAAGCGGGGGATAGTGAAACACGATGGCCGGGAAGACTTCGATCGGGCCATAGCCGTGCCCGGCAACGATCTGGCGCATCTGTTCCCAGACTATGCCCTCGCCATAGTCGAGCTCAAACGGGAACGGGACCGCCTTGCGGACGGCAAGGACATAACAGGCAAAGCCGACAGCGAGCGCGATGAACGCGATGGCCAGCGTAATTCTGGCCCCCCATTTATACCCCGGGCTTGCTGTGGACGGATCAACCATTGCCAGCGGACCCGGCGCTCGGGCGCGCACGGATCAGCATTTGCTTGCCCATCGGCTTGAACGGCAGCTTCAGGTAAAGCGCGATCAGGATTGGCCAGACGGGCAGCTTCGACTTGACAGTCAGCGGCAGGAAACGTGGGCGGACCTCGATCACCTCATAGCCGTTGGCGACCAGGAAATCGGCCAGGCTGACGTGGGAATAGACAGCGATATGCGTGTAATCGTCGAAATATTCGCGATAGGCAAAGCGGTAGTTTGGCTGGAGGATGGTCAGCGTGCCCGTCGGCGTCAGCTTGCGGCGGAGCGACGCCAACACCGTCGCGAAATCGGCTTGCGCGATATGTTCGAACAGGTTGCTGGCAAAGGCATAGTTGACGCTGCCATCGGCGATGCCGTCGAGCGCGGTGACGCTCGACACAATCGCCTCGACCCCCGGCCCCAGGTGCGCGGCTGATCCGTCCCATTGGTCGAGGCCGATGCGGCGGCGGGCTGTCACATTGTTGATGAACTCACCATAGCCGCAGCCGAGATCGAGCACGCAGTCGTTGGGCGCGATCCGCTTGCTGAAATAACTTCGCCACAGACTCTGCCACAGGACGTCGCGGCGCGGATCATGGCTGAGACGCGATTCGTGATAGCCGGCATTCACGACGCCAGCCGCTTCCAGCCGAAGACAATGCCGGCCATCATGCGAAGTCCAACCGATAATCCACGGAGATTGTTGATATTCCCACCCTTGCTGATCCCCACCCGCTGGTGGAACGTGATGGGACACTCGATCAAAACATGCCCTCCGGCAAGCGCTGTATCGAGGAAGTGAGCGTTGAATTCCAGGTTGACCGCCGGGTCCAGCGTCGGGAGCAGGCGCAACAGGGCGTCCCGGCGGCAGAGTTTATAAGTCGTCCCGACGTCGGTGATCGTGCTGCGCCCAAGGTGCTTTGCCTCCAACAGCTTGCCCACGAAAATGTTGCCGTAGAACATGAACGAACTGAGTTGCGTCGTGAAATGGCGAAGCGGTTCTGCGGTGCGGGTCCCGTTCACGATGTCGCCATGGGGGATGTAGGCGAGCAGCTTGTCGATGTCATAGGCGCGGAAGGTGCGGTCGCCCTCGCACAGCACGATGAATTCAGCATCGTCGTGTCGTGCCGCCTCCGTCAGGCAGCGGAACACGCAACGACCATAGCCCGGTGCCTGTTCGTCGAAGGTCAGGGCTCCGGCAGCCTCGGCGCGTGCAAAGGTGGCATCGCCGCTGTTGTTGCTGACCACGATAACGCGATCGACCAGCGGGTGATCCAGAAAGTCGCTGACCGCGTCGGCAATGCTGTCCTGGTCGTTATAGGCGGTCAGCGCAACCGTCACCGCGCGCCGCGTGACAGGTTCATAACGAACGGGAACATCGGGCTTTTTATGGCTGAAATAAAACAGCAAATCGAACAGGGCAAAGGCCATTCCGATGACGATCGGGACGCCACTGTACCACACGATCCACTCGCTGATCGGATTAAGCGCCGCCTCCAGCCCAAACAGGTAGCGCGGAAATACCAGCAAGACGCCGACCAGGTACATGCCGATGCCGCAGCAGAAAATCAGCATGCCATAGAGCAGGAACGGGACGTGACGCCGTGCGGGCACAGCCAGTTCGCGGACGATCGCGTCCCGCCGACCCGGATCGAGCGGCGCCGCATCCGCTGGAATAAAATCATGTCTTTCACGCATCGACGAAGGATCCCCGCTATCCACCCGACCGATAGGCGAAGAAGGTTAACGCAGGGTTCGTAAAAATCGACACGGCACGGCGGTTGACCCACAGCGCTCGCCTGTGGCAGGGATCTAACGCCTCGCGGGTGTAGCTCAATGGCAGAGCAGAAGCTTCCCATGCTTACGACGAGGGTTCGATTCCCTTCACCCGCTCCAGATCTTTGGATCTGCCTAAGCTCCTAAGAAAGAACAGGAAAATGCCATCATTTTGGCCTGTGTAGGTTTTGTGTAGAAAGTTTTTGGGATTAGTTTGAGCGCCGACAACTTACCTCCGCAAGCACTACATCGAAACTTATCGACCAGCCGCTCGGAGGATTCGAACCAGCGAGCTTCAGATCAGTGAGAGATTCTTCGCTGCAGGCAGTCAAACTTTTTACGCAGTGCGGATAGCTAGAGCAGAATCTGATCACTCCGGTTCGTAGCCGGCGGCAGAGAAGTAGTTTGCACATTCTTGTGGGGAGAAGCGCGGCAGAGCATCGCGGATGGCATCCCACAGGTCGGGGACGGTTCGTGCGGCAGCCTTTCGCAGAATAGCCTTCAGCTTTGAGAAGGCGTTCTCAATCGGATTGAAGTCGGGCGAATAGGGCGGGAGGAACAGCATCCGCGCGCCTGCTGCCTCGATGGCTTCACGCGCCGCAACGCTTTTGTGGGCGGGGAGATTGTCGAGGATCACGACGTCGCCGGGTCGCAGCGTCGGCACCAGGATTTGCTCGACGTAGGCAACGAACCATTCCCCGGTCATGGATCCATCAAGGACCATGGGTGCGGTCATCCCGGACAGCTGGAGTGCACCCGTAAAGGTCGTTGTCTTCCAGTGGCCATGGGGAATTGGAGACCGACATCGCGTGCCCCTTGACGTGCTCCCCATTTTCAGGCCGCTGATAAATTAGCTTCGGTGTCCATATGCCCCTGGCGGGGGCGGTTCGTAAACTCGGCAGGTGCCAACCCGCCAAGGCTGCTGTGCGGACGCACGGTGTTGTAGTCCGTCCGCCATGCTTCGATGATCCGTCTCGCTACAGCCAGCGATGGGAACAAGTGCTCGTTCAGGCACTCGTCGCGCAAGCGACCATTAAAACTCTCGACGAAGCCGTTCTGCTGCGGCTTGCCCGGCGCGATGTAATGCCATTCGACCCCGGTGTCCTGGCACCACGCAAGGACGGCATGACTGGTCAGCTCGGTGCCATTGTCGCTGACCACCGTGCACGGCAGCCCACGACGTTCGGCGATGGCGCTCAACTCGCGAACGACACGCCGACCCGACAGCGAGGTATCAACGATACACCCCAGGCACTCCCGGCTGTAATCGTCGATCACGTTGAGCATGCGGAACCGCCGGCCGCAGGCCAACGAGTCAGACACGAAGTCGAGCGACCAGCGCTGGTTGGGTTCCTGCGGGGATCGCCATGGGTGCTCGCGTGCCCAGCGCGCGCTTCCGGCCGCCACGCTTGCGCACCGTCAGACGCTCTTCGCGATATAGCCGGTACACCTTCTTCAGGTTCATGCCTTTCCCTTCACGCCTGAGCAGGATCGCCAGCCGCCGATAACCGAACCGGCGACGCTCGTTCGCGATCTCACGCATCCGCTCGCGGACAGCATCGTCCTTCCCGCGAAGCCGCTCATATTGCCATGCCGATCGATTAACCCCGATCAGCCTGCAGGCGCGACGCTCAGAGAAGCTGTGATCGGCCATCAGCTTCTCCACCGCAGCGTAGCGCTCTGCAGACCGGGTCAGTTTTTTCCCAGCAGGTCCTTCAGTGCCGACACGTCCAGCATCGACTCCGCCAGCAGCTTCTTCAGCCGCCGGTTCTCGTCTTCCAACGCTCGCAACCGTGCCGCGTCGGACACCGTCAGCCCGCCATACTTCGACTTCCAGTTGTAAAAGGTCGCATCGCTGATCCCGTGCTTCCGGCACAGATCGGCCGTCTTCACGCCCGCCTCATGCTCACGCAGCACGCCAATAATCTGATCTTCGGTAAATCGGCTTCGCCGCATCGCTCGTCTCCATCTGACGAGCTAACTTACCAATGGCATGATTTCTGGGGAGCAGGTCAATTTGCCAAGGGAATGCGGGCGGAAGGGCGAACAGCGGATGCCGACGATGCGCTGCGTCAGTACGGCCGAATGAGGCGATGCTGCTGTCCGACAAGGATTTGTTGGCCGCTTTTGAGAGCACGGGTGGCGATGAAACAGAGGCTCGAAACCTGTTGGCGGAGGGCGAGCGACGCAAGCTGGACCGCTAAAGAAATCGTGATACGAAGAAGAACTGTTCCGGCATCGACGACGATGCACGCGTACA
>NZ_JANXNX010000077.1 GCF_025353885.1 Sphingomonas sp. | reverse complement strand
CCGGAGACGAACCCCTCGACGAACTCTCGGTTTCCGCAGCCAGCACCATCGTTCGCCTGAACCACGCACCCGCCCGCATCGCGCCCGAGGATGTCGGCCTCCCCCGCCATGCTCCTGAGGCCCTGCGCGGCGGTGACGCGGCCTTCAACGCCGCCGCGCTCCGCCGCCTGCTGCTGGGCGAAACCGGCGCTTACCGCGACGCCGTCCTCTTCAACGCCGCCGCCGCGCTCATTGTCGCGGGCCATGTGACCGAGTGGCGCGATGGCATCGAGGAAGCCGCCGAAACCCTCGATCGCGGTCTTGCGAACACGCTGCTCGACTGCTGGATCGCCTACAAATGAACAAACTCACCGAGATTTGCGCCACCACGCGCGCGGAAGTCGCCCGCCGGAAAACCATGCGCTCGCTGAACGACCTGGACCGCGCGGCTGCCACGCAGTCGCCCCCACGCGGTTTTCACGCCGCCTTGACGGCAAAGGCTAAGACCGGTTTCGCCCTCATCGCCGAGATCAAGAAGGCCAGCCCCTCGAAAGGGCTGATCCGTCCCGATTTCGCACCCGCAGAACATGCCCGCGCCTATCAGTCGGGCGGCGCCGCCTGCCTGTCCGTCCTCACCGACGCCCCCTATTTCCAGGGCCACGAAGATTACCTCATCGCCGCCCGCGCCGCCTGCGACCTCCCCGTTCTCCGCAAGGATTTCATGGTCGACCCGTGGCAGGTCGCCGAAGCGCGCGGCATCGGGGCCGATGCAATTCTTGTGATCGTCGCTGCCCTCGACGACGCGACCATGGCCGAACTCGAAGCCGCCGCCATCGAACGGGGCATGGACGTGCTTGTCGAAGTCCATGACGAAGCCGAGCTCGACCGCGCCCTCCGCCTGAAGTCGCGGCTGATCGGCGTCAACAACCGCGACCTGCGCGACTTCAGCGTCGACTTCGCCCGGACCTACGAACTGGTCGGCAAAGCCCCCGCCGACGTCACCTTCGTCGCCGAGAGCGGTCTGACGTCGCACACCGATCTGGTCGCGATGTCCGCGCACGGTGTTCGCACTTTCCTCGTCGGCGAAGCGCTGATGCGAAACCCCGATGTCGAATCGGCCACGCGCGCGTTACTGACGGGCAGATGACCGGTCTTACCCACATCGACGAAGCCGGAGCCGCCCGCATGGTCGACGTGTCCGGCAAGCCCGCCACGGCCCGCACAGCCGCTGCCGAGGGCCGCATAACGATGTCCCCTGTCGCGCTCACCGCCATAAAAGACGGCACCACCAAAAAAGGTGACGTCATCGCCGTCGCCCGCATCGCCGGGATCATGGCTGCCAAACGCACCAGCGACCTGATCCCGCTCTGCCACCCGCTGGCGCTGTCGTCGGTCATGGTCGATTTCGCATTCGAAGCCAAAAGCATCCGCGCCACCGCCACCGTTTCGACCACCGGCCCCACTGGCGTCGAAATGGAAGCGCTCACCGCCGTGTCGGTCGCGTTGCTGACCCTCTATGACATGGCAAAAGCCATCGACCGCGCCATGCGGATCGGCGACATCTGCCTGCTCGAAAAGTCCGGCGGGCGTTCCGGAGACTACGCTGCAGGAAACCCCGCCGCATGATCGGCGTCGAAGAAGCCCAGGCGCGCATCCTTGCGCTCCACGCACCCGTCTCGACGGAAATCGTCCCCCTGCTGGAAGCCGCGGGTCGCTGGACCGCCACGCCCGTCGTCGCCAAACGCACCCAGCCCGCACACGACTTGTCGGCAATGGACGGCTACGCAATCCGCCACCAGGATGGCGCGGGCCCGTGGCGCGTCGTCGGCGACTCGGTTGCCGGAACGCCGTATCCTAACGAAATCGGCCCCGCCCAGGCCGCCCGGATTTTCACCGGGGCCGCAATTCCAGCGGGCAGCGACACCGTCGTCATCCAGGAAAACATCACGCGCACCGGCGACACGATCATTTTGTCCGGCAACGGTCCGAAAGCGCTTGGCGATCATGTGCGGACCGCAGGTTCGGACTTCACCATCGGCGCCACGCTGATCGAAACCGGTGTGCTGCTGACCCCCGCCCGCATCGCCCTTGCGGCCATGGGCGGGCACGACACCATCGCCGTCCGCCGCCGGCTTCGGGTGGCGATCATCTCGACCGGCAGCGAACTGGTGCCCCCCGGCGTCGATGCGGGGCCCGACCGGCTGCCCTCGTCCAACGCCCCGATGCTTGCCACACTGTTGCGGACGCTGCCCGTCGACATTGTCGATCTCGGCATCATTCCCGATGACCTGGCGCAACTGACGGCAGCATTTATGGCCTCGGGAACCTGCGATATCGTCGTCAGCACCGGCGGCGCATCGGTGGGCGACCATGACCTGGTCCGCCCTGCGCTGACGGCTGCCGGAGCCACCCTCGATTTCTGGAAAGTCGCGATGCGGCCCGGCAAGCCGCTGATGGCCGG
Source organism: Sphingomonas sp. (assembly GCF_025353885.1). Taxonomy (GTDB): domain Bacteria; phylum Pseudomonadota; class Alphaproteobacteria; order Sphingomonadales; family Sphingomonadaceae; genus Sphingomonas_O. Next base: position 1,357 of record NZ_JANXNX010000077.1, on the reverse strand, counting down.
ACGCCTGGGCGACACGGTCGTCCTTGGACTGCCCGGCAATCCGGTTTCCGCGCTGGTCACGGCTGTACTTTTCCTGCGCCCGCTCGTCGCCCATCTGGCGGGTGCCGCCGACCCCATCCCGCCGCGCATCCGCGTGCGGATCGGCGAACCCCTGCCCGCCGTTGGTCCCCGCACCGATTTCGTCCGCACACATTGGCAGGACGGCTCGCTCAGCCCGACATTTCCCGGTGACAGCGGGATGCTGTTGCCATTGGCCGGTGCCGATGCGCTCGTGGTCCGCCCGGCAGGCGCGCCCGCCCTCGCCGAGGGATCGCTCGTCGAGGCTATCCTGCTCGCTTGACGCGACCTGTAATGTTTCCTACACGTTCCCAATACGTTCTTCCAGAACAGGAGAGGTTTGGGTGCTCACTCGTAAACAGCATGAGCTGATTTGTTTCATCAACGACCGGCTTGCCGAAACCGGCGTGTCGCCCTCGTTCGAGGAAATGAAAGAAGCACTCGACCTAAAGTCGAAATCGGGCGTCCATCGCCTGATCAGCGCCCTGGAGGAACGCCAGTTCATCCGCCGCCTGCCCAATCGCGCCCGCGCGCTTGAAGTCATGCGGATGCCCGAACGCGGCGAACAGAAAATGCGGATTCCGGCCAATTCGAACGGGGGCATCATCCTGCCGCCCGCCGCAAACGACGTCATCGAATTGCCGATGCATGGTCGCATCGCCGCCGGTATGCCGATCGAGGCGTTCGAAGGCCAGTCGACGCTGCCGGTGCCCGCCGCCCTGCTCGGCCCCGGCGAACACTTTGCGCTGGAGGTGTCGGGAGATTCGATGGTCGAGGCGGGCATTCTCGATGGCGATTATGCCCTGATTCGCAAGACCGAGACCGCGCGCGATGGTGAGATCGTCGTGGCGCTGATCGACGACCACGAAGCCACGCTGAAATATTATCGTCACGATGGGCCGCGTATTCGGCTCGATCCTGCAAACGTGCTTTACGAAGCGCAGATTTACGCCGCCGAACAAGTCCGCGTGCAAGGCAAACTCGCAGGGTTGCTGCGACGCTACTAACCGAGCCAGCCGTTACATCACCTGCCCGTCACCCCGGCGCAGGCCGAGGCCTATACGGCTGTCGGGTCAAGTGCTTCTATTTCGGCAAACCCGTATAGGCCCCGGCCTTCGCCGGGGTGACGGTTTTGGGGGCAATGGAAAAGGTGACGTCAGCGACGATCTTGTCTAGAGACGGTCCCGTTGGGCTTGTCGGTGCGTTCAGTTACGTCACGTTGCCAGCACCCCCGGAGAAATCGTTGAAGCAGATCATGTCACGCCAGCCGCACACGTTCGTGGCGCCCCCCTCGGCCTGG
>NZ_JANXNX010000062.1 GCF_025353885.1 Sphingomonas sp. | reverse complement strand
GGCCCCGGCCTGCGCCGGGGTGACGGATGCTCTGCAAACTTGTGCCGGGATGGACTGATGAGGGGCCGTGCATCCCCATTTCCACCCTATTCAGCCGATCAATTAAAACATGGTTCAATCTCTTGTCATCACCCTCTAAGGCTTGGTGATGGGGCAGGGCGATTTGCAGTGGTGGGAACGGCGTTCGACCGTCGTGGTGCTGGCACTGGCGGCGGTCATCCCGCTGCTGTGGCCGACCATCCCGCCGCTGATGGACTTGCCGGGACACATGGGGCGATACCGCGTCCAGCTCGATGGCGACGGCTCGGTATTGCGCCAGTTCTATGATTTTCACTGGGCACTGGTCGGCAACCTCGGCGTCGATCTGCTGATCGTGCCGATGGCGTGGCTGTTCGGGCTGGAACTGGGTGTGAAGCTGATTGTCATGGCGATCCCTGTGCTGACCGTGGTCGGCATGTTGTCGATCGCGCGCGAGGTTCACGGCCGCATCCCGCCGACTGCGCTGTTTGCACTGCCCCTGGCCTACAGCGTTCCGTTCCTGTTCGGGTTCGTCAATTTCGCGCTATCGACCGCCCTTGCCCTGCTGGCCTTTGCGCTTTGGCTGCGGCTCGCGCGGATTGGTCATCTCATGCTGCGGGCCGTCATCTTCGTGCCGATCTCGTTCGCGATCTGGATTACGCATACCTACGGCCTGGGGCTGCTGGGTGTGCTGGCCTTTTCGGCCGAACTGGTTCGTCATCGTGACCGGGGCGAAGGCTGGGTCGACGTCATGGTCAAGGCGACCGTTGGCTGTCTTGGCTTGGCCGGACCCTTTGCCCTGATGCTCGTGTCGGGCAACTCGGCGGGTGCGGGTGGCACTGGCGACTGGTTCAACTGGTCGGCCAAACTCGAAGCCGTCACCGTCGTCCTGCGCGATCGCTGGCCTGTTTATGATCTGCTCTCGCGCCTATTCCTGGCAGGCGTGTTGCTGTTCGCGGTTTGCAACGCGCGGCTTGGCTTTGAACGGCTGCTGGCGGTCGGCGCGGTCGTGCTGCTGGTGGCCTGTACCGCGCTGCCCCGCGTGACCATGGGTGGATCGTTCACCGAATTGCGGCTGGTTCCCTTCATGCTGGCGGCGGCCATCCTCGCCATCGCGCCGACGCCGGCCGCGACACCGCGCTTCCTCAACATAATTGCAGTGGTTGGCCTGGCTTTTTTCGCAACCAGGATTGCTGGAAATACGGTCAGCCTCGCGATCGCGGCGCAGCGTCAGGAACAGGCGCTGGCGGCCCTCGATCACCTGCCGGTCGGGTCGCGGATGATTTCGTTCACGCGTCACTCCTGGGGCAATCGCCTCGAGCATCTGGCGGGTATGGCGATCGTGCGACGTCGCGCATTTTCCAACGACCAGTGGAATGCGACGGGGCTAAATCTGATGTCGGTCGTCAAGGCCGATGCCCCGCAATTCGTGTCCGATCCCTCGCAGACCGTGACTGCCACCAAGATCGACGAAGGCAATTCGCTGATCCCGATCGACATGGCGCTGGCCCGCTTTCCCCGCCAGGCTTTCGACTATGTGTGGCTGATCGATCCTCCGGCCTATGACGTGCGGCTGACGGCTGGCATGACCCCGGTCTGGCGGGCCGGGAACGATGTGCTGTTCAGGATCGATCGGAAGTGACCGCGCCGAGCCATGCGCCTGTGCGGCAAAGCGACTTGAATTGGTGGGAGCGGCGCGCGACGGTCATCATGCTAGCGCTGATTGCCACGATCCCATTGTTTTGGCCGACGATCCCGCCGCTGGTCGACCTGCCCGGGCATATGGGGCGCTACCGGGTTCAGCTTGACGGCGACGGGTCGGCCATCCGGCATTTTTATAATTTCCACTGGGCGCTGATCGGCAACCTGGGCGTCGACCTGCTGATCGTGCCGCTGGCAAAGCTGCTCGGCCTCGAACTCGGCGTGAAGCTGATCGTCATGGCGATCCCCGCGATGACGGTGGCGGGTCTCTTGTGGATCGCACGCGAGGTCCACGGCCGCGTCCAGCCGACCGCCCTGTTCGCGCTGCCGCTCGCTTATGGGCATCCATTCCTGTTCGGCTTCGTCAATTTTTCGCTTTCGATGGCGTTAGCGCTGCTGGCCTTCGGACTCTGGTTGCGACTGGCGCGCCTCGGGCGGCAACGGCTGCGTGCGCTGGTCTTCCTGCTGATCTCGCCGCTGATCTGGATCACGCATACCTTCGGCTGGGGAATGCTGGGCATCCTTGCCTTTTCGGCCGAACTGATCCGCCAGCACGACCGCGGGATCGGATGGTTCCGGGCGTGGTTCCATGCCGGTGTCCAGTGCCTGACGCTCGCCCCGCCGATCCTGTTGATGATCCTGTGGCGCAGCGGCCATGTCACGGGCCAGACCGGCGACTGGTTTCACTGGTCGCGGAAATGGGAGTGGTTTGAACGCACGCTGCGCGATCGCTGGGAATGGTTCGACAAGGGGTCGGTCGCGGTGCTGTGCGCGCTGTTCGTCACCGCCATCGGCAGTCGGCGACTGGAAATTTCACGCAACCTCGGCGCGACCGCGCTGTTCCTGCTGGTCGTGTTCATCGTCCTGCCCCGGATCGTCTTCGGGTCCGCCTATGCCGACATGCGGCTGACCCCCTATCTCATCGCCATCCCGATCATCGGCATCCGCCTGCGCCCCGGTGCCTCGGTTTGCCTGGCCCGGGGACTGGCGATCGCCGGGCTGTTGTTTTTCGGGGTGCGGATCGCGGCGAATACCGTCAGCTTCGCCATCGCCTCGACCGGCTATGACCGGGCGCTGGGAGCGCTCAGCTATGTTCCCGAACACGCACGGCTCGTCAGTTTCACGGGATATAAGTGCGGCAATTCCTGGTCGACGAATCGGATGGAGCATCTCGGAGCTATCGCGATCGTGCGCAAGCGTGCCTATTCGAACGATCAGTGGGACATGGCGGGCGCGCAACTGCTGACCACGAACAAGCCTGATGCGGGCTTCTTCAGGGCCGATCCATCGCAGGTGGTGGTGGCGGGCAAATGCCGCGACCGCTGGCGGCCGTTGAACTGGTCGCTGACACATCTGCCGCGCGATGCCTTCGACTATGTCTGGTTGATCGACCCGCCCGCCTTCGATCCCGCGCTGACCGGGGGCATGACCCAGATCTGGCAGGCGGGCACCGACCGTCTTTACCGAATCGATGACCATGCAATGCTACAGGCGACCCGATGACATTTCTTTCAATCGTGATTCCTTGTTTCAACGAAGAGCTTTGCCTCGACGAACTTTATCGCCGGGTCTCGGCGGTGGCGCGGGCGGCGGCGGGTGACGATCATGAGATCGTGCTGATCGACGACGGCTCGCGCGACGGCACATGGGCGACGATGACTCGCCTTGCCGCGGCCGATCCGCAGATCTTGGCGATCAACCTGTCGCGCAATCATGGCCATCAACTGGCGCTGACCGCAGGCCTCGATCTGGCGCGCGGCGACCGCATCCTGATCCTCGACGCCGATCTGCAGGACCCGCCAGAGCTGCTGCACGACATGCTTGCGGCGATGGACAGCCAGCATGCCGACGTCGTTTATGCCGTGCGTCGACAGCGTGCGGGTGAGAGCCTGGCCAAGCGCGCGTCCGCGGCAATCTTCTACCGGTTGCTCGATAAACTGACCGACACCACCATTCCCCTGGATGCGGGCGATTTCCGGTTGATGAGCAGGCGCGCGCTGGATGCGCTGCTTGCCATGCCCGAACAGGCGCGTTTTATCCGGGGAATGGTCGCGTGGATCGGGTTCCGGCAGGTGCCGTTCGCTTATGATCGCGCCGAACGTCATGCGGGCACGACGCATTACCCGTTTGCAAAAATGCTCAGCCTCGCCTTTGATGCGGTGACCGGGTTTTCGACTGCGCCGTTGCGCTTCGCCAGCCATGCGGGGCTGGCGCTGACCGGCCTGTCGTGCCTGATCCTCGCCTATATCGCGGTTGGCTGGCTGACGGGCACGGCGGTCGCGGGCTGGACCTCGCTGATGCTGGTCGTCGTCGGAATCGGCGCGGTCCAGATGTTCGTGCTTGGCATGATCGGCGAATATCTGGGCCGGCTGTACATCGAATCGAAAAAGCGCCCGCTGTATATTGTCGCCGACGTCATCGGCACCGCGCGCGACAATTCCAGCCTGGGTTATCGCGGCGACAGAATGGCGGCGAGTGAGACCCCCGGCGGCAGTGGCACTCGCCCGATCAAGTGACGTTCCATCCCGAACACCTGGCGAAATAGCGCGTTGACGGGGGCGGGCGGCATCGAATCGTCACTCCCCTCGCGTCCACGGACCCGCGCCGCGACGCGACTGGCCGCCGCCAGCGGGAACAACAGGCTGTTGAAGCTCGTCATTATCTCATGCCGCAACCCGCTCGCCGCAATCACCGCCGCCAGCGTCTTTTTGGTGTAACGCCTGAAATGATGGTTGGCGGTGTCGTGCCCCGACCACATCCACCGATATTGCGGCACCGTCAGCAGGATTTTCCCGCCCGGACGCAGCCGCCGGGCGATCCCCTGCAACGCGGCGACGTCGTCCTCGACATGTTCCAGCACGTCGAGCAAGGCGATCATGTCGTAGCGTCCGTCGGCGATCCCCGCCAATTCGGGCAGGCGCGCGTCGCCGATAACCGGGCCAAAGCGTTCGATCGCCATGGCACGCGATGCGGGGTCGATCTCGCTGCCCTCGACCGTCCCGAACTTTGCCAGCATCGCCAGATTATGCCCGGTGCCGCAGCCAATCTCCAATATTCGAGCATCAGCGGGCAGGGGGATATGGCGGGCGATCAGGTCGTGCAGGACATCACGCCGCGCGACATACCACCAGTGGACGCTGTCTTGCGCCGCCATTGCGTCATAGATCGAACGGTCCATCAGGCGAAAACCCATTTGCGATAGATGACGAAACAGATGGCCGGGGTGATGAACACCATCGCCGCGATCGGCGTCAGCCGGTCCCAGTGCAGCACGCTGGTGAACAACCACACGAAGAAACTGTTGAGAGCAAAGCTGATGCCCGACGTGACGAAAAACTTGCCGCCAACGCGCACCGATCCCCCCGCCGTTGCCTGGTCGCGAAAGCTGAAACGCCCGTGCAGGAAATAGCCAAGCGCCATCGACACCAGATAGGCCGCGACATTGGCGACGAGCGGCGGCACGGCAACCACGCGGACGAACAGCGCATAGGTCGCCACGCCCAGCAGGGTGACGATCCCGCCGGTTACCGCATAGCGCAAGATCTGCGCCAAGAGCGCGCGTTGTTTATCGTCGAGGGGCAGGGCTTTGATCATCGGTGTTCGCTTGGCACATTGAAAGCGGTCCTTTAGGACGCAGCCGTGACAAGGGCCAGCCGTGATAAAAGTGAAGTGATGCGCGACACCATCGATGCCGGCCTGCCCGATGATCCCGGTCGGCCGCGCCCTTTTGACCGTTGGGGGTTCGACCATTGGGTGCGCTGGCAGACGCTGATATGGGTTGCCGCCGCGGTGTTCCTGGTGGTGAACCGGTGGGCCGCAATCACCTGGTACAGCCTGCCTGATACTGACGACAACATGCGGATGGCACAGGTCCATGCGCTGCTGAACGGACAGGGCTGGTACGATTTGCGTCAGTACAAGCTGAACCCGCCCGCCGGCTTCGACATTCACTGGAGCCGCCTCGTCGACCTCCCGCTTGCGGCCATCGAGCTGGTTGTCCGTCCGTTTGCGGGCCAGGGGCTGGCGGAAAGAACGGCGGCGGCAATCGCGCCGATGCTGCCGCTCTGGGTGGCGATGGTGGCGATGGGGCTTGCCGTCCGGCGGCTGGTCGCGCCGGGATCGTTCGCCATCGGGGCGCTCTTGATCCTGTGTTGCCAGACCGCGATGCTGATGTTTTCGCCGTTGCGGGTCGATCACCACGGCTGGCAGCTGGCTTTGCTGGTGCTGACGATCGCGGGCCTTGCCGACCGCGATACGTTGCGGGGCGGGCTGACGATGGGCCTGTCGAGCGCGGCGTCGCTCACTATCGGTCTGGAACTGATGCCGTTTCTGGTCATCGCAGGCGGCGCCATCGTGCTGCGGTGGGTCTGGGACCGCGCGGAGGCCACCCGGCTGCGCGGCTATGCATTGGCGCTGGGCGGCGGTTGCGCGCTCGGCTATGCCGGGTTCACGTCCTATGCCTCCAGCGTCGCGCGGTGCGATGTCCTGTCGCCGGTCTGGTTGTCCACGATGGTTGCGGCGGGCGTGCTTGCCTTTACGCTGTCATATCTGACGGTCACGGACGCGCGGATCCGGCTGGCGAGCGTTGCGATCGGCGGCATCGCGCTGGCGGCGTTGTTCGCGCTCACCTGGCCGCAATGCCTCGGTCGTCCGGAACAGATTTCGCCCGAACTGGCGACCAAATGGTTCGACAACATCCGCGAGGCCAAGCCGCTTTACACCCAGCCTTGGACGGTCTTCGCAGCCGTCGTCGCGCTGCCCGTCGTCGGCGTCCTCGGCAGCATCTGGGCGGCGTGGCAAGCCCGCGCGCACGGTCGCTTCGGCGCATGGGCACCCGTGGCGCTGGTGGCGATGGTCTCGTTGCTGCTGGTCCTGTGGCAAACCCGGCAGGGACCGGCGGCACAGCTGATGGCGGTGCCCGGCGCGACCGCCCTCGCCTGGCATTTCGTGCCACGGCTGCGGAACCGGGCATCGCTGCTGGTGCGGACGATTGGCATCATCGCCGTCCTTGGGCTGGGTGCAAGCCTTGCCATGCCGAATCTGCTTGCGGAATTGCCGTCGAAACCCGTTTCACCGCGCAGCAAGGCGATCGGTCGTGCCAATGCGCGCTGTACGACGCTGCCCGCGATGGCACCGTTCACGAAAATGCCCGTGACGACGATCTTCACCTTCGTCGACCTCGGTCCGCGCCTGATCAATGTCACCCCCCAAAGGGCGGTGGCGGGGCCATATCACCGTAATGGTGAGGCGATCCTCGACGTGCACCATGCGTTCGATGGCGCGCCCGAGGCCGCACAGGCGATCATGCGGAAGCACGGCGCGACCCTGCTGTTGACCTGCCCCAACATGAGCGAATCGACGATCTATCGCGCGCGGTCGCCAAACGGGTTTTATTCGCGGCTGGCACAGGGCGAACGGTTCGTATGGCTTGAACCCATGCCCTTGCCAAATGGCTCACCGCTGATGCTGTGGCGAATCCGCTAAATCCGGAAACTCGCCTTGATCCCGTCAATCACGAATTGCGTCGCCAGCGCCGCCAGAATGACGCCCAGCACGCGTGTGATCATCGCCTCCAGCCGGGTCCCGAGCAGTTTCATCAGCGGCCCTGCCAGCAAGAGCGAGATCAGCGTGATGATTAGGATAGCGGTCATCGCGGCCAGCACGACGCCACGGTCATACCAGTTTTCAACCCGCGAACAGAGCAGCATGGCGCTGGCGATCGACCCCGGTCCTGCGATCATGGGGATGCCCATTGGAAAGATCGAGATGTCGTCATGTTCGACCGGCGAGGATTTGACGTCCTGAACGCGGCTCTCGCGACGTTCGGTGCGTTTTTCGAAGACCATTTCGAGCGCGATCAGGAACAGCATGATCCCGCCTGCAACCTTGAACGCCTCCAGGCTGACGCCCATCGATCTCAGGAACGGCTTGCCGCCCAGCGCAAAGGCAAACAGGATGCAACTGGCGACCATGACCGACCGGATCGCCATGTTGCGGCGGTGTTGCGCGGGGGCGCCCGCGGTCAGGCTGGCAAAGATCGGCGCGCAGCCGGGCGGGTCGATGACGACGAAAAACGTGACGAACGCGGAGATGAAAAGCGCGATCACCGTTCGTGGCGCCGGATCGATCTGCGCTGCGCCGAAGTCAGCGTATTCTTTAACAGGCAGGCAATCGTCATCGGACCGACCCCACCCGGAACCGGCGTGATCGCGCCCGCCACCGCCTCGGCTTCGGCAAAGGCGACGTCGCCAACCAGCCGGGTCTTGCCCGCGCCCGCATCCACGCGGTTGATCCCGACGTCGATGACCGTCGCGCCGGGCTTGATCCAGTCGCCGCGCACCATTTCCGGGCGCCCGACGGCCGCGATAACGATGTCTGCGCGCCGCACCACTTCGGGCAGGTTCTTCGTGCGCGAATGGGCAATCGTCACCGTGCAGCTTTCGCCGAGCAACAGCGCCGCCATCGGCTTGCCGACAATATTCGACCGACCGATCACCACCGCTTCAAGCCCCGTCAGGTCGCCCAGAGTCGCCTTCAGCATCATCATCGAACCGAGTGGTGTGCAGGGCACGAACCCCTCCAGCCCCGTTGCCAGCCGCCCGGCGCTGTCGGGCGTGAACCCGTCGACATCCTTGTCGGGATCGATCGCGGCGATGATCGCATCGGCGTCGATATGGTCGGGCACGGGCAACTGGACGAGGATACCGTCGACCGCAGGGTCGGCGTTCAGGGTTTCGACCAAAGCCAGCAAGTCTGCCTGCGATGTGTCGGCGGGCAGGTCATGCTGGAAACTGGCCATGCCCGCCTCGCGCGTGGCCTTACCCTTCGCCCGGACATAGACCGCGCTCGCCGGATCGCTGCCGACCAGGACAACGGCAAGTCCCGGCACGCGCGACAACAATGCTACGTCCCTGGCGACTTCGGCGCGCAATTCTGCAGCGAAGGCCTTGCCGTCGATGATCATGTCAGATCGATGTCACGTCAGGCAGCCGATGCAAGCAGGTTCGGCAGGACCACCGTCTGCAGGATATAAAGCACCAGCAACACGACCAGCGGCGACAGGTCCAGCGCGCCGAAGTCGGGCAGGATCTTGCGGATCGGACGATAAAGCGGCTCGGTGATTTTATCGAGTGCCTGCCACACCGACCGCACGAAATCATTGTGCGTGTTGATAACGTTGAACGCGATGAGCCATGACATCACGGCCTGGATGACGATGATCCACCAGACGATGCTTAGCAAAATGTAAAGTATCTGGACGATCGACAACAGCATGACGGTTCCTAAATTAGCTTAAGGCCCGCCTTAGCGACCTCGGACCGCAGCGGCAACGATCAGCCTGCGCGCACCAGTGTCCCCGCACCCTTGGCCGTAAAGATTTCGACCAGCATCGCATGGGGGACGCGCCCGTCGAGGATGACCGCCGCCTCAACCCCGCCATTGACGGCATTGACGCAGGTTTCCAGCTTCGGGATCATCCCGCCAGTGACCGTGCCGTCGGCGCGCAGTCCTTCGATCTGGGTGGGCGTCAGGTCGGTCAGCAATTCGCCGTCCTTGTCCAGCACCCCCGCCACGTCGGTCAGCAGGAACAGTCGCGTCGCGCCCAGCGCAGCCGCGATCGCGCCCGCCATCGTGTCCGCGTTGATGTTATAGGTCGTGCCATCCTCGCCCGCGGCAATCGGGGCGATGACGGGAATTACCCCCGCTGCCGACAGCGTGTCCAGGATCGCACGATCGACCGCCACGGGATCGCCGACGAAGCCAAGGTCGACGTGGCGTTCGATTCCGCGCGTCGTGTCCGCCGACCGTGCCCCGACTTTTTCAGCCCTGACCAGCCCGGCATCCTTGCCCGACAGACCCACCGCGCGGCCCCCGGCGCGGGTGATCCAGCCGACGATTTCCTTGTTGATCGCGCCCGACAGGACCATTTCGGCAATGCTCGCCGTTTCGGCGTCGGTGACCCGCAGCCCGTTTACAAAAGAGCTTTCGACACCGAGTTTCTTCAGCATCGCACCGATCTGCGGCCCGCCGCCGTGGATGACGACCGGGTTGATGCCGACCGCCTTCAGCAGCACGATGTCGGCGGCAAACCCCTTGGCCGCGTCGGGGTCACCCATCGCATGCCCCCCGTATTTGACGACAAAAATCTGCCCGGCGTAGCGCTGCATATAGGGCAGCGCCTCGGTCAGCGTTTCGGCCTTGGCGAGCAGGCTCTGGTCGGGATCGTGACGGCTCATTGGGAAACTCCACGGTCGAGCCGGCGGCCAATCGCCACGAACCCGGTGATAAGAAACGGCACCAGCACGATCGACAGCACGACCTTGGTCAGCATCTGCCCCTCCATCAGGGCCAGGATCGGGCGTTCGCCGTAAAATGAAATCGTGATAAACAACACCGTATCGACAATCTGCGACACGATGCTGGCGATCATCCCGCGCAACCACACCAGCCTGCCGGTGTTGCTGCGCAACCGGTCGAAGATGTAGACGTTCAGCGTTTGCGACGTGCCATAGGAAATCAGCCCGGCAATCATCATCCGCGCACTTTGACCGACGACGATCGGAAAGGCATCGATCGCGGGCGGATACATCCCCGGATCATGGGGCAGCGCCAGCACAACCTGAATCAGCAGCGCCGACATGACCAGCGGCACGAACCCGATCCGCACCAGCGCAGTGGCGATCTTCTGGCCATGCAACTCGGCAATCGCACTCGACATGACGACCAGCAACAGAAAGGCGAAAATCCCCGCTTCGACCGCCAGCGGCCCCAGCGCGACCTGTTTCACACCCAGCACACCCGCAATACAGACCATGCCGCCGTAAAAGACCGAGAACGCGAACAGCGAGCGCGAGAGGGGGGGAGCCGGTGTATCCATCTGCGGCCTGCTATCGGGTTTGGAGACGAAGCGAAAGACCGGCAAAACCGGCTTGCCGCTGGCGGGCCAGCGTGTAACGTCGCCAGTACCATAGCGAGTACCATCGCCAGGGGCCGGAACGAAAAGCTGCATGAACAAGGTCCTGATCGGCATTGCCGGCATTGCACTTATCCTGGGGCTCGCCGTCCTGCTGTCGTCGAACCGCCGCGCCATCCGGTTGCGGATCGTCGGCGCGGCCTTTGCCCTGCAGGCCGGCATCGCGACGCTGGTGCTGTATGTGCCGTTCGGAAAATCGGTGATCGAAGGGATGGCGCGCGGCGTCACCAACCTGCTCGGCTACGCGCAGGCGGGCATCGACTTCATCTTCGGCAATCTCGCCAAGCCCGAACTGGGCGGGCACAGCTTCGCGCTCGCCGCGCTGCCGGTGATCATCTTTTTCGCAGCCGTGATCTCGATCCTCTATTACCTGCGCGTGATGCAATTCGTCGTCCGCTGGATTGGTGGGGCGATCCAGTATGTGACCAGTATCTCGAAAGTCGAATCGCTCGGGGCCGCCGCCAACATCTTCGTCGGGCAGAGCGAGGCACCGCTGGTAATCCGGCCCTATCTCGCCCAACTCACGCCCTCGCAGTTGTTTTGCATCATGACCGTAGGCATGGCGGGGGTCGCGGGCACGATCCTTGCCGCCTATGCCTCGATGCTTGGGGCCCACCTGCTACCCTTTCTTCTCGCCGCCAGTTTCATGTCAGCCCCCGGAGGCGTCCTGATGGCAAAGCTCATCATGCCCGACGATCCCGCCGACCTTGGCAAGGAACCCGATGTTGCAGGCGATATTCCCTTTGGCGAGGAACGCCCCGCCAACATCATCATGGCCGCCGCCGAAGGTGCGCAGACCGGCGTGAAACTGGCTGTCGCGGTCGGCGCGATGGTGCTGGCGTTCGTCGCGCTGGTCGCGCTGGCAAACGGTTTGCTGGGCGGTGTCGGGGCGTGGTTCGGTTATCCCGCCCTCAGCTTCCAGGCGATCATCGGCAGCCTCTTTGCCCCCGTCATGTTCCTGCTGAACGTGCCCTGGGACGAGGCGGCGCGCGCGGGCGGCCTGTTCGGGACAAAGATTGTCCTCAACGAATTCGTTGCCTTCATCGACCTTGGCGCGGCGCAGAAAACCCTGTCCGCCCACACCGTCGCCGTCGTGACTTTTGCGCTGTGCGGTTTTGCCAATTTCAGCTCGATCGCGATCCAGATGGCGGTAACCGGCGGCCTTGCCCCCAACCAGCGCCCGGCCATCGCACGGCTGGGACTGCGGGCGCTGGCGGCGGGCAGCCTCGCCAATTTGATGTCGGCCGCGCTCGCCGGGCTCCTGATCCCGGTTTAGCGCGTTGGCACTGGCTCGGGTCCGGAATAGTCATAAAAGCCGCGCCCAGTCTTGCGCCCATACCAGCCTGCCTCGACATATTTTACAAGGACCGGCGCGGGCCGGAACTTCGGATCGCCGGTCGAGGTAAACAGCACCCGGCAAATCTCCAGGCAGGTGTCCAGCCCGATGAAATCGGCCAGCGTGAATGGCCCCATCGGGTGGTTCAGCCCCAGCTTGCACGCGGTATCGATGTCCGCGATCGTGGCCACGCCCTCGCCCAGCGCGAAGCACGCCTCGTTCAGCATCGGCATCAGCACGCGGTTGACGATGAAACCCGGCGCATCGTTGGCGTGAACGATCTCCTTGCCCAGCGACCGGCCATAGGCTTCGACCCTGGCCACCGTATCGTCCGATGTCGCCAGCCCGCGGATCACTTCGATCAGGCCCATCACCGGCACCGGGTTAAAGAAATGCACGCCGATGAAGCGCCCCGCATCGGGCGCGGCCTGGCCCAATCGCGTGATCGGGATCGACGATGTGTTCGAAGCGAGGATCGCATCGGGGCCCAGTACCTTGCCGACGTCGGCAAAGATCGCGCGCTTGATCTCCTCGCGCTCGGTCGCGGCCTCGATCACGATCGAACAGGCGGCAAAGGCGGCGGTCCCCGCAACCGGCTCGATCAGCGCAACCGTCGCGTCGCGTGCCGCTGCCGTGATCTTTTCCTTTTCGACAAGCCGGGCCAGCCCCTTGGCGATCCCGGCCTTTCCCTTTTCGGCCAGCTCGATGCTCTGGTCGGACAGCAGCACATGATATCCCGCCGCCGCCGAAACCTGCGCGATGCCCCCGCCCATCTGTCCTGCGCCGATAACACCGATAGTCGCCATGCCTGCCTGTCCTTGAAAAGAGGTCCCATTCGCCATGCCCCCTGGTCCAGCGCATCGCAAGCCGTCCGCGTTAACCTTTCGGCAACCACGACGGGCGTAGTCCGGAATCGGGGACCATCCACTCGGCCAGATAGGACGGCCATGAACGTTGCCCGCGACTATCATGACCTGCGCCACGCAATTCGGTCGCCCGTCGCGATCCCGGCACAGCTTCGTGTTCCCGGCGCAGCGCGTTTCGACGTCGCGCTGCTCGACCTGTCGGCCACCGGTTTTCGTTGCGAGACATTCTACGGCCTGACCGTCGGCGAGCGCGTGTTTGTGACCATCCCGACCTTTGCCCCCTTCGAAGCGGTCATCGCGTGGCGCGATGTGTTCACCTATGGCTGCGCGTTCCACCAGTCGCTTCACGAGGCGGTGGTTAAGGTGATCGTGTCGCGCTTTGCTCCCAGCGCGGCGATGCGATAGACCGGTAACGAGCGATCAAGCCTAAGAGGACGAGACCATGGCCAAGGCCCAGAAAAAGTCGAACAAGGAAACCCGCAAACCCAAGGCCGAAAAGGTCAAGAAAAACGCGTCGAACCCCAGCACCAAGGGCGGAGCGACCGGCCTCGTCACGATCAAGAGCTGAGGCTCGGCCCCGCCGCAACCCGCAAATGGGTCAAGGGGTGCCGACTTTGAAAAACCAGGCCGGGCTTCTGGCCGGATGTGGATCATCTGGCGGCCCTCCTGCGTTCAACGCTGGCAACTCATGGAGCCGGTGATGACCGAGATGACCCAGACTAAAACTCTTTCGGATATTTCGGAAACGATGCGCGACATCGATTTCTGCATGCTCAGCACGCACACCGACACCGGCGGCATCGCCGCACGTCCGATGAGCAACAATCGGGAAGTCGATTATGACGGCGACAGCTGGTTCTTCGCACACCAATCCGCAGCCATGGTTCCTGAAATCGAAGCTGACCCCGCCGTTGGCCTCAGTTATCAGGGCAAGGCGGGGTTCATGGGCAACCGGCCCTTGTTTATCGCCGTCGACGGCACCGCCGACCTAATCCGTGACAAGGCACAGTTCGAGGCGCACTGGACCAAGGATCTCGACAAATGGTTCGAACAGGGCGTGGATACACCCGGGCTGGTGCTGATCCGGGTGCGCGCCGGCCGGATACACTATTGGGATGGCGAAGATGAGGGGACTGTGAGCGTTTAATTACTGCGAGGCAATTCTGAAGGCCGTGATGGACCGGGCCGTGCCGACCGCGCGCCAGTCGCTATCACACGCCAGCGCGGCGAGGGCGTCGTCGTCCTGTCTGCCAGCGAATGGGCATCGATCGAGGAAACGCTCTACCTGCTTTCCTCCCCCGTCAACGCAAGACGGTTGCTAACGAGCATGACTGAACTGGAAGCTGGCTCCGGCGCGGAACACGAACTGATCGAGCCTTGAGCGGCAGCCATTGAAGCTGACTTTCGCGTCCCATGCTTGGGACGATTACCTCCACTGGCAAACCGAGGATGGCAAAACCCTCGCCTGCATCAACGTACTGATCAAAGAAATCACCCACGATCCCTTTCGCGGCACCGGCAAACCCGAACCGCTCGGCGGCAATCTGTCAGGCTGGTGGTCCAGACGCATCACCCGCGAGCACCGACTGGTTTACCGGGTGACGGGGAGCGGGGTCGGACACGCGGTCGAGGTGGCCGGGTGCCGGTATCATTACTGACGAATGTCACGTCCCTTGCTCGTTCTAGCGCCCCTCACTCCACCGCCAGATACAACTCCCCGCCCTTCTCCTTAAACGTCTCGCTCATGCGCGCCATCCCGGCCTCAGCCTCCTCAACTGCAATGAACGTCTCCGCCCCCGCATTCTGCTTCGCCGCAAATTCGCGCACTTCTTGCGAAATCTTCATTGAGCAGAATTTCGGCCCGCACATCGAACAGAAATGCGCCGTCTTCGCGCCCTCTGCCGGTAATGTCTGGTCGTGATAGCTTTCCGCCGTGTCGGGATCGAGCGACAGGTTGAACTGGTCACGCCAGCGGAACTCGAAGCGGGCGCGTGACAGGGCGTCGTCGCGCATCCGGGCGGCCGGGTGCCCCTTGGCCAGATCAGCCGCATGGGCCGCCAGTTTGTAGGTCACCACGCCGACCTTCACATCGTCGCGATCGGGCAGTCCCAGATGCTCCTTTGGCGTCACATAGCAAAGCATCGCGCAGCCGAACCAGCCGATCATCGCCGCGCCGATTCCGCTCGTGATATGGTCATACCCCGGTGCGATGTCGGTGGTCAGCGGTCCCAAAGTATAGAACGGCGCTTCGCCGCAACTTTCGATCTGCTTTTCCATATTGATCTTGATCTTGTGCATCGGGACATGGCCCGGCCCCTCGATCATCACCTGGATATCGTGCTGCCACGCGATCTTGGTCAGTTGGCCCAGCGTGTAGAGTTCGGAGAATTGCGCTTCGTCATTGGCGTCGGCAATGCTGCCGGGGCGCAGGCCGTCGCCCAGGGAAAAGGCGATGTCATACGCCTTCATGATCTCGCAAATGTCCTCGAAATGGTCGTAGAGAAAGCTCTCCTTGTGGTGGAACAGGCACCATTTCGCCATGATCGAGCCGCCGCGTGAGACGATGCCGGTGACGCGTTTTGCCGCCATCGGGACATAGGCGAGGCGGACACCCGCGTGGATCGTGAAGTAATCGACGCCCTGTTCGGCCTGCTCGATCAACGTGTCGCGGAATATTTCCCAGGTCAGGTCTTCGGCGACGCCGCCGACTTTCTCCAGCGCCTGATAGATGGGCACGGTGCCGATCGGGACCGGCGAATTGCGGATGATCCATTCGCGCGTGTCGTGGATGTTGCGGCCCGTCGACAAATCCATGACGGTGTCCGCGCCCCAGCGGATCGACCAGACCAGCTTGTCGACTTCGGTGGCGACGTCGGATGCGACCGCGCTGTTGCCGATGTTGGCGTTGATCTTGACCAGGAAATTGCGCCCGATCGCAATCGGTTCGGATTCGGGGTGGTTGATGTTATTGGGAATGATTGCGCGGCCACGGGCGACTTCGCTGCGGACGAATTCGGGCGTGACGTAATCGGGGATCTCGGCACCGAAATCCTCGCCATCGCGCGCCGCCGCTTCGGCCAGTTGCGCGCGGCCCAGGTTTTCGCGGACCGCGACATATTCCATTTCGGGGGTGATGATGCCAGCCCGTGCATAGTGCATCTGGCTGACGTTCTGCCCCGCCTTTGCGCGTAAGGGGCGGCGGACGACGTTGGGGAACTGCGCGACGCCGCCGCTGCGGTCGGGGCCGGTCTGGCCGTTGTCCTCGGGCTGCAGTTCGCGGGCGTCGTACTCCTCGACATCGCCGCGCGCCATGATCCAGTCGCGGCGGTGCTGCTGCAACCCCCGGTTGATGTCGATGCGCTCGTCGGGGTCGGTATAGGGCCCGCTGGTGTCATAGACGCGCAACGGTGGCTCGCCACACCCCGGTTCCAGGTGGATCTCGCGCATCTTCACGCCCAATGGCCCGACGCTGATCTTCTTGCTGCCACGGATCGGTCCGGTGGTGACTTTTGGTTCCGCCACAGCAGGTGCGGTATCCGGTGTCGCTGTCTCGTAATCGGCCATGTGCGCTTCCTCCTCGGGCGGGGAAGGGCGCGGGTGGTCTGCCGCTCCCTCCCTACGCCAGTGTCAACTGGATCAGGTTCGGCGGGTCGCACGGATTTGCACCGCACCTCTCAGCCTTTGCGGCTCCCCGGGGAATGGCCGATGTCTAAAGCCGCTGGATCAGAAAGTATAGGCAAGACCGGCGGCATAGATCATCTGGTTGCGATCGCGCACGACCGGCGATCGGGCGAAGTCGCCGATCAGCCGTTCATAGCTGACGACGCCGAACAGCGACAATCCGCCGCGCAGATCGCCGGTCAGCGAATAATTGGCAAGGCCGTTGACCGAAAAGTCGCGGAAGCCGTCGCCCGGCGTATAGGTCGGCAATCCGCTGGCCAGCGACTGGCCGGGGGTCACGCCGAAATAGGTGCGGGCATATTTACCGCCGACATAATCTGCCGATGCGTTGATACCGACAAACGCCTTGCGGCTGATCGGTGTGCCATAGGATATCGATGGCGTGATGATGACACTCTCATGCGTGCCGGTCACGTCATAAACCGCCGACACCGTCGCATTCAGCGTGTCATAGTCGGAGGTGAAAACGCCGGTCTGGGTATAGCCGAACTGGCCACCGACTTCGATTGCCTTGTCGATCTTGCCGAGCGCCCTGATCTGGGGATCGCGGGTGCGCTTGTCGCTGGTCCGGTTGAGCGTCAGATGTGCGACAGGACCGAGTACCAGCTTGCCGCCGGTCGACGCCCGATACGGAATGATGTCGGTCGACAACGTCGTGCCTGCAAACGTGAAGCCATAGCCACCGATCGTGCCGCGTGCGGCGGCCGCCGGGATGAATGTGTTGTCGTTCGATCCCTCGTACCGGGGCACGCTGGCCGCGCCGACGCCGATAATGATCGAATCCTCGTAGACCGCCGATGGGTTCTTGCGTGCATCTTGGGCCAGCGCGGGGGTGGCAACGGCAGCGGCTGCCAACAGCAGAAAAGCGTAACGCATCGCATGATTTCCTTGGTTATTATGGTGTATTTCGGCGTCGAAACGGTTGACCCCGCAGTTTGTGTCCCTCAGCGCCCTACAGCATGTATTTGACGCGCACGGTTTCATCGACGGTGCCGCTGGTCACAGCGAAACGCGCGGCGGCGAACTTTGGTGCGCCGAAGCGGATTACCGGGTTGCACGAAAACCCGAAGCCCTCGCGTGGGATGCCCAGCACCGTGTCCAGTTTGTTGTTGCCATTCTCGTCATGGATCAGGGCGATGGCATAGCCGCCCGAAGGCAACCCGCTGAAGCGCAGCGCGCCCGCCTGTGCTGCGGGGACCGCCATCCGCCGCGCCTGCGGGTCGTCGTGGCAGTCGGGGAAATGATCGGCGCGCATCGTCAGGCAGACCAGGACCTGCCCCCGGTTCGACCGCAGCCCCGATATATCGGCGTCAATCGACCCCGGCGGCGCCGCGCCGACCAGCGCCATCCACGCGCCGCCCAGCATCGTCAAAGCTGCCAAGCCCCTTGTCGGTGCCGCAAAGCCTGTCCCAGAAACGAAAATAGAGCCCATAGTTGCACCTGTACTCGGCATGATGACGCTGATGATGGCTCGCTGTTATCAGCCAAGACCCTGACGTCCCGTGAACAAGACGCTGTGGAAATGCATCCCACCCCATATGGTTCGTTACGCCCATAACCGTCATGACCGTCAGCACAACCGCCAAAGCGCCCACGTGAATCGGTATTGCGAACACCAGTGACGGAATAACCACAGCCCCGGTCAACGCCTCCCATGGATGAAAGCTCATCGCGGCCCATGCCGTCGGGGGGCGGCTGGCGTGGTGGACCGCGTGCGCGACCCGGAATGGCCCGGGCCGATGCAGCCAGCGGTGCGTCCAGTAGAACCAGGTGTCGTGCGCAAACAGATAGGCGAACACCGAGGCCGGTATGACCCACAGCGGATAGGCGGCAACGTCGGTATAGATCAACGTCCAGCCGTGGTTCTGCCACCCCCACGCGACCACGCCTGCGGGCACGCCATAGATCGCGGCCGATGCCAGGCTCCACATGATCTCGCGCCGCATCTGGGGGCCAAGCCCGCCATACAGCCCCGGTCGCACGCGGCGCGTGACCAGCGCGAACGCCCCGCTGGCCAGCAAGTAGCGCACCCCCACGATCAGGGTCATCGCGAGTGCCGAAAGGATAATGGCCAGCATGTGCCCTCGTCTAGCGCGGGACGGAAGCCGGAGCGAGAGGGACCGTGCCCGTGACCCCGCGCGGGTGGGCGTCGCGCCATTTCTGGCTGTGGAGCGCGTCGATCGCGGCCTGGCGCCGGGCCAGATATTCCTCGCGTCGTGCGACATAGGGATCGGCGGTCTCGCGCTGCGCCATCAGCTTTTCGTCATATTCGGCGCGCTGGTCGAGCGAACTGAACAGGCCGATCGGGATCGCCACATACAGTTTGTTAAAGGGTTTTCCGACCACGGTCGGCAGCACCAGCCGGTCGGCAGTGTCGGCGAACAGGTCGCGCAGGCTGGTCGGCCCGAGGAGCGGCAGGAACAGGAACGGCCCGGGCTTTACCCCGTAATAGCCCAGCGTATTGCCCAGCCCGTTCGGGCGCCTCGGAAGATTGATCGGCTTGCGTTTGGCGAAATCGAACGTCCCCGCGATCCCGACCGTGGAGTTGATCGCAAAACGCGCCGCCGTCTCCGCCGCCTTGCCGGGCTTCAACTGCAGCAGGAAGTTCAGGAAGACGACCGGCTCGCGCAGGTTGTTGATGATGTTGCGGATACCGCTGCGCACCGGGTCGGGCAGGATTTTCTGGTAGGTCAGCGCGACGGGGCGGACGATCGCCTCATCCACCGCCTGCGTGATCGCGAACGACTTCGCATTGACCGCCTGTAACGGGTCGCTGGGCGTCCGGACGCGCGCCCTAACGACGATCTCCCCGGGTTCCGTTCCGCGTTCGGCTTTGGTGTCGGTGGTCGGCAGCGTCGGCACTACCGGCGGCGGGGGCGTCGCGACGGGTGCCGCCGCGTCCTGGGGGGCAGGCTCGACCGTCGCACCCGCCAGCAGCATGGCGATAACCGCAACCGCCGCCGTCACGCGCGGCGCTCCGGTCCGTTACCCTCGACAAGCCTGGTTTCCATCAATGCTGCTCCCGCGCATCATGGGAAATCCCTGACGGCCTTGTTGTATCGATACGGACTCCCCCAAGCCCAATGCTGTCACAGTGCTGTAACCGTGCCACGTGCCGACTGCAACCGTCCCGCCTGTCAGGACTTTCGCATCCCATACCAGTGCAACGCGCGGCGCACGTCCAGCCCGCACAGGCCGGTCAGCCGGTGCTTTGAGGCATAATCCCGCACCCGACCCACATAATCGGGCGCATCGGGATCGTCGAATTGCCAGTCCGGCGGCGCGAAGGTCGAAACGCCGTTGATGGTCGGCACGTTATAATAGGTCGCGATCATCATCGCGTCGACATTGTGCCGGTACAGCTTCAACAGCAGGTCGGGCTTGACCTCACGGTTGCGGGACCAGCCATGGGCGATGCTTACCGACTCCGCGACATCAGCCGCTGCGTCGCGCCGTGCCGCCACCACGAAGAACGCCGTGCAGGCGGTGGGCGGTGGCCCGACATCGGCCAGCATCGCCATTTGCCGCGCCCGGTCCATCGCCAGCGGTGCCGCCATCTGCACCTGTTCGACCAGCAGGAACGCGATCATCGGGATCAGCGCCCGGTTTCGCCACCTGGTCCGGTCGAGCGTGACGACGACAATGAATACGACCGGCACCAGCGCAAAGATCAGGAACCGGGTAATCACCCGGATCGCGTTCGCGCCCGGCACCAGCTGGTAAACATAGCGCCAGATCGAAAAACCCCCCGGCCAGCCCATCATCAGCACGATGACGACAACCAGCGTGCACCCCAGCATCAGCACCAGACGGTTGTCGCCGCGCTGGCGTCCCGCCTGGATAACCGCCTGGATCAACGCCAAAACCGTGGCGATCAACAGGCCATAGGGGATGCCGACCCGCGCCTCGCCACCCAGCGGACCATGACCCGTCAGGGCGCGCGTCCCCGCATCCAGCGCCTGCCCCCACACCAGATTGCCGACCCCCACGTTCAGGAAAGCCGCCCCCCCCAGCACCGTTTCCGAAATGCCCGAATCCCAGTCGTGATGCGCCCCCTCCATGACGCGCGGCAGATAGACCAGCAGCAACGGCACCAGCGCGACCAACGCCGCCACCAGCACCACGCGGACGGCGGGATATTGCCGCTGGACGGCTACCGACAGTGATGCCCGGCCAGGCTTGCCCGCCAGCACCAGCGCGACAACGGCGAACATCAGCGTGAAAAACGCAAAAAACCACGCCATGTAAAATGAATTGAACGCGGTCAGCCCGAACAGCACGGCGAACCCCACGCCAAACCGCCGGATCTGTTCGGGCCGCTCCAGAAAGACTCCCTGAACCGTGCGCAGCGCCGTGAAGCCCAGCCATGGCACCAACCCGACCGACAGCAATTGCGCATGATACATGTGCAGCAGCGAGACATTGGCCGTCGCAAAAATCGCCGCCCCTGCCAGCGCCAGCCACGTCCGCACCGCCGCGCCGCGCCGCAGCAGGACATACATCCCCAGAAACCCGGCCGCCTTCATCAGAACGTGCGAAACGAATGCTGCCAGAAAGGGGTCGCTGCCACCCAGGCGCGCCAGCGTGAAGACAAGGGCAGGCAGGAAATAGGTGTCGTTATAGCTGATCGTGTCGGGATAGGGGTGGAAATAGCCCGTTACCGACCATGCGCTGCCGTGGACGAACACGTCGTACCAGTGTTGCAGGATCGAAATCTCGATCATGCCGTCATAGCTGTCGCCATAAAAGTGCGTGAAGTGCGACAACGCCGCATCGCGAAAGAACACTGCGAGCGACAGCAGCAGGACCAGCGCGACGATGGCCCGGCGGGGCCAGTGCTTGTCGCCAAACGACATATGATCCTGATGCAAAGCCGCCGGTCCCCCTATTCCAGTGGCTAGCCGTTTAGCAGACCCGACCCGATTTCGTCACCCACCCCCCTAATCCTCCCCGGAACGGGGAGGAGTTTAGCAAAGTCCGTCACCCCGGCGAAGGCCGGGGCCTATACGGATGTCAGAAAGGTATGCGCCCGATCCGACAGTCGTATAGGCCCCGGCCTGCGCCGGGGTGACAGGACGTGGTAACGGTCAGCCTTTCCAAATCCTCCCCGTTCCGGAAGGGGATTAGTTCCCCCCGCCACCAACTCGCGCTAGGGCTGGCCGCATGGCGCGCGACGACCGTTTCGACATATTGATTCTCGGCGGGGGTCTCGCGGGCGGGCTCATCGCGCTGGCACTGGCAAGGCACCAGCCAGCGCTTCGGGTCGGTATCGTCGAGGCCGCTGAGGTGCTGGGCGGCAACCATGTCTGGTCGTTCTTCGACAGCGACATCGCCGACGAAGACCGCTGGCTGGTCGAACCGCTGATCGCACATCGCTGGCCCGGCTATGACGTCGCTTTCCCGGCATTTTCGCGCGGCTTTGCAGCGGGGTATAATGCGATTCGATCCGAACGGCTGGACACGGTGGTGCGCGACGTGCTGGGCGACAGCGTCATCACCGGCACCGTGGCGCAAGTGCGTGCCGACGGTGCCACGCTGGCCGACGGGCGCACGGTCGTGGCGACTGCGGTCATCGACGCGCGCGGGGTCGGCGACCTGTCGACACTCGACTGCGGCTGGCAGAAATTCATGGGCCGATTGCTGACCGTCGCGGGCGGCCACAATGTCACGCGGCCCGTGGTCATGGACGCGACGGTCGACCAGACGGAGGGCTATCGGTTCGTCTATCTGCTGCCCTTCGATGCCAACCGTATTTTCGTCGAGGATACCTATTACAGCGATACGCCAACGCTCGACGTGGTGGCGCTGGGCAACCGAATCCAGGCCTATGCCGCGACCAAGGGCTGGCAGGTGACCGCAACCGAACGCCAGGAAACCGGCGTCCTGCCGGTCGTCATGCGCGGCGATTTCGAACGTTACTGGAGGTCGACTGGGGCCGGAACCGGGGCCGGGGTCGCACGGGCGGGCGCACGGGCCGGGCTGTTCCACCCGCTGACCAGTTACTCGCTGCCTGCCGCCGTCGCCTTTGCAGCGCATCTGGCGCGGGGCAGCGCGTTCGACGGCGGTGCCATCGCTTCTGCCGCGCACGACTATGCCGCCAGGCACTGGCGATCGGGCGGCTATTACCGGATGCTGACGACAATGTTGTTCCGCGCCGCCGAACCCTCGCAACGATACCGCGTCCTCCAGCGTTTCTATGGCCTGCGTCCGGCATTGATCGGGCGCTTTTATGCAGGACACTCCACGATTTTGGACAAGCTACGCATCTTGGCGGGACGACCGCCCGTCTCTATCGGTCGCGCAATGAAAGCAATCATGGACAGAAGACACTCATGAAGCGGGCCGCAGTCATCGGCGCGGGGTTCGGCGGCTTGGCGCTCGCCATTCGCCTGCAATCGGCGGGTATCGACACGACGATCATCGAAGCGCGCGATAAACCCGGCGGGCGCGGTTATTACTGGGAAAAGGATGGCTTCACCTTCGACGCCGGGCCGACCGTCATCACCGATCCCGATTGTCTGGGACAATTATGGGCGCTGTCGGGACGCAACATGGCCGACGACATCGAACTGATGCCGGTCATGCCATTCTACCGCCTGAACTGGCCCGACGGCACGAATTTCGACTATTCGAACGACGAGGCCGGGCTGCGGGCAGAGATCGCCAAGCTGAACCCCGACGACGTCGCGGGCTATGCGCGCTTCCTCGAATATTCGGCGGGCGTGTTTCACGAGGGGTATGAGAAATTGGGGACAGTCGCGTTCCTCGACTTCGCCTCGATGATAAAGGCCGCGCCCGCGCTGGCGAAATACCAGGCGTGGCGCAGCGTCTATTCGATGGTGTCGAGTTTTGTGCAAAGCGAAAAACTGCGCGAGGCCCTGTCGTTCCACACCTTGCTGGTGGGCGGCAATCCGATGACCACCAGCGCGATCTATGCGCTGATCCACAAGCTTGAAAAAGACGGTGGCGTCTGGTTTGCCAAGGGCGGCACCAACCGCCTGGTCGCGGCGATGGTGACGCAGTTCGAACGGCTTGGCGGGGTCGTGCGGCTGGGCGATGCGGTGACCGAGGTCGAGACGATGGGCGACCGCGTGACCGGCGTGACCACGGCCAGCGGCTGGCATGGCGATTTCGATGCGGTCGCCAGCAACGGCGACATCGTCCACACTTATCGCGACCTGCTGAAGCGGTCAGCGCGCGGGCGGCGGGCAGGGCGGTCGCTGGCGCACAAAAAGTTTTCGCCGTCGCTGTTCGTTGTGCATTTTGGCATCAAGGGAACGTGGCCTGGCATCCCGCACCACATGATCCTGTTCGGCCCACGGTATAAGGGGCTGCTGGACGACATCTACAAAAGCGGCGTCCTGTCGCAGGATTTTTCGTTGTATCTGCATCACCCGACCGTCACCGACCCGTCGATGGCGCCCGAAGGATGCTCGACCTTTTACGCGCTGTGTCCCGTCCCCCACACCGGCAAGTTTCCCGCCGACTGGGACGGCGAGGTCGGAGAAATCCTGAAGGAACGCATCCTCGACGAGATCGAGAAGCGGCTGATTCCCGACATCCGGTCTAGGATCATGACCGAGTTCTTTTATTCGCCCGCCGATTTCGGGCGTGACCTGAACGCCCATCTGGGCAGCGCCTTTTCACTGGAGCCGCTGCTGACCCAAAGCGCCTGGTTCCGTGTCCACAACCGCGACGACGTGATCTCAAATATGTATTTCGTTGGCGCAGGCACGCATCCGGGCGCGGGCATCCCCGGCGTCGTGGGCAGCGCCAAGGCGACCGCTGCACTGATGCTGGCGGACCTGCGGTGAAACGCGTCGCGGTCTATTGCGGGTCGGCCACTCCCGCCGATCCCGTCTATGTCGAAACCGCCCGCGCCGTGGGCACCGCCTTGGCCGAACGCGGCATCGGCGTGGTGTATGGCGGCGGGCGACTGGGCCTGATGGGGGCCGTTGCCGACGCGGCACTTGCGGCGGGCGGCGAAGTCATCGGCGTCATCCCGCGCGCGCTGGTCGAAGCCGAAGTCGCGCACCGCGGCTGCACCGAATTGCGCGTGGTCGCCGACATGCACGAAAGAAAAGCTCTGTTTACAAAGCTTTGCGACGGTTTCATCACCTTGCCGGGCGGCGTCGGGACGATGGACGAACTGTGGGAGGCGGTCAGTTGGGCACAGCTCGGCTATCACGAAAAACCCGTTGGATTGTTGAACGTCGCCGGATTTTACGATGGTCTGATAGCGTTCAATTCGCACATGATCGCCACCGGCTTCATCCGCCCCCAGCATAGCGGAATCCTGGTAATCGGGTCCGAACTAGATGGTCTACTAACCAGGATGCAGGCCTACCAACCTCATGAAACGATCTTTCGAATGACGGCGGCCAACCTGTGACCCGCGCCGCGCTCGTCGAAACAGCGCGCCTCTCGATCGCCCGCGGATCGCAGTCCTTCGCGATGGCCAGCAGGCTGTTCGACCAGCCGACCCGCGAGAAAGCATGGCTGCTCTACTCCTGGTGCCGCAAGTGCGATGACATCGCCGATGGCCAGGACCATGGCGGCGCGCGATCGGAAGTCACCGACCCCGCCACCGGCATCGCCAAAATCCGTGACCTCACCGCGTTGGCGCTCGCGGGACAACCCACCGGCGACCCGGCGTTCGACGCCATCGGGCAGGTCGCGCGCGAGACTGCGATGCCGCACGCCTTCATCGACGACCTGATCACCGGCTTCGCCATGGACTCCGCCGACTGGTCGCCGCGCACCGAAAACGATTTGCTGACGTATTGCTATCATGTCGCCGGCGTCGTGGGGTGCATGATGGCGGTGGTGATGGGCGTTGCGCCCGATGATGAAGCAACGCTGGATCGCGCCTGCGACCTGGGCCTCGCGTTCCAGCTTGCCAACATCGCGCGCGATATTTCGGAGGATGATGCGGTCGGGCGCTGCTACCTGCCGATGGATTGGCTGGTCGAGGCCGATATCCCGCCCGGCGAGCATATGCGGCCGCACTATCGCGGGCGGCTGGCCGACATGGCATGGTGGCTGGCGAACATGGTCGGCGACTACGAAGCATCGGCGCGGGTCGGTGCGGCAAAACTGCCGTTCCGGTCGCGCTGGGCGGTGCTGGCGGCGGCGGGCATCTATGGTGATATCGCGCGCCGGGTCGATGCGCTGGACCAGGCGGCGTGGGACAGCCGCGTCGTCATATCGAAGGGCCGGAAACTTGGTTGGGTCCTGAAAGCAATGGGGCAGGCCGTTCAGCCTGCCCCAAGCTTCGGTCGCGACGGGCTCTGGACCCGTCCGCGCCTCTCCCAAAGCTGATTAGAACTTGCCGCGCACTGTCAGACCATAAGTGCGTGGCTCGGCAAGATAGGACGAAAAGGTCTGGTTAGCCGTCCCGCCGAATGCCTGGACCTGGGCGACCGAGCCCGCACCCTGGAACGGGCTTGCAAAGGCGACCTGCTGATAATTCTTGTTAAAGACGTTCTGGGCCCACACCTCGATTGCCCAACGCTGTTCGGGACCGCGAACCCCAAGGCGCGCATTCACCGTCGTAAAGCCGTCCTGGCGCTTTTCCGGAAACAGGTCCGACCCCGTATTATAATCGCTGCTCGTCCGCTGGTCGACATAGACCAGGCCGCTGAGCCCGGTGCTGCCAATTTCGGGCGTCCACGCAATGCTAGAGGTGATCACGTTTTCAGGAGCGTTCGAAAGCTGACTGCCTGGCAGCAGGAAAAGTGCGGGATCCAGTGGCGTTCCGGTGTCGCGACCAACCAGGTTTTTACGGAAATGAGTGTGGGCATATGTGTAGCCAGCCGTGATGGCGACGTTGCGCGAGGGGTAGATCGATGCTTCCACTTCGACGCCCTGCGCCCGGACACCCGGCTTGATCTTGCCCGACCCGCATGATCCGGTCGCGCCGGAGTTGTCGCGATCGGCACCCGCCAGATCGTTTCCGCAACTGTCGACGTTCTGCACGATGAAGACCGAGCCGTTAAACGTATTCAGCTGGAAATTTTTGAAATCCTGGCGGAAGGCGGCGACATTTAGGTTGAAGCGACGGCCATTGTACTTGAAGCCGATTTCATAGGCGTCGACCTTTTCGGCATCGAATTGCAGGTTGGACGAACCAAAGCCTGCGCCCCGGACGCCCGACTGACGCGGGTCAGTCGGCGCGAACACCGGATTGCCGAGCGCCGAACGATCGAGATTGAAGCCGCCAGCCTTATAGCCCTTCGAATAACTGGCATAGGTCAGCAGTTCGGTGGTTGGCTTCCACGAAATGACGCCCGTCCCTGTAAACTGATGTTCCTTGCGCTTGTCGTTTAGGTTCAGTGCATTTAAGCCCGTGGTCGAGTTCCCCTGGCAGGTCAGGTTGACGATGCCCTGGGCCAGAGCCTGTGCAACGCCAGGCAACAAGGCGGCATTTGCACCACCAGTGAGGAACGATGAGAACATCGCCTGTTGCGCAGGGCACGCCGCGTTCGTGTTATTGAAATTTGCGCGGAACGTCTTGTTCTCATCGGTGTACCGCAGCCCCAGCGTTACGCTGATCGTGTCGGTCACATGGACTATGTTGTGGGTGAAAATAGCGTAGTTGCGGCTGCGCTGGAAATAATCGGACGGATTGTCGCCGACATTATTGACCGTACTCAGGCGATTGAGGCCACCGATAAACAGCGGCGCCGCAGCACCAAAGCCCACCGGAGCCGGAGCGCTGAGTGCGGCGATGCCGGTTGGGCTGAGGCAACCCGGTGCATTCGGGTTGCGAAGCACCGCTGCCGGATTGATCGTGGCAACGATGCGGCACGCGGCAAACGCCCCATATTGCGAACCGAATTGCAGATTGTCCCTGACCTGCAGTTTCTCATTCGAGAAGTAGCCGCCGACCAGCCAGTCGAGCTTGTCATTAAAGGCCGAACCCTGGAGCCGCAGCTCCTGCGAAAAGGTTTTGAACTTGCGGAAGGAATTGCCGTCGTTCGCGCGGAACAGCAGATCGACGTTGGAATAGTCGAAATCGCCCGGCGTTTCCGCCTTATACTCACGATACGCCGTGATCGACGTCAGCGAGGCGCCTCCGAAATTCCAGTTGAGTTCTCCCGAGATACCACCGTCGGTCGTCTTGCCATTATAGCTGCGCCCTGGGGTCGTCGCCACGCGTCGGTTATACGGGTCGCCCGCCGCCGGGAAAATACCGCCGAGGCTCTGGAGGATATCGACGATCCGGTTGGGACGCGTCGCATAATCGCGTTCGGGATTGGTGCCGGGCGCGCCGGGGGTCGGATCGAACGTCTCGACGGTGGAGATGTACGTGCCTGCGCAGCACGCTTCCCGGCGATGCGTGTAATCGCCGATCAACCGGAACGAAATGTCCGTCGTCGGCTGGAACAGCAACTGGCCACGTACAAAATAGCGATCGCGATTGTTGATGCGGTTCAGCGTCCTGCCAGTGGCATCGACATTGCGGAAATAGCCGTCACGCTTTGAATACACGCCGTCGATCCGGGCGGCGATCGTGTCGGTGATCGGGCCGGTGACGCCTGCTGACAAACGATAATAGTCGTAATTGCCATAGGTCGCCTCGCCCGTGCCGCCGAAGGTGAACTCGGGCTTCTTGGTGATGATGTTCAGCAGGCCGGCAGATGCGTTGCGGCCGAACAACGTGCCCTGTGGGCCGCGCAGCACTTCGATACGCTCCAGTTCGCCAAGGTCGTTCAGGCCAGCGCCGGTACGGCTGCGGTAAACACCATCGATGAAGGTCGCGACCGAGCTTTCAAGGCCAGGATTGTCGCCGACTGTACCCACGCCGCGAATACGGGCCGAACCGTTTGCTTCTGAACCAGTGGAGGAAACGAGCAGCGACGGCGCAAGTTGGTTGAGCTGGCGAATGTCGTTTGCACCCGAATTCTGCAGCGACTCTGCGGTAACCGCTGATACCGCCAAGGGCACGTTCGCCAGTGACTCCGATCGGCGGGTCGCCGTGACAATGATATCACCAGTGCTGTTGCCAGCGTCGGTAGCATCGCTGGCCTGCGGGGCGGCTGGCGCCGGCGCGGACGCATCCTGTGCGAAGGCAGGGGTGGCGATAGCACACAGAGCTACTGACACCATGAATGGGAATTTGCGCATCATTCTCTCCTCGTTCCGGACACTTTGTTCCGTTGAGACAAGAATTAGCGCATTATGGCCGACAAGCTAGCAAGGCAGCAGGTTTATCCGCATTTTCAAAGATATCGCGGCTTTTTTGCAACAGTGTTACAACGGATGACGCTACGGAAACGTGAGGCCCCAATCCGATAGAATTGAGGCCGCGCAATTTATTTGACAGTTTTATTTCGGTGCAACGACCATCAACATCTGGCGCCCTTCAAAGCGCGGATGCTGTTCGATCTTCGCAATCTCGACGATGTCGCCCTGCACGCGCTGCAGCAGTGCCATGCCAAGCTGGCCGTGCGAAAGTTCACGTCCCCGGAACCGCAGCGTGACCTTTACCTTGTCGCCGTCACCGATGAATTCGAAAATCTTTTTCATCTTGGTATCATAATCGTGATCGTCGATGTTCGGCCGCATCTTGATCTCTTTGATCTCTTGCGTGTGCTGCGTCTTGCGCGCGAGGTTCGCCTTTTTCTGCGCCTCGTACTTGAACTTGCCCACGTCGAGATATTTGGCGACCGGTGGGTCGGCGTTCGGCGACACCTCGACCAGATCGAGCCCGATTTCACGCGCGGCTTCCATCGCCTCGCGGGTCAGCATCACACCCAGATTTTCACCATTCTCATCGATCACCCGCACCTTCTGCGACTGGATGAACTCGTTGAAACGGGGGCCGTTATTCGGCATAGGCGCCTGCCCCATGGGGCGGCGAGTCATTGGGGGTGGTATAGCGCGGACTCCGATTGTTTCAGTTGGCTTCGGTTAGAATTGCATGATCCTTACGCGATTACGGGCATTTTGGCAAAGCCCGCGCGCGCGAATCCACGTTACCGTGGCGCGGTTGCATCACAGCATATCGGGGGCGCGGGCTGCCGATGCAAGCATGGCCACGGCTTCTTCGAGCGACATGATCCGCTGGCCGTCCGAACCGAGCGTCCGGATTGCCACCGTGCGCTGGTCGGCTTCGCGTTTTCCGACCACCAGCAGGTGCGGCACCTTGGCCAGCGAATGTTCGCGAACCTTATAGTTTATCTTCTCGTTCCGCAGGTCGATATCGGTACGAAGCCCCGCCGCCGTCAGCGCTGCCACAACATCGCGAGCGTAACTGTCGGTTTCGGAAACAATGGTCGCGACGACGGCCTGCACCGGAGCCAGCCACAGCGGGAAGCGGCCCGCGTGATGTTCGATCAGGATGCCAATGAAGCGTTCGAATGTACCAAGGATCGCGCGATGGAGCATGACGGGGCGGTGCTTGGCACCATCCTCGCCCACATAAGACGCGTCCAGGCGTTCGGGCAGGACGTAATCCAACTGGATCGTTCCGCACTGCCAGGTCCGGCCGATGGCGTCGGTCAGATGAAATTCCAGCTTGGGCGAATAGAATGCGCCTTCGCCGGGCAATTCCTCCCAGCCATATTCCACGCCCATCCGGCCGGCCTGACGGACGGCATCGCGCAGGTTGTTCTCCGCACGGTCCCACATTTCGTCCGAACCGAACCGCTTGTCGGGGCGCAGCGCCAGCTTGATCGCATAGTGTGCGAACCCAAGGTCTTTGTACACGACGTCGAGCAGGTCGCAAAACAGGCGCACTTCCTCGACGATCTGGTCTTCGCGGCAGAAAATGTGGGCGTCGTCCTGCGTGAACTGGCGGACGCGCATGATGCCGTGCAGCGCGCCATGCGGTTCATTGCGATGACAGCAGCCGAATTCGGCCAGCCGCATCGGCAAATCGCGATAGGACTTGATCCCCTGACGGAATATCAGAACGTGCGCCGGGCAATTCATCGGCTTCAGCGCCATGAGGTCGCTTGTTCCGGTCAGGACCGGGCCTTCATCCTCGATATTGGGAATCTCGTCGGGCACCACGAACATGTTTTCGCGATACTTGCCCCAATGGCCCGACGCCTCCCACTGGCGGGCGTCCATCAACTGCGGCGTTTTGACTTCGTTGTATCCGGCCGCATCGAGACGACGGCGCATATACGCCTCCAGCTGACGCCAGAGGATATAACCCTTCGGATGCCAGAACACCGACCCCTGTGCTTCGGACTGGAGATGGAACAGGTCCATTTCCTGCGCGATGCGGCGGTGGTCGCGCTTCGCTGCCTCTTCAAGCCTGACAAGGTGCGCGTCGAGTTGCTTTTTGTTCAGCCAGCCGGTGCCATAGATGCGGCTGAGCATCGCGTTGTTCTGGTCGCCGCGCCAATAGGCACCCGAAACGCGCGTCAGCTTGAACGCCTGCGGGTCGAGCTTGCCGGTCGACGCCAGATGCGGTCCGCGACACATGTCCATCCACTTGCCCGACCGATAAACCGTCAGTTCTTCGCCGGTCGGCAGGGTGGCGGCCCATTCCGCCTTGAAGCTTTCACCCTCGGCCTGCCATTTCGCGATCAGGGCGTCACGATCCCACACCTCGCGCACAAGCTTTTCATCGCGGCCGATGATGGCGCGCATTTCGGCTTCGATTGCGGGCAGGTCTTCCTCGGTAAACTGGTCGCCCGCAGGTGCAAAATCATAATAAAAGCCGTCATCGGTCGACGGTCCGAATGTAATCTGGGTGCCCGGAAACACGTTCTGCACCGCTTCTGCGAGGATGTGCGCAAAATCGTGACGAGCAAGTTCCAGCGCATCGGCTTCATCGCGCGACGTGATCAGCGCCAGTGTCGCGTCGCCCTCGAACGGCCGCATGATATCGCGCACTTCGCCGTTCACGCGTCCGGCAATTGCGGCTTTTGCAAGGCCCGGGCCAATGGCGGCGGCGATATCGGCAGGGGTCGAACCGCGCGGCACTTCTCGCACGGAACCATCGGGTAGGCGGATCTTGAGAAGTTCGGACATAGGTGCGCCTATGCCGGGCGCAGCGCGCGGGGGCAAGCCACCCGGATGGTGGCAAATCGCTGGCGGAGACGGCGAGATTCGAACTCGCGGTGGCGATTACTCGCCACGACGGTTTAGCAAACCGTTGGTTTCAGCCACTCACCCACGTCTCCGGCTGGTAGCGAACTTGGCCCTATAGCGGGCGCATGCGGTGCGTTCAACCTCGCATAACGGCGGCAGACTGGCG
The DNA here is from genome assembly GCF_025353885.1 of Sphingomonas sp. Classification (GTDB taxonomy): domain Bacteria; phylum Pseudomonadota; class Alphaproteobacteria; order Sphingomonadales; family Sphingomonadaceae; genus Sphingomonas_O. The sequence goes on along the minus strand of NZ_JANXNX010000062.1, from coordinate 54,893 downwards.
CAAATTCGACTCGCGTTGGCGCGTCGTTCATTGCGCGGACAGGGTTAACCCGCTTAACCCTGTCAGCCAGAGCGCGTCCCGGGGGTCGATCATGTTACGCAAGCCAGTATTCTCATTGATAGCCGCCGCCTTCGCGCTGGTGGCGACGCCGGTTCTGGCGCAGGTCCGGTCGGTCGATCCCAATTCCGCCGCGCAGGCCGATGTGTCACCGCCGGCGGCGGGTGAGCGCGGATACGAGACGCGCTCGGACGCCCCCGGCGCGCAGTACCGGTCGCCCCCTCCCGCCGATTCGACAACGGTCCCGTTTGAGACGAGTGGGTCGACATCGGCGGCCCCGGCAAGTTCGCTCGCTACGCAGGTCACGCCGACTTATCACAAGGACGATTTGATCGGCGCGGCCGAGGGGGTGTTCGGCAAGGGTGCTGCGGGACTTGCCGGATTGGTTGAAAAGATCCTGAAGGACCAGGGTGAGCCCAGCGCCTATATCGCGGGACGAGAGGCATCGGGCGCGTTCGTCGTGGGGCTGCGCTACGGCTCGGGCACGCTCAGCCACAAGGTCGAGGGGCAAAGGCCAGTCTATTGGACCGGGCCGTCGGTCGGTTTCGATGTCGGTGGCGACGCGACCAAGGTCTTCACGCTGGTCTATAACCTTTACGACAGCCAGGAACTGTACCGACGCTACCCGCAGGTCGAAGGGCGCGCCTATTTCGTGGGTGGTTTTTCGGCGACCTACCTGCGGCGTGGCGACATCGTCTTGATCCCCATCCGGCTGGGCGTGGGGCTACGGCTGGGCGCCAATATCGGTTGGATGAAGTTCAGCGAAAAAAGCCGCTGGCTGCCGTTTTAGCCGAGGAACCGCCAACCGATCGTCTCACCGGCCTGAAACGGTGCGACGTCGGTCTCGCCGCATGTCAGGTGGGTAGGCACGGCGACGGGTGAGCGCTCTAGCGTCACGGTGCCGACGTTTTGTGGCAGGCCATAAAAGCGGGGCCCGTTTTCTGAAGCAAACCCCTGAAACCGGTCGATCGCACCCTCCTCGTCAAAGACGGTGGCATAGCTTTCAAGGGCATGGGGCGCGTTGAAAATCCCAGCGCACCCGCACGCGGCTTCCTTGACCGAAGTGGCATGCGGCGCGCTGTCGGTGCCGAGAAAGTATTTCGAGGAACCCGACGTGGCGGCCTTGCGCAGGGCCAGGCGGTGGCGCTCGCGCTTGATAACCGGCAGGCAATAGGCATGGGGCCGCATGCCGCCGTCGAACATGGCGTTGCGGTTGAGCATCAGGTGGTGAGGGGTAATCGTCGCTGCCACCAATGGTCCGCTGTCGTCCACAAACGCGACGGCGTCAGCGGTGGTGATATGTTCGAGGACGATTTTCAACGCAGGAAAATCGCGGATGAGCGGGGTGAGCGTTCGGTCGATGAAAACGGCCTCGCGGTCGAAGATGTCGGTGGTGCGGTCGGTCACTTCGCCGTGCACGAGCAGGGGCATCCCGATCTGCTGCATCCGTTCCAGCGTCGCCGTCAGATTGGCGATGTCGGTGACCCCGTATGCCGAATTGGTGGTGGCGTGGGCGGGGTAGAGCTTGGCGGCGGCAAACACGCCCTGCTCCCACCCTCTCGCAATTTCCTGTGGATCGGCGGCATCGGTCAAGTAGCAGGTCATCAGCGGCGTGAAATCGGTGCTCGGCGAAAGCGCGGCCAGGATCCGTGCCCGATAAGCCGTCGCGGCCGCCACGGTCGTCACCGGCGTCGCCAGATTGGGCATCACGATCGCGCGCGCAAACTGCCGCGCGGTATAGCCAACGACGCCGCCGAGCATCGCGCCATCGCGCAGGTGGACGTGCCAGTCGTCGGGTCGGCGGATCGTGAGGCGGTTGGTCATTGGGGCTCCGGCTTGGGTTTCCGCTGGCCAGTCCCTAGATTAGCCGCATGAGTGAAACAACATCAGCCGCCACGACTCTGCCCGACCGCGCCGTCATCCGGCTGTCAGGAGAGGATGTGCGCGGGTTCCTGCAGGGGCTGGTGACCAACGACGTCGCCGGGGCGCTGCCGGTATGGGCCGGATTGCTAACACCGCAGGGCAAGGCGTTGTTCGATTTTATCGTGTGGTCGGACGGTGACGATCTCCTGATCGATTGCGAAGCGGCCCAGGCCGAGGCGCTGGTCCGTCGCCTGTCCATCTTTCGCCTGCGCCGTCCGATCACCATCGCCCGCGATCCGGCGCTAGCGGTGCACTGGTCGCTGACCCAAGGGACGACACCCGACCCCCGTAGCGCCGCGCTCGGCAACCGCTGGATTGCCGCGCCCGATGGTGGAGCGACGGGCTGGCACGCGCATCGCCTGTCGGCTGGCGTGGCGGAGGGGGCGGACGAACTGGGACAGGACAAGACGTTGTGGCTGGAGGCGAACGCCCGCGAGTTGAACGGGGTCAGCTTCACCAAGGGCTGCTACATCGGCCAGGAAAACACCGCGCGGATGCACCACCGGTCGAAAGTTAACCGCCAGTTGGCCGTAATCGCCGCCGATGCGGAACCTGAAGGCGCACGGGCCTGGTATCCCGATCTGGGGATGGCGGTGGTCCATCGCCGTATTGCCGAACCCTGACAATCACGACGATCAGGCCGGATCAAACATCCAGATTGGCCACGTTCAGCGCGTTCTCTTGAATGAACTCACGTCGTGGCTCCACCACGTCGCCCATCAACCGGGTGAAGATTTCATCAGCCATGTCGGCGTGAGAAATCTCGACGCGGAGCATCGCGCGGTTTTGCGGGTCGAGGGTGGTGTCCCACAATTGTTCGGCGTTCATCTCACCCAGACCCTTGTAGCGCTGGATCGACAGGCCCTTGCGCCCGGCAGCAAGGATCGCGTCGAGCAGGTCGGAGGGGCGGGTGATGTGAATGCCCCTAGTATTGATCGGCGCGGTGTCTTCTGCTTCGACCTCCACATCGTCGCCATCGGCAACCGTTTTCGGAGCGATTTCTGCAACAGGGGCGGGGGCCTTTGCGACCGTCACCAGTCGCGATATGGCGGCATAGCTTTCCGACTGTTCGGCCATCAGCGCGTGAAGCCGACGCGCCTCCTGCGATATCAGGAATGCCGATTCGATGATGTGATGATCGGTCACGCCGCGCCACAGGCGTTCGAGGTGATAGCCACCCTCGGCGGCAATGCGCGCGCTCCACTTGGCTTCGGGATCGGCGCGATTCAGCCATTGTGCGGACCGGTTCGCGGCTTCCTGACGCCCGTCGATGGCGAGGCTCGGATCTAGCGCGCCCATCAGCGCGAACGCTTCGATAATGGTTGGGTCATACCGGCGCGGGACATATTTCATCAGCGCACGCATCCGGCGAGCGTGATTGACCAGCCCACGGAGGTCTTCACCTGCACGCGCGCCGCCCGCACTTTCGAGCCGCGTCCCGGCGACGCCCGCCTCTACCAGATAATCGTCGAGCGCGGCGTCGTCCTTCAGATAGACTTCGCTGCGTCCGCGCGCCGCTTTGTAAAGCGGCGGCTGGGCGATGTAGAGGTGCCCGGCGTTGATGATGTCGGGCATCTGGCGATAAAAGAAGGTCAGCAGCAGCGCGCGGATATGCGAGCCATCGACATCGGCGTCGGTCATGATGACGATCTTGTGATAGCGCAGCTTGGCGAGGTTGAAATCGTCGCGCCCGATTCCCGTTCCCATCGCCTGGATCAGCGTTCCGATTTCCTTCGACGACAGCATTCGGTCGAAGCGCGCGCGCTCGACGTTCAGGATTTTGCCGCGCAGGGGCAGGATTGCCTGGTAATGGCGGTCGCGGCCCTGTTTTGCCGAACCGCCTGCCGACTCTCCCTCGACCAGAAACAGTTCCGATTTCGCAGGGTCGCGCTCCTGGCAATCGGCGAGTTTCCCCGGCAGGCTGGCGATGTCCATCACGCCCTTGCGCCGGGTCAGTTCGCGCGCCTTCTTGGCGGCTTCGCGCGCGGCGGCGGCGTCGATGGTCTTTTGGATGATGCTTTTCGCGTGGGCCGGGTTTTCCTCCAGCCATTCGGCCATCTTGTCCGCCATCAGGCTTTCCAGCGGTTGGCGGACTTCGGAAGACACCAGCTTGTCCTTGGTCTGGCTGCTGAATTTCGGATCGGGCAGCTTTACCGAGACGATCGCAGTCAGTCCCTCGCGCATATCGTCGCCGGTTAGCGTGACCTTTTCCTTTTTCAACATTCCCGACTTCTCGGCATAGTTGTTCAACGTGCGGGTCAGCGCGGCGCGGAATGCAGCCAGATGGGTGCCACCGTCGCGCTGAGGAATGTTGTTCGTGAACGGCAACACGTTTTCGTAGTAGGAATCGTTCCATTCGAGTGCGACCTCGATGCTGACGTCGTCACGCTGGCCTGTGACCGAGATTGGCTCGGGAAACAGCGGTGACTTTGCGCGATCGAGATATTTCACGAACGCGGCAATCCCGCCCTCGTAATACAGCCCGACTTCCTTGCGCTCCTCATGACGCGCATCGATCAGGAACAGCCGCACGCCCGAATTCAGGAAGGCCAATTCGCGAAATCGATGCTCGAGTTTGTCGAAGTCGAATTCGATGATCTTGAATGTCGCGGGCGAGGGCAGGAACGTGACCTTCGTCCCCTTTTTACCGATTGGGGCGGGACCAACGACTTTCAGCGGCGCGACGGCATCACCGAAGGCGAAGCGCATGTAATGCTCAATGCCATCGCGCCAGATCGTCAGGTCCAGAAATTCGCTGAGCGCATTGACCACCGAAACGCCGACGCCGTGAAGCCCGCCCGAAACCTTATAGGCATTGTCGTTCGACGTGTTCTCAAACTTACCGCCCGCATGAAGCTGGGTCATGATAACCTCGGCCGCTGAAACGCCTTCCTCCGAATGGATACCGGTGGGAATGCCACGACCATTATCCTCGACCGTAACCGAGCCATCGGGATTCAGCGTGATCTCTATCCGGTCGCAATGCCCGGCCAGCGCTTCGTCGATGGCATTGTCTGAAACTTCGAACACCATGTGGTGCAGACCCGACCCGTCATCGGTGTCACCGATATACATTCCGGGGCGCTTGCGAACAGCGTCCAAGCCTTTGAGAACCTTGATCGAATCGGCGCCATATTCGTTGGCGTTCGGGACGTTTTCGGGGAGGGCATCTGTCGGTGTGTCTGTCATTAAAGGGTCATAGGGAAAATATGCGGAAAAGGCACTAAAAAAGAGGGTGCAGACACTCGCCCGGCGCCGCAACATCACCGTCACCCCGGCGAAGGCCGGGGCCTATACGGGTTTCCGAAAGAGGAGCTCCCGATCCGACAGCCGTATAGGCCCCGGCCTGCGCCGGGGTGACGGGTGAGGAGCAACTCCAATCCTCACCCCACCCGGTTTGCGATCAAATCGTCGACCACGCCCGGATCGGCCAGCGTCGACGTGTCGCCAAGGGTCGAGACATCACCCTCCGCGATCTTGCGAAGGATACGGCGCATGATCTTGCCGCTGCGCGTTTTCGGCAGTCCCGGCGTGAATTGAAGTGCGTCGGGAGTGGCGATGGGGCCGATTTCCATCCGCACCCACTTCACCAGTTTCTGGCGCAGCGCGTCGCTCGGTTCCTCGCCCACGTTCAGCGTGACATAGGCATAGATACCCTGTCCCTTGATCTCGTGCGGAAAGCCGACGACGGCGGCCTCGGCCACGCTGCGGTGGAGCACCAGCGCGGATTCGACCTCCGCGGTGCCCATGCGGTGGCCTGAGACATTGATGACGTCGTCGACCCGTCCTGTGATCCAGTAATAGCCATCGGCATCGCGGCGGCATCCGTCGCCGGTAAAATATGTGCCGGGATAGGTACTGAAATAGGTCTGGAAAAACCGTTCGTGGTCGCCCCAGACGGTGCGCATCTGGCCGGGCCAGCTCCGTGCGATGACGAGGTTGCCCTCGGCCGCGCCCTCCAGCACTTTGCCATCGGCATCCACCAGCATCGGCTCGACGCCGAAGAAGGGCATTGTTGCACTCCCCGGTTTCAGCGCGGTCGCGCCGGGGAAGGGGGTGATCATGTGACCGCCGGTCTCGGTCTGCCACCAGGTATCGACGATCGGACAGCGCCCCTCGCCGACAACCTCGTGATACCAGCGCCAAGCCTCTGGATTGATCGGCTCGCCGACGGTGCCGAGCAGCTTCAGCGAGGCGCGACTGGTCGATTTTACAAAGCCATCGCCTTCGCGCATCAGCGAACGCAGGGCGGTGGGCGCCAGATAGATCTGGTTGACCTGATGCTTGTCCACGATTTCCCAGATTCGCGCCGGGGTCGGCCAATTGGGCACGCCCTCGTACATCAAAGTCGTCGCGCCGTTCGCGAGTGGGCCATAGACGATATAGCTATGGCCGGTGACCCAGCCGACATCGGCCGCGCACCAGAATATGTCTCCGTCGCGGTAATCGAAGACGAGGCTGTGCGTCAGACTAGCCCACAACAAATAGCCTGCGGTCGTATGGACGACGCCCTTCGGTTTGCCGGTCGAACCGCTGGTGTACAGCAGAAACAGCGGGTCTTCGGCATTCATCGGCTCGGGCGGGCAAACCGGGTCGGCAGCGGCCATGACATCGGCATAGCGATGGTCGCGGCCCGGCGTCATGGGCACGTCGCCGCCGGTGACCGACACGACGATAACGGCGTCGAGGCAGGTCACCAGCGCGGCGGCGGCGTCGACATTGGTTTTTAGCGGCACGACCTTGCCCCCGCGCCGCCCTTCGTCGGCGGTGATAACGATGCGGCTGTCGCAATCGGTGATTCGGCCCGCCAGCGCATCGGGCGAAAAGCCGCCGAACACGATCGAATGGATCGCGCCGATGCGGGTGCAGGCGAGCATCGCGACGGCGGCCTCGGGGATCATCGGCAGGTATAGGGTGACCCGGTCGCCCTTTGCCACGCCGTGCGCTTTCAGGACGTTGGCGAGGCGACAGACATCGGCGTGAAGTCGCGCATAGGTAATGCGGCGGACATCGGCATCGGGACTGTCGGGTTCCCAGAGGATGGCGACCTGTTCGGCACGCGTTGACAGATGGCGGTCGAGGCAATTGGCCGAAACATTCAGGACACCATCGGCAAACCAGCGCACCCCGAAATCGCTCTCGGCAAAACTGCTCTCATCGGCCAGCTTAGGCGGCGTGATCCAGTCGAGAGTCTGCGCCTGTTCCAGCCAATATCCCGTTGGATCGGACAGCGAGCGGGCGTAGTCGGTGGTATAGCGTGCGGCATCGATTTTCGCGTCGCGTGCCCAGGCTGGGGGCACCGGGAATAAATCATCGGCCACACGTCTCTCCTGATTGAGTCGGCCCGCTCTGGCCGTTCATCGATCCTTAGCGTCGGGAGCGTGCCTGCGTCCATCATCACGCAGCCTTTGTGGAAAGGCGAGCCATCTTGCTTCGGACACAGCCAGAGCTATACATTTGTCGAGGGTGGGATCAGGCCATCCGTTCAGTCGGTCAGACAGGAACTTGAGTGAAAGCAAAATACTGGCTGGCGCTGTTCATCGGATTGGCATCCTCCGCAACCGCTTTCGCACAAACGTCGCCCGACAATGCGGCTGCCTTCGGCGCGCGTGAAGCGGTCGAGCAGGTCAGCCTGTCACCCGACGGGACGCAGGTTGCCTACCTGACGCCGACCGACGTTGGCTCGATCCTCGTCGTCCGCGGCGTGACCGAAAACGCTGTGCCGCGCGCCGTCATCGCGAGCAACCGAGTCGGCGAGCGTCTGAAGCGGTGCCATTGGGTGTCGAACGCGCGGCTGGTGTGCATGATCTATGGCACGACCGATGTCGATGGCCGCAAGGTCTCGTTCTCGCGACTGTTTGCAATCGACATCGACGGGACCAACCTAAAGCAGATCAGCAGTCGCCAGAATGCCAACAGCCGCGGACTGCTACTTGGTGGAGGCGACGTTATCGACTGGCTGCCCGGGCAGGATGGTGTCGTCCTTATGTCCCGGCCCCACCTACCCGACGACAGGATCGGCAGCAAATTGGGGTCTAGCAGCGAAGGGCTTGCGGTTGACCTGGTCGACACCCGGACCGGATCGGTGCGCGCCGTCGAAGCGCCGCGACGCGACGCCTTTACCTATCTGTCCGACGGGCTAGGCGCAGTCCGCATCTATGGCTCAGAAGGCCACGACACCGGCGGGATGCAGACTGGCGTCAACACCTATTTCTTTCGCAAGGCGGGCGAGAGCGCTTGGCAAAGACTGTCGCAATATAACGACGAGGCAAAGACTGGTTTCATGCCCCTGGCGGTAAGCCCAACGTTGAATATCGCGTACGGGTTCAAGCACGCCGACGGGCGCAACGCGATCTACTCGATGGCGCTCGATGGAACTTCGACCGAACGGATGGTTGCCAGCCGACCCGACGTCGATATCGACGACCTGGTGCAGATCGGACGCCGCAACCGGGTGGTCGGCGCGACCTATCAGACCGATGCGCGCAGCATGATTTTTTTCGACGTCGCATTGCAGAACCTGATGGTGTCGCTCGGCAAAGCGGTGCCCAAGCAGCCCCTGATGCGGATCGTGGACTCGAGCATCGACGAGCGAAAGCTGCTTATCTTTGCCGGGAGCGACGACGATCCGGGCGTGTATTATCTCTACGATCGCGACAAGCGTGACCTTCACATCCTCTTTCCGGCGCGACCCCAACTCGAGGGGCGGTCGCTGGGCCACATGAAAGCGATCACCTATCCGGCGGCGGACGGAACGCTGATCCCGGCCTATCTGACGCTGCCTCCGAACATCACAAGTGCCAAGGGTTTGCCGGCCATCGTGCTACCCCATGGCGGCCCCGCGTCGCGCGACGAATGGGGTTTCGACTGGCTTCCGCAATATTATGCAAGCCAAGGCTATGCCGTGCTGCAGCCGCAGTTCCGGGGCTCGTCGGGCTATGGTGATTCCTGGTTCGAAAAGAACGGCTTCCAGTCTTGGCAGATCGCCATCGGTGACGTTACCGACGCCGGTCGCTGGCTGGTCAAACAGGGCATTGCCAACCCCGCTCGCCTTGCCGTCGTCGGCTGGTCCTATGGCGGATATGCGGCGCTTCAATCGGCTGTGGTTGCACCCGACCTGTTCAAGGCGGTGGTAGCGATCGCGCCGGTGACCGACCTCGCAATGCTAAAGCGGGAACGTGCGGGTTGGACCGACGACCGGCTGTCGCAGCAATATATCGGTTCGGGGCCGCATATCGTTGCGGGGTCGCCTGCCCAGAACGCGCAAAGGATCAAGGTGCCCGTGCTGCTGATCCATGGCACAATGGACGCGAACGTTGACTATGCCGAATCGACACTGATGGCGTCGCGATTGCGGTCAGCCGGAGCCAAGGTCGACCTGATCACCTTTCCAGGGCTTGATCATCAGCTGGAAAATTCGTCCGCGCGTGAGAAATTGCTCGCGAGCAGCAACAGTTTCATTGCCGCCGCCGTTGCGAAATAGTCAGATCGTCAGGCTGGATCACTGGTCGGGGAAAGAGGATTCGAACCTCCGGCCCCTGCCTCCCGAAGGCAGTGCTCTACCGGGCTGAGCTATTCCCCGACCGTCGAATGTCACGCCGAGGCGCAGCAGTCAGCGGTATTTAGCGAAGCGTCTCGCGGGCATCAACCCTGTTCCGAATGGCCGGCTGCGAGCATGTCCGCGACGTCCACGAACTTTTCGCGCGGTGCTCCGGCGCGGGCGCGGGCGGCCTCGGCGGTTTCGATTTTTTGCCAGTCGCGAAAGGTCACGACATCGACCGCGCGGGTGGCAAGCAGCGCATCGAGGCCGGCGCGTCCGGTCTTCCCCGCGCCTGCTGCGATATCGGCAACGATATGATCGGCGATCATATAGCCGTCGGGCCGGTTGGTGCCGATTGTCCCGCTTGGACCGCGCCGCGCCCAGCCGACGCAATACAGGCCGGGCAGGATCCGACCCTCGTCGTTGGCGAACCGCCCCCGGCGCGCGTCATAGGGGACGCCGTCGATCGGGGGCGTGCGGTATCCGATACACGCGATCACGAGGCTGGCGGGGATGGCATAGGTTTCACCGGTGCCGACCGGGCGTTGCCGGTCATCCAGGCGAGTGCGTTCGACGACGATGCGCTCCACCCGGCCATCGCCCTCGATCGCGACGGGCCGTGCGTAAAAGTCGAAGTCGATGGCGATTGCCTTTCCGCCGTGTTCGGTTGCGGCAAAGCTGCGGAGATGGCCGACCGACTTGCGCAACCCGGGTTCCAGGCTGGCATCTTCATCGTCATGCGGCAGATGGGCGTGCGCGACGAACGGCTGGGCACGTTCCAGGCGCCCGAGTTCACCCAGTTCCTTCGGTGTCATGGCGATCTGGTGCGGCCCGCGCCGCCCGAGCAAGGTCACGCGGGTGATCCCCGAATGATCGAGCGCATCGAGGGCATGCCCGGCGATATCCGAGCCCGCGAATTCGCCACGGGTCTTGCTGAGGATGCGCGCGACGTCGAGTGCGACATTGCCGTTGCCGACCACGACCGCCCCGGGACCCTGCAGCGGCGGGTCAAGATCGGCGAAATCGGGGTGGCCGTTATACCAGCCGACGAACGCCGCCGACCCAGTGACGCCGGGCAAGTCGGCACCGGGAACGTCGAGCTTCAGGTCCGCAGGTGCTCCAGTGGCGAGCACGACCGCGTCGTAAAGTGATTGAAGTTCGGCGATGCCCACGTCGCGACCGACGGCAACATTGCCGACGAAGCGGACGTTGTCGCTGAGCGAAACGCTTTCGAAGCGCCGCGCAACGGCCTTGATCGACTGGTGGTCAGGTGCAACGCCCGTGCGGATGAGGCCGTAGGGGACGGGCATCCGGTCGATGATGTCGATGCGGACGTCGTCGCCGAAAGCTTTCTGGCAGGCCTCGGCAGTATAATATCCGGCGGGACCCGATCCGATAATGGCAATGTGGCGCAATGTTTTGCTCTCCCGACGTCATCGTCAGGGCCGATGCTAGGCGATTTGCCAAGCGGCGCAAGTCGTCCCCGCCGGTGGCTTACCGGCGGGGATGACAGGATCATGCTGGATTATTGCGAGGGTGCGAGCCGGGTGTTGAGGACCCAGCCGGTGTTATCGTTTTCATCCGTAACTTCCCACCACAAACCCTCCTTGCGGCCGGTCGGATAGAGGATCGTGCCTCCGGGCGCGGTCCGAACGACGCGTCCTCCCGGCGCGGCAGTCGCGCGCATCGCGACAGATCCCATCGCGGTATAGGTCTTGGTCGGCGTGGCTTCGGCGGTGCCGACGCTGCCCGGGCGAACCAGCCCAAGGTCCATGACCATCTTTGAATACGCCTGGATGAAGGCCAGCGTCACGATGCGACCGATGTCGGTATTGTCGTAACCGCCGCCGACTGCCGCTGCACCGCCGCCGAAAAAGCCCGCGCCGCCACCGGCACCGAAGCTCAGGCTGTTCTTGACAGCATAGCCATCCTGGACCGCAATGGTTTCGGTCGTGCGGACGTTGGTCAGCGACAGGACGGTATTCGCCTCCATCTTCTTGCTGCCGATCCCGCCGACGAGCCCGCCGAAGCGGCCACCAACGAGCCCGCCGATGCCAGCACCGATGGCGCTGCCGCCCGAGTTGCGGTTCGACGCCTGGACTTCGGCAACCAGAACGTAATCGGCTGCCTTGATCTGGCCCTGCCCGACGTTTGAGCGCCGCTGAAGGCCAAGGTCGCCACCGATGTCGCGTTCGCGCTGCGCCGCGCTGAGACCCGAGCCGCGATCGACCAAGTTGAAGCAACCCGATCGCTGCACCAGCACCTTGATCAGTTTTTGCGGACCGGTCAGCTGGAATTGCGTCCAGCCCGATGGGTCGTCACCGTCCATGACCGACACGGTGCCCAGTTTGCGCGTGCAGCGCGGAACGTCGGTCATTGCCGCTTCCTGGGTGCGTTGCGTACCTGATGGTCTGGCAGGTCCGGCAAATGCGGGACCGGTCGCCACGAGCGAACACGCGGCTCCGGCAAGCAAAGCTTTTCTAAACATCATATTCCCCGTTTCGAAATGGATAGTTTTTTGCGCCCTTAAGAGGTCGTATGCCGAAAAATATAACGGAAAGCGACCCTTTGTGCATCGATGTGACTTGTCCGGCTGACTCGTGCGCGATCCCCTGCTAGGCGCGGGCGATGACACCTCTCGACAAGATCCGCAATTTCTCGATCATCGCCCATATCGATCACGGCAAGTCCACACTGGCAGACCGGTTGATCCAGACGACCGGCGGCCTGACCGCACGCGAAATGTCGTCGCAGGTCCTGGATAACATGGACATCGAAAAAGAGCGCGGCATCACGATCAAGGCGCAGACGGTACGCCTGAACTGGAAGGGCTATGAGCTCAACCTGATGGACACGCCGGGCCATGTCGATTTCGCCTATGAAGTCAGCCGCAGCCTCGCCGCGTGCGAAGGAGCGCTGCTGGTGGTCGATGCGGCGCAGGGTGTCGAGGCGCAGACGCTCGCCAATGTTTACCAGTCGATCGAGCATGACCATGAGATCGTGCCCGTTATCAACAAAATCGACCTGCCCGCCGCCGAGCCGGAAATGGTGCGCAAGGAAATCGAGGACATCATCGGCCTCGACGCGTCGCGCGCGGTGATGACGTCGGCCAAGTCGGGGATCGGTATCGAGGAAGTGCTGGACGCGATCGTGGAACGGATCCCTCCGCCCAAGGGTGACCGCGACGCCCCGTTGAAGGCGATGCTGGTGGATAGCTGGTACGATCCCTACCTTGGCGTCGTCATCCTGATCCGCGTGATCGACGGTGTCCTGCGTAAAGGTCAGGAAATCCAGTTCATGGCAGCGGGCACCAAGCATCTGGTCGACCGCGTCGGCTGCATGCGGCCCAAGATGGAAATCCTTCCCGAACTGGCGGCGGGCGAGATCGGCTTCATCACCGCACAAATCAAGGAAGTGGCGCAGACCCGCGTCGGTGACACGGTGACCGATGCCAAGCGGCCTGCCTTGGAGGCATTGCCGGGCTTCAAGGAAGTGCAGCCGGTGGTGTTCTGCGGGTTGTTCCCGGTCGATGCCAACGACTTCGAAAAACTGCGCGAGAGCATCAGCAAGCTGCGGCTGAACGATGCCAGCTTCAGCTTTGAAACCGAAAGCAGCGCGGCCCTGGGGTTCGGCTTTCGGTGCGGATTCCTTGGGTTGCTCCACCTGGAGATCATTCAGGAGCGCCTGACCCGCGAATATGACCTGGACCTGATTACCACCGCACCAAGCGTGATCTATGAAATTCACATGAACCACGGTGGCGGAGTCATCGAACTCCACAACCCCGCCGATATGCCCGATGCAAGCCGGATCGACTTCATAGAAGAGCCGTGGATCGAGGCGGTGATTTATGTGCCGGACGAATATCTCGGGTCGATCCTGAAACTTTGCCAGGATCGTCGCGGTATCCAGAAGAACCTGACCTATGTCGGTGGCCGCGCGCAGGTGACCTATGAGTTGCCGTTGAACGAGGTGGTCTTCGATTTCTATGACCGGTTGAAGTCGATCTCACGCGGGTACGCCAGTTTCGACTATCACCAGATCGGCCACCGTGAGGGCGATCTGGTGAAGATGAACATCATGGTCAATGCCGAGCCCGTCGATGCCCTCAGCATGATCGTTCATCGTGGCACCGCCGAAGCGCGGGGCAGGGGGATGTGCGAGCGGCTGAAGGATTTGATCCCCCGCCATCTGTTCAAAATCCCGATCCAGGCGGCCATCGGTGGCAAGGTCATCGCGCGTGAGACCATCGCCGCAATGCGCAAAGATGTCACTGCGAAATGCTATGGCGGCGACATCAGCCGAAAGAAGAAGCTGCTCGACAAGCAGAAAGAGGGTAAGAAACGGATGCGCGAATATGGCAGCGTCAGCATCCCGCAAGAGGCGTTCATCGCGGCGCTGCGAATGGGCGACGACGTCTAGCTTAACGGGAAATGTCGGGTCCCCAGGCCCGCAGAAAAGAGTCGATGGCCGCAGTAATGTCACGAGCCACCACGTCGGGGCTCGGAGACTCGACGCTATAGAGCGCCTTCTGGAATGCATTGCCCTGGCACATTGCGGCGAACTGGCGGGCGGCAATTGCGGCGTCCCCGGCACGCAGGCGCCCGTCGTCCATCAGTAACTGGATATAGACCGCCAAGCGGGCCTTGCCTCGTTTCGGACCTCGTTCATAAAACATTTGGCCGATTTCGGGGAAACGCCTTGCTTCGCCGGTGACCAAACGGTGGAGACTGATGATCGGCGGGGATAGCATTGTCGAAAGCATGGCGGCCGCAAAATGCTCAAGGACATTGTCCACCGGTTGGTCCGGGGAGAATTCCACGGACAGGGCGCAACCATATTGTTCGACGATTTCGTCGATCACAGCCGCAAACAATGCTTCTTTCGACGGGAAATACGACCACAGCGTCGTCTTTGATCCGCCGACCGCTGCGGAAATTGCCGACATCGTCGTGCTCGCATAACCATTCTCGAAAAAAGCGAGTCTTGCTGCGTCAACGAAAGCGCAGCGGCGCGAATCCTGAAGTGGGGCGTTGGGCAAAAGTGCAGTGGCCATGAGAAATGTACTATCAAGTATCATTGCGATTGACAACCGGCTCGATTCAGTGAATTGGGCACCTTCCATCCGGTGTACCAGATAGTACGGTTTAGAAAAAATGCGTTTGCTCGTTGTCCCCCTCGTTCTGGCTGCCTGTGTTGGCGGGTGCGCCACTATGCCCAGACTGGGACAGGCACCCGCTCCGCGCGATGCGGCGTCGCTGGCTGCTACCCTTTCGCTTCCTGGAACGGCGGTTGGGTGGCCAGTAGACCGATGGTGGACGACATTTGGCGACGCTGCCTTGTCACAGTTGATCGACGAAGCGCTTGTCGGATCGCCTGACGTGGCAACCGCGACCGCTCGGGTCCGCGCGGCCGATGCGATGTCGCAGCAGGCGGGGGCGGCCTTGCTGCCCAGCGCAACGCTCGATGGCATCGCGGGTGGCAACAAGCAAAGCTACAACCTGGGGATACCCGCCCAGTTCGTGCCCAAAGGAATCCAGGACACAGGCAGGCTGAGCGGCAGCTTTTCCTTTAACCTTGATATATGGGGCAAGGACCGGGCCGCGCTGGCAGCGGCAACCTCGGAGGCGGCGGCGGTGCGCGTTGATCTGGAGCAGGCCCGGCTGATGCTCAGCACGGATATTGCGACCAATTACGCACAGCTTGCGCAATATTACATGCAACGCGATGTGGCAGAGGACGCGCTTAAGATACGGCAGGCGACCGTTGACCTCACCAGCCAGCGCGTGGCCGTCGGCGTCGACACCCGCGGCAGTCTCCGCCAGGCCGAATCGCGCGTCCCGGCAGCGCGCGCCGATATTGCCGCACTCGACGAATCGATTGCCCTGACGCGCCATAGACTGGCCGCACTGGTGGGTGCGGGTCCCGACCGTGGCCGGCGGATCGTGCGCCCGACTTTGCGCGAAACAGGTGTCGGGATTCCTTCGAACGCGGGGATCGATCTGGTCGGACGACGCCCGGATATCGTCGCCGCTCGACTGCGTGCCGAGGCCGCGGCAAAGCGGATCAAGGTCGCAAAGGCTGACTTTTATCCCAACATCAGCCTGTCGGCGATCGTGGGCCTGCAATCCCTGGGGCTGGGTAAGCTATTCGAAAGCGGATCGAGTTATGGTAACGGCGGCGCGGCCTTCAGTTTGCCAATCTTCGATGGCGGGCGTCTGGCAGGAAGGTATCGCGGTGCCAGGGCTGATTATGACGAAGCTGTCTCGCGCTACGATGCGACGTTGATCATCGCACTTCAGCAGACCGCCGATGCCCTGACAAGCCGCCAAGCGGCCGATGTCCGGCTGGCCGAACAGCGCCAGGCTCTGGCTGCAGCCGAGGAAGCGCGCAAGATCGCTGCGATCCGGTATCGAGGTGGCCTGTCGAACCAACTGCCCGTCCTCAATGGCGACGACACGGTTCTCATCAGTCGGCGCGCCGTCGCCGACCTGGAGGCACGTCGTATCGTCCTTGACATTGCCCTGATCCGCGCACTTGGCGGCGGCTATCACGACACTCGCATTTCATCAGGAGCCAGATAATGGCCGACGCCCATCCTTCCGAATTTCCGTCCGACACGGCCCTAGCTGACGAAAAGTCGCCGGTGGACAAGGCCGCGCGGCGCAAGACGCTGTTCCTTATCCTTGCCGCGGTCGTGGTGGTAGTCGCGATCCTGTGGGGCGTCTGGTATTTCCTGACCCAGGCTGGCCGGGTTCACACCGACAATGCTTATGTCGGCGCAGACACGGCGCAAGTCACGCCGCTGGTGGCCGGAGCGGTCCGCGAAGTGCGCGTCGGTGGCACGCAGGTCGTCCACAAGGGTGACGTGCTGGTCGTCATCGACGACGCCGATGCCAAGGTCGACGTCGCGACTGCCGAAGCCGCGTTGTTCCTGGCCCAGCAAAAATACGGACAGGCCGCCGCCAACGTCGGCGCTGCGCGCGCCCAGGTCCAGGCCCGCGACGCCGATATTGCGCAGGCACGCGCCAAGGCCGCCGACGCGGCCGCCCAGTTCGAACGCGCGCGTGTCGATCTGGCCCGGCGCGAGGCGCTGGTGGGGAGTGGCGCTGTCTCGGGCGAGGAATTGTCGTCCGCTCGCGCCTCCTTCTCGGCAGCCAGGGCGGCCCGTGATCTGGCTGCGGCGGGCATCGCGACGGCGCAGGCGGTGCGATCCTCGGCATTGAGCGAGGCAGCGGCGACGGAGGCCCTGACCCGGGGCACAACCATCTCGACGACACCCGATGTGGCATCGGCGCGGGCGCGTCTCGACAAGGCTAGGCTGGACCTGTCGCGCACGGTCATTCGTGCCCCGATCGATGGTATCGTTGCCAATCGCCAGGTGCAGGTTGGCCAGCGGATTGCTGCCGGTGCGCCGATCATGACGCTCGTCCCCCTCGCAACGGTCTATGTCGACGCCAATTTCAAGGAAAGTCAGTTCGGGCGGGTCCGGGTCGGCCAGCCAGTCGAACTCACCTCCGATTTCTACGGCAGTGACGTCGTTTATCATGGTCGCGTGACGGGCTATGCCGGTGGCACCGGTGCGGCGTTCTCGCTTATCCCGGCACAAAATGCGACCGGCAACTGGATCAAGGTTGTTCAGCGCCTGCCCGTTCGGGTTACGCTGGACGCCGGTGAACTGCGCGTCCATCCGCTGCGGGTGGGCCTCTCGATGACGGCGACGATCGATACTCGTGGCGACAACGGACGCAACTAGTAATGGCGAGCGTGCCTGACCAACCAGCGTCCGAGCCAGCGCCGCTGACCGGTGCAAAGCTCCTGCTAGCGGCGTTTTCGCTGGCGCTTGCCAATTTCGTCGTGGTTCTCGACACAACGATCGCCAACGTCTCGGTGCCCCACATTGCCGGTGGCCTCGCGGTTTCGCCGACGCAAGGGACCTGGGTCATCACCAGTTACGCCGTCGCCGACGCGATCAGCGTTCCCCTGACCGGGTGGCTGTCGTCGCGGTTTGGCAGCGTGCGGTGGTTTATCATATCGCTGTGCGGCTTTGCGGTGTTTTCGTTCCTGTGCGGGGTTTCGGGGACGCTGGGGATGCTGGTGACGTTCCGTATTCTCCAGGGGCTGTCGGGTGGACCGCTGATGCCGCTGTCCCAGACGTTGCTGCTGCGGATATTCCCAAAGAATAAGGCGGCACTTGGCCTCGGCATCTGGGCGATGACGACGACCTCGGCGCCAATCGTTGGCCCCATCCTCGGTGGCCTGATCAGCGATAACTGGTCGTGGCCGTGGATATTTTTCATCAACTTGCCCGTCGTGGCTCTCTGCATATTTGCGGTGTCGCGGCTGATCGTTCCCTACGAAACCACCGTCGTAAAGCGTCGCATCGATCTCGGTGGGCTGGCATTGCTGGTGCTGTTCGTTGCTGCCTTCCAGATTATGCTCGACACGGGCCGGGAGAACGACTGGTTCGGCTCACCCTATATTGTCGTGCTTGCGATCGTTGCCGTCGTCGGCCTGGCCGCGTTCGTCATCTGGGAACTGACGACCGACGATCCGATCGTCGATATTCGGATATTCCGGCATCGTGGCTTTACCGCCGGGACGCTGTCGATCTCGCTCGCTTATGGTGCCTTTTTCGCGAGCGTTGTATTGATGCCGCTGTGGCTGCAGCAGATCGTCGGCTATACTGCTACCGATTCCGGCTACACCGTTGCGTGGGTCGGTGTCTTTGCCGTCATACTTTCTCCCTTCGCCGCCCGACTGATCGGCAAGGTCGACTTGCGTTATACGGTCTGTGCGGCGATATTGTGGATGGCCGGGGTGTCGCTGATGCGCGCCGGGTGGACATCGAGCGCCGATTACTGGACGCTATCGTTACCCCAGCTGGTCCAAGGGATCGGCATGCCGTTCTTTTTCATTGGCTTGACGTCGATTGCCTTAAGCAGCGTGCGCCCGAATGAAACCGTTTCGGCTGCCGGGCTGATGAGCTTTACTCGCACGCTTTCGGGTGCCGTCGGCACCGCGCTGGCGACCACCGCCTGGGACAATGCGTCGCGCGCGTCGCGTGCCGACCTGGTGCCGATGCTGAACAATCCGGGAGCCACGATTTCGACACTTCAGCAAGCCGGAATGTCGCTGGAACAGGCGCGTGCGACGCTCGACCGATTGGTCGAGGTTCAGGCATCGACCCTTGGCATGATCCAGGTTTTTCTGATTGCCGGGGGGGCATTCGTGCTGTCCGCCATCCTGGTCTGGCTGGCCCCGCGCGCGACCAACACAACCAACGTGCCCACCGGCCACTGAGTCCGTAGACGTGTCATTTTACACCACGAATTCGATAAGTTTCGTTCTGCGATGCTTGCCGGCGGCGGTAGCCACATTGTCGTAACGGCATCGAAACTTACGAAGGCGAGCTCTGTTTCAAGGGACCGGCCACCGTCCTTGGCGCCGAGCAGATTTCGCAGATCGCCAGCATCAACCGCGACATTCGCGACCTGATACGGCGCGACCCGTTCGCCACTCTCGAAACCAGCAGCACCAGCGGCCGGAACGTCAGCTTTGCCGGGCAGAACGCCCGTTACAACCGGTTCACCATCGACGGCGTTCCCATCACCGATGGTTTCGGCCTCAATCCCGACGGACTGCCATCGCGTCGCGGGCCGGTGCCAATTGACGCGATTGAACAATTCCAGACAAAGATTGCCCCGTATGACGTCCGTGACGGCTTTTTCCAGGGGGGCACGGCCAACGCGATCCGGAAATCGGGACCAACCAGTTCCACGGCACCGCATTCTACACTTACGGTGTCGATGGTCTGATCGACCATAACCTGCGGTTGCTGGCCGATTTCTAGAGTGTCGATACCTATAACCTGTTCGTAAACCCCGGTAACGGCACCTATTACTTCGACTCGATTGCCGATTGCCGATTGCCGGTTACCAGGCAGGCATGCGGCGGTAGAGGCCATCATCACGGGCAGCGGCCTTGCAAACTATCTTGGCAAGATCGCTCCACGCAACGCCTTCCGGTCAAGGGCCTTTACAAAGATCGATCTTCACGTCGAGCAGGAGCTTGCCCTGCCATTGGGCACCAAGTTCACGGTGTTCGGCGACATCGAAAACCTGACCAATTTGGTCAACCACAAATGGGGACAGCAGTTGCGCTCGACCTTCTACTTCAACAAGTCGGTGGCGCGCGTGACCTGTGTGGCGGCAGGCGTAAACACCTGCGCGCAATATCAATATTTGTCGCCGACTCCTGCCAACTTGATCGCTGACCAGTTGATGACAGCCAACGGATCGTCGCTTTATGCACTCCGCGTGGGTGCTCGCATCAGCTTCTGAAGATCGACCCGTGTATGGGACCGCCGCTCTCAATCCGGGGGCGGCGGTCTTTGTTTCAGCTTTCCGTCACAACCCTCGCCATCATTCCATTGACCGGCCGTGCCAGCACCCGGCGCAGCATCGGCTCGAAAAAGTCCAGCGGTTCGGTGTCATAGTCGGGGTCGAACGCGGCCTGGTCATACTCCCGGCAAAAAAGTTCACAGGCGGCGAAATGCGGGTGGTCGCGGAACGCCTCGCGCGCGTCGCGGTCTCCGCCCAGGAAATGGAAATAATAATAGCCCTGGAAAACACCATGCTGGGCGCAAATCCAATGCTCCTCCTCGGTGACGAATGGCTTGACGATGGCGGCGCCGATATCGGGATGATTATAGCTGCCCAGCGTATCGCCGATGTCGTGCAACAGCGCCATGACGACATAGCTCTCTCCCCGACCGTCGCGATGCGCGCGGGTCGCAGTCTGCAGGCTGTGCTGGAGCCGATCGATTGGAAACCCGCCATAATCCCCATCAAGCAGCATCAGATGTCGCAAGACGCGATCGGCAAGTCCGCCCGCAAAGCTCCGGAAATGCTGTCCGATCAGTGACCAGTCCTCCTGCGTACTTTCCTCAAAATTACGAAACCCGGCATGGGGTTTTCCAGCATGGGTCGGCCCCATGTTCGTTCGACAGTCGCTATCGGCCATCTCGGCTCTCCTATCCTGCTTCAGAATAACCCCTGACGCAGCGATTTGTCACTAGTTCTTGATCGCGGGGTCAACGGTTCCCCCGCGCGTCTGAAAACGCTAGCGTCCGCCCGATGGCTACCGTTCAACCTCGCCCGCAAACATTTTTCGACGACAAGAACCGTGCATTCTGGATGCTCCAGGGGGCGGGGTGGAGCGGATACCTACTGTTGCGCGCGGCGCAGGGCGTTGCAAACGGGATGAGCATTTCGTTCTTTATCCCGGTGCTGGTGTCCGCTGCCACCGGCTATTCGCTGACCCTTGTCATTGCCGCGGCCTTTCGCCTGCTGATCCGCAAGCCCCCCATTGTCATCTGGACGGGATCGCTGGCGGCGGTCGTGCTCGCGCTGGCCGCCTATTCGGTAATCGACGCATTTGTTTTCTCGATGGTCAATCGTGGTGGCGCGTTCGAGGGCGCGTTGCTGCTGGCTTCGGTGCTGATCGACGGTTTGCTATTGGGCGCGTGGTCCGCGCTCTATTACGGCATCAATTTCTTCTTGATTGCCGAGGACCAGCGCGTCCAGCTGTTCAAGCTGGAGGGGGCGGCGTCATCGGCACAACTGGCGATGTTGCGTTACCAGCTCAACCCGCACTTTCTGTTCAACACGCTCAATTCGATCTCGACGCTGGTGCTGCTGAAACAAACCGACCGCGCGAACGCGATGCTGAGCCGTCTGTCATCGTTCCTGCGTTACACATTGGTCAACGAACCGCAGTTTCAGACGACGCTCGACCAGGAGTTCGAGACGCTGAAACTGTATCTCGACATCGAAAAAATGCGCTTCGAGGAACGGTTGCGAGCGACCTTCGATCTTGATCCGCTGGCCGCGCGCGCGCGCATCCCGTCGCTCCTGCTACAACCTTTGGTCGAAAACGGCATCAAATACGCTGTTACGCCGATGGAGGAGGGAGCCGAAATCGCGGTTACTGCGCGGCTGGTCGGCGAACGGGTGCAGATCACCGTGTCCGACACCGGTCCGGGCTTGAATGACGGCAGCGTCAGGCCCAGCTATTCAACCGGCGTCGGCCTTGCCAATATTCGGGACCGGCTGACGCAGGCGTATGGACCCGATCACCGTTTCGATGCTCGCAACAATCCTGAAGGCGGGTTTATCGTGACGGTAGAGATCCCGTTCCTAGTCGATGACGTTAGCCAAGAGGTCGCATGACAATTCGCGCAATACTGGTCGATGACGAAAAACTGGCCATCCAAGGCCTGGAACTAAGGCTTGCCAATCATCCCGACGTGGAGATTGTCGATACCTGCATGAACGGGCGCGAGGCTATCCGGTCGATCAAGACAAATAAGCCAGACCTGGTGTTTCTCGACATCCAGATGCCGGGTTTCGACGGGTTTTCGGTTGTATCGGGGCTGATGGAAGTCGAACCACCGCTCTTTGTATTCGTTACTGCCTATTCCGATCACGCGATCCGGGCGTTCGAAGCGCAAGCGACCGACTATCTGATGAAACCGGTGGAAGAGGCGCGCCTTGCCGACACGCTCGACCGTGTGCGCCAACGCCTCGCCGAGAAAAAGGGCGTCGAGGAGGCTGGTCGCCTGATGGAGGCGCTGACCGAACATGCGCCCGATGCCGCCGAAGAAATGGCCGATAACGAGGGGCCCGCGGCCAATCGCTTTGAAAAGCTTATCAACATCAAGGATCGCGGCCAGATTTTCCGCGTCGATGTGGATTCCATCGAACGGATCGATGCGGCGGGTGACTATATGTGCATCTACACCGGCGACAACACGCTGATCCTGCGTGAGACGATGAAGGATCTCGAACGCCGTCTCGACCCGCGCCGGTTCCAGCGCATTCACCGCTCCACCATCGTCAACCTCGACCTCGTCAAGCAGGTTAAGCCACATACCAATGGCGAATGTTTCCTCGTCCTTGATTCGGGCGCGCAGGTGAAAGTCAGTCGATCCTATCGCGATGTCGTCGCCAGATTCGTTCACTAACCGATAAAATCTTGTGCAGCGCAGCAACAGATGCGCTATGTCGGGAGTTGAAGAGTGAGCTGGTCCGTTTGAGGGCTGCTCGCCGGAGACTTTTTGATGCGTAATCTGTCGGACACGATCGCCCGACTGTCCTTTTTTCGGGGGCTGGACACCAATCCGATGGGAAACCATCCCGACCGGTTGTCCGACATGGTCGGCTTCGGGTCGAACCCTGGCGCACTGCGGGCACGGGTCTATGTGCCGGATGACCTGCCGGCGTCTGCTCCGCTGGTCGTTGTCCTGCACGGCTGTACGCAAAGCAGCGCGGCCTATGACCATGGGTCGGGCTGGTCTGCGCTTGCGGACGAGCAGGGTTTTGCCGTGCTTTACCCCGAGCAACAGCGCGCGAACAACGGCAATCTCTGTTTCAACTGGTTCGTTTCAGAAGATATCCAGCGCGACGGCGGGGAGGCCCTGTCGATCCGCCAGATGGTTGCGGGCATGATCGCCGCGCACGACCTTGATCCCGCGCGCGTCTTTGTAACCGGACTGTCGGCGGGCGGTGCGATGGCGGCCGTTATGCTGGCGACGTATCCCGATGTTTTCGCCAGCGGTGCCGTTATCGCCGGCATTCCCTATGGTTCGGCGACGTCGATGGCGGGTGCCTTCGACCGGATGCGCGGCAGCGGCGCTCCTGGTGCCACACAACTTGGATCGCTGGTGCGCGACGCGTCGACACATGAGGGACCTTGGCCAACCTTGTCGGTCTGGCACGGAAGCGCGGACCATACCGTGGATCAGGCCAATGCCGGGTTGTTGATCGACCAGTGGCGCACACTGCATGACCTGCCTCTCGAGCCGACCTTAGTCGAGACGATCGATGGGCATCCGCGCCGGACGTGGCGCGACGCAGAAGGCCGTGTCGTTATCGAGGATTTCCGTATCGATCGCATGGGCCATGGCACGCCGCTGGATCCCGAAGGTGCAACGGGCGGAGGGGTCAGCGGACCCTATATGCTGGACGTTGGGATATTTTCGACCCGCCATATCGCTGCGTTCTGGGGACTGGGGGATGCACCCGCGCGCACCGTGAAATCAGCATTGCCGGTCAGCAAAACTGTCAAGGCAAAGCTGGTGCCGCTCGCCAAGCCCGTGCGCGCCAGTGTCCTGCCCAAGCCACCCGCGGTCAGTGCCGTTGCAAAGGTCATCGATGATGCCCTGCGCTCAGCGGGGCTGCTGCGCTAAAACCGGTCACAGATCGGCGGCCCCTTTGCTGTGTTGAAATAATCTTGGTTCGCGGGCATGGCGGGTCATGACAGACACACCACCCGATCGCCTTGCCATCAATCCTTCAAGCCCGTTCCATGACGCCGACCTGCTCGCGCGTGGTATCGGTGTTCGGTTCAAGGACAGCGAACGGACCGATGTCGATGAATATTGCATCAGTGAAGGCTGGATCCGTGTCTCGCTCGGCAAGAAGGTCGATCGCAAGGGCAATCCACTGACAATCAAGCTGACCGGCCCGATCGAGGTCTGGTATCTCGACGCGGACAAGGCGGCTGATACCTCCGAGGCCGAGAGCCCGGCTGGAGATGATACCGCCGTCACTGTGAGCAAGCTCGAATAGTGTAATCAGAAGGCGTTTCGGGGTGGCGGGGAAGGGTTGAAACCCTGCCCAACGCCAAGTTCAGCGTCCGAGCATCGCCATCTGGACAACATCTTGGCTGACCAGCGGCCCTCGGTCCGCTTCTGCATAGACAGGAGTCGGGCGCGTGCCGGGATAGATGAAGCCAAACGTCGGATTGGTCCGCGTGCCGAGGTCGCCTATGCCGGCGTACCAGACGCGGACTTGGCTCCAGTCGCCCTCTGGCGAAACGTCGACTGCGCGAACGCCACGTTCGACCGCGCCGGGGCGCGACCAGTTTGCGTGGTCGAGCAGGACTTCCCGGTCGCTGACGACTTGCGCTACGACAGCGACATGACCTGCAGGCATCCCCCGCGCCGACTTGAATGCGAGTATCGCACCGGCCTTCGGGGCTTTGCCACGCTGGAAACGACCCTCGGCCTGACCCCACCATGTGTTGGCATTGCCACGGATTTCCATGCCGGTAACTTCACGCGCATAGGCGACGCATTGATAGAATTGGGCATGAGCGGGTGCGGGTGTCAGGATCGAGAGCACAAACACGCCCATTCCGATAATCGGTGCCAAAAACCGCACTATTGGTAACCCCCTTGCGTGTCGCTGGAACCTTAGTGACGGGCAAAGTGTTAATAGGAAATAGACCGGGCCTCTGGCCCGCGATGAGTCGCGCGACCGACAGGACGAAGCGAATAATGCCGTGAAAGTTTGGACATTCTTGGCGACTTAGTCGGCGAGCCCCGTAGGGCCCGCCAGACTTGCCGGTCGAAATGCGCCATATCCCGGCGCGGGTATTACCGGTTGAACCGCCCTTTGGTCTCGGCAAGTTTTTTCAATGACGCTGCGACCTCGAAGCCATTCTTCTCAAGCCCCGCAACGATCTTGTCATTGCCTTCGGTGTCGGCCCAAAACATCGGCCCGCCACGATAGACGGGCCATCCATAGCCATAGATCCAGACGACATCGATGTCCGACGCCCGCTGCGCCATGCCTTCTTCAAGAATCAGCGCACCTTCATTGACCATCGTGTAGAGGGTCCGTTCGATAATTTCCTGATCACCGATCTCGCGCTTGGTCAGGCCTGCCTTGGCCGAAAAATCGTCGATAATGGCCTGTGTCTCGGATGACGGTGTCGGGTTGCGCTTTTCGTCATAGTCGTAAAATCCCTTGCCGGTCTTTTGCCCCCAGCGACCAACGGCCGCGAGTGCATCGCGGATGTTCTCGATCCGCGTTGGGTCGCGGTGCCAGCCAATATCGACACCCGCGAGGTCGGCCATCTGGAATGGCCCCATCGGCATTCCAAACGCGACATGCACCCGGTCGACCTGGTCGGGCGTCGCACCTTCCATCAGCAACTTCATCGCTTCAAGCTGGCGCGGTTTTAGCATCCGGTTGCCGATAAACCCATCGCACACGCCTGCGACCACCGCGACCTTGCCAATCTTCTTGGCCAGTCCCATCGCCGTCATCAGGGCGTCGGGAGCCGTCTTTGCCCCGCGAACGACCTCAAGCAGTTTCATGACATTGGCCGGAGAAAAGAAGTGCATTCCCAGCACATCCTGCGGTCGACTGGTGCTGGCGGCAATCTCGTCGATGTCGAGGTAGCTGGTGTTTGACGCAAGGATTGCGCCCGGCTTGCAAATCTTGTCGAGCTTGCCAAAAATTTCCTTTTTAACGCCCATGTCTTCATATACGGCCTCGATAATGAGGTCGCAGTCGCTGAGATCCTCCAGCGCCAGGGTGGCCTTTAATAGCCCCATGGCACTCTCGACCTGCGCTGGCGTGATGCGTCCCTTGGCGGCGCTCGCCTCATAGTTTTTGCGCATGATGCCGGTGCCCTTGTCGAGCGCATCCTGCTTCATCTCGACGATCGTCACGGCGACGCCTGCGCTCAGGAAATTCATCGAAATCCCGCCGCCCATCGTGCCCGCGCCGATCACGCCGACGCGGTTGATGGTCCGGGGCTGGACGTCGGGCGCGAGGCCGTCGATCTTCTGAGCTTGGCGTTCGGCGAAAAAGATGTGGCGCTGGGCAGCCGACTGGACGCCCATGATCAGCTTTAAGAACTCCGCGCGTTCGAACGCCAGTCCCTCGTCGAAGGACAGCCGGGTGGCTGCCTCGACGCAAGCGATGTTGGCGGCTGGTGCGTCGAACCCGCGGAACTTGCGCGCATTGGCCTTGGCAAAGTCCGCAATGGCCGCGACGTTGCCCTTCACCGGCAGCGCACGAGAGGGTCTCGGCCCCTGTGCAATCATCTCGCGTGCAAAGGCGATCGCGTCGGCCACGAGCATGTCCTCGCCCGCCATCCGGTCGATCAGCCCGATCTCGAGCGCCTTTTTCATGCCGATCGGGGTCCCCGTCGCGCACATTTCCACCGCCGCCTCGATACCCGCCACGCGTGGCAGGCGCTGGGTGCCACCGGCACCCGGCAACAGTCCAAGCTTGACCTCGGGCGTGCCCATCTTGGCCGAGGGGACGGCGATGCGGTAATGACAGCCCAGCGTAATCTCGCATCCGCCGCCGAGCGCGGTGCCGTGAATAGCCGCGATAACCGGTTTGGTCGAAGCCTCTATCGTGTTGACCACTTCGGGCAGGCCGGGTTCGACCGGTGCCTTGGTGAACTCGGTGATGTCCGCGCCCGCAAAAAAGGTACGTCCGTCGCAACGGATTACAATTGCCTTGATATTGTCGTCGGCCAGCGCTTCCCTGATCCCGGCGTCCAGGCCGATGCGGACATCGGCACCCAGCGCGTTGACCGGAGGATTGTTCGAAACGATGACGAGGACATCTTCATGGCGCTCGGTCGAAATGGGTGATGTCATGGTCATTCTCCGTGTTTCAGCCGATCAGGGCCGAGTAAAGCATTGTCTTCAGTTCGCGACGGACCGGATAGGCGTTCGACGGCATCAATTGCGTCATGAACACCATGATAACGTCGTCCACCGGATCGACGAAAAACCCGGTCGAAAACATCCCGCCCCAATAAAACTCACCCGCATTGCCCGGCAGCATCGTTGCGGCAGGGTCGATCACGGTGGCAAAACCAAGCCCGAAACCGGCACCCGCGTTCTCGGCCTCGCTGAAAAGTGATTTCGACATTTGCGTCAGGTCGCGACCGCCGGGCAGGTGGTTTGCCGTCATCAGTTTCAGCGTGTGTGGCGCCACAATGCGGGCCCCGTCCAGCTCGCCACCGTTTAACAGCATCCGCGCAAACCGGTGATAGTCGCCGATCGTGGAGGTCAGGCCGCCGCCGCCCGAAAGTAGTTTCGGAGCCTTGCCCCAGGCCGTGCCTTCGCCCGGGTCGTACAGTTTCATGCGCGTGACCGGATCCCAGACGTAACAGTCGGGCACGCGCGCCAGCTTATCGGCGGGCACCTGGAAACCGGTGTCGACCATGGCCAGCGGCCCCAGGATATGTTCGGCAAAATAGGCATCAAGCGACTGGCCTGAGACGCGCTGCACCACTGCCCCCAGGACGTCGGTCGCGACCGAATAATTCCATGCCGAACCGGGATCGAATTCGATTGGCAATTGCCCTAGCGCTGCCACCATCTCGTCAAGCGTCCCGCCGTCGAACCGTTCGAATCCGGCCTTGCGATACGCGGCGTCGATATTCGAGCGCTCCTGGAAACTATAGGTTAGCCCCGACGTGTGGCGCAACAGGTCGATCATTCGCATCGGCGAGGCGGGAGGACGTGTCTTGAACGGCGTGTTGCCGCCGCCACTGACGAACACGCCAATGTCTGCAAATTCCGGCAGGAACTTCGCAACCGGATCGGACAGCGCGACCTTGCCGCGTTCGACCAACTGCATGAAGGCGATGCTGGTGATCGGCTTGGTCATCGATGCGATGCGAAAGATTGCGTCTGCCTGCAGCGCTTCACCGGCACGCGCGTCACCCATCACCGACAGATGCGCAACCTCGTCGCCGCGCCCGATTAGCAGCGCGGCGTGGGGAATGCGCCCTCCGCCGATATATTTGGTGGCGAGCAATTCGTCGATCCGCGCCAGCCGTTCGCCGTCAAAACCAAGTTCGTGCGGGTCGGATACGGTTGGCATCATACTGCGGTCTTTCCGGTTTCCTGCCGCGTGACAGGGTGTGAGGTCGACAGCCCGCCATCGACGACGATGGCCTGCCCGTTGATATAGCTCGATGCGTCAGACGCCAGGAACAGCGCGGTTTGCGCGATTTCTATCGGTTGCCCCGCACGGCGTAGCGGGTTCAGGCGACCGACTCTGTCCATCACGCCTTTTTCCCGCGCATAGGTGAACGTCCGTTCGGTCATCCCGCTTTCGACCAGGCCCGGACAAATGGCGTTGACGCGCACATTGGTTCCCGAAAGCTGCTGCGCGCTGGTCTGCACCAGGTTGATCACCCCGGCCTTCGATGCCGAATAGGCGGGGCCGCCCGCGCCCGAGCGCAACCCGGCAACGCTGGCGGTGCAGATGATCGAGCCGCCGCGCCCTGCCTCCATCATGGCGCGTCCCGCATGCTTCACCATCAGCCATGGGCCGATTAGGTTGACGCGCAGAATCTCAGTCCAATCATTGACGGTCAGGTCGAAAATGCCCGGCATCCCGCCCGAAATCCCGGCATTGGCATAGGCGACATCGACGGCGTCATATTCGGCAATCGCGGTTGCGACCAGCGACGCAACATCGTCCTCCGACCCTGCATCCATTTGCACGGCCGTGACCGTGCCGCCCGCCGCCGCAATCACGCGCGCGGTTGCATGAATGGCATCGGACACGTCGCCGATCAAGACGCGAGCCCCTTCGCTTGCAAACAGGATGGCGGTGGCGCGTCCGATGCCCGATCCCGCGCCGGTGACAATCGCTGTCTTGCCGTTTAGCCGACCATTCATCGTGCACCTGCCTTCTGTGCGAAACCCCATGCCGCCGCCGCCAGCGGAGCCACACGTTCCGCCGTTTCCGCCGCGTGTGCCGACGATGCCGTCCCGTCAATCACGCGCTTCTTGATGCCCTGAACAATACCTGCCAGCCGGAACAGATTGTAGGCGAAATACCAGTTCAGGTCGGGGATACCGTCACGCCCGGTTGCGGCACAATAACGCGCGGTTGCTTCGTCGATCGTCGGGATGTTCAACCCGGGCAGGTCGTAACCGCCTAACCCCGAACGCCCTTCGGGCTTGGTCACCCAGTTCATCAGCAGATAGGCAACGTCGGCAAGCGGGTCCCCCAGCGTCGACAATTCCCAGTCGAGCAATGCCAGGACCTTCGGCTCGGTGGCATCGAAAATCATGTTGTCGATCCGAAAATCGCCGTGGACGATACTGGTCCGGGTCTGCGGCGGGATCGTCTGCGGCAGATACGCGATCAGGTTTTCCATGTCCGGCATGACTTCGGTCTCGGACGCCCGATATTGCTTGGTCCAGCGCCCGACCTGCCGCTCGAAATAATTGCCGGGCTTGCCGTAGCTTCCCAGGCCCGCCGCCTCATAGTCGACCGAATGGAGCGCGGCGAGCGTGTCAATCATCGCCTCATAGGTCGGTCGCCGCTGGTCGCGCGCGACATCGGGCAACGACCCGTCCCAGATCGTCCGCCCGGCGACCATGCCCATGACGTAGAACATCGAACCGATCACGGCATCGTCGGTGCACAGCCCGTAAGGACGCGGCACCGGAAAGCCGGTTGGGAACAGCCCGGCGATGACCGCATATTCGCGATCGACGGCGTGGGCGCTCGGCAGCAAAGTTCCAAACGGCTTGCGACGCAGGACATAGGGACCCGAGGAACTGTCGATCCGGTAGGTCGGATTGGACTGGCCGCCGGCGAACTTCGACAAGGTCAGCGGTCCCGAAAACCCCGCGACATTGGCGCTCATCCACGCGGTCAGTCGATCCTCGTCCAGCCGGTCGCGCTCGGGGACGCCAACCGTCCCGATCATCTCGATGGAGGCGTCCACGGTCATGCGAACACGATCACGCTGCGCGCACTGTCACCACGACGCAACGTGGCGAATGCATGGTTGATCCGGTCGAGCGGGATTCGTTCGGCAATGATCGTGTCGAGGTCGAGCCGACCGCGCAGGTAGAATTCGACCAGTCGCGGAATATCCACGGGAAAGCGGTTCGCTCCCATTAACGCACCTTGTAATTTTTTGCCGGACATAAGGTCCATCGCTCCAAGGCCAATGCGTTCGGTCAGTGGCATCATGCCGAGGATAGTCGCCGTGCCGCCGCGCTTCAAGATATCGACCGCGAGCCTTCCCGAAGCCGGTCTCCCGACCGCCTCGATGGCATGATCGACCCCGCCTTTGGTCATCTCGACGATCAGGTTTGCGGCGTCCTCCGCCCCGGCGTCCACGGCATCGGTGGCGCCCAGCTTCAGTGCCAGTTCGCGCTTTTCAGCGACCGGGTCGCAGGCGATGATCCTTCCTGCCCCGGCAATCCTTGCCGCATTGACCGCGGCCAGCCCGACGCCGCCACAGCCGATGATCGCAACCACGTCGCCCGGTGTGATGTCGGCGGCATGGAACACCGCACCCGCGCCGGTCACGACCGCGCAGCCCAGGATCGCGGCCCGGTCGAGCGGCATTTCAGGGTCGATCCGGACACAGGCATGTTCGTGGACCAGCATCATTTCAGCATAGGCCGACAGGTTGAGCATCTGGTTGATAGGCAAATCGTCGGTTTCGCGCACGATGCGGGACCGCATGCCCTTTTTCCGTCGCGTATCGCCACCCAGGCAGAGCGACATCCGCCCGGTCACGCAAAATTCGCACTGGCCGCAATAGGCCGACAGGCAAGTGACGACGGCATCGCCGATTGCCACCGTCCGCACCTCGCTGCCGACCGCCTCGACAATCCCGGCGGCTTCATGGCCGGGGATGCAGGGCATCGGATGCGGATAGGTGCCGTCGACGAAATGCAGGTCCGAACGGCAAACCCCGCAGGCGGCGGTCCGGATCAAAACCTCATGCGCCTGCGGATTGTCGACACGCACGTCCTCGATCGTCAGCGGCGTCTGCGCCTTCCAGAGGACGGCTGCCTTCACCGAGTGGCCCCCATGTCCCCACTCGACACGATGCGCGTGGCCTTTTCACCATGTTTCCCGAACTCGATCCGGGCAATCGAGCGTGCGTGAACCTCGTCGGGGCCGTCGGCGAGCCGCAAGGTCCGCTGGTGTGCATAGGCTTCGGCAAGGCCCGCGTCGTTCGATACGCCCGCGCCGCCGAACGCCTGGATGGCATCGTCCAATATGCGCAGCGCCATGTTCGGGGCCGACACCTTGATCATCGCGATCTCCGCCTGCGCGAACTTGTTGCCGACCTTATCCATCATGTCGGCCGCCTTCAGGCACAACAGGCGGTTCATTTCGATGTCGATGCGCGCGGCGGCAACGCGCTGTTCCCAGACGCTATGATCGGCGATCCGCTTGCCGAAAGCGACACGGTTAAGCAGGCGTTTCACCATTTTTTCCAGCGCGACCTCAGCGGTGCCGATCGTCCGCATGCAGTGATGGATGCGGCCCGGCCCCAGGCGACCCTGCGCAATCTCGAACCCGCGCCCTTCGCCCAGCAGCATGTTGGAGACCGGGATCCGGACATCATGCAACTCGATTTCCATATGGCCGTGCGGGGCATCGTCATAGCCGAAGACGGGCAGGTGCCGGATGATGTTTACGCCCGGCGCATCCAGTTCCATCAGCACCATCGACTGTTGCGCATGGCGTTGTGCCTCGAAATCGGTCTTGCCCATGACAATGGCGATCTTGCAGCGCGGATCGCCCGCGCCCGACGACCACCATTTGACGCCGTTCAGCACGTATTCGTCGCCGTCGCGCCGGATCGACGTTTCGATGTTCGTGGCATCCGACGAAGCGACATCGGGTTCGGTCATCAGAAATGCCGAACGGATTTCGCCGTTCATCAGGGGCTTTAGCCAGCGGTCTTTTTGCGCGCGCGTGCCATAGCGGTGGAGCACTTCCATGTTGCCGGTATCGGGTGCCGAACAGTTGAACACCTCCGCCCCCCAGCCGATCCGGCCCATCTCCTCGGCACACAGCGCATATTCGAGGTTGGTCAGTCCCGGGCCCTCGAATTCGAAACTGTCATCGACGTGCGCCCGGCCTGAAGTCGGGGGCATGAACAGGTTCCACAGGCCCGCAGCCTTAGCACGCGCCTTTTCCTCCTCGACGACGGGCAGGACTTTCCAGCGTTCGCCAGTGGCACGCTGCGTGTCGTAATCGCCCGCCCGCGGAAAGACATGGGCGGCCATGTGGCTGCGAACGCGGTCGCGCCAGTAACTCTGGCGTTCGGTCAGGTCGAAATCCATCAGCGCTCTCCTGGAATATTTTGCCGCTTGCTAGGTCAGCGATTCGGGCGCGGTCAACCGGCAAAACTTTGCCGCTACGGAAAGCGCCCGTCCTCATCCGACGCTTGCCGGACACGTCAAGCGCGCATAGCTTCAGCGCCAGAATCGACTTTGGAGAGAGACCGTGGCCCAGACCCTGGAAGCCCTTGAGATGTTCCGTGCCGAGACCCGCTCGTGGCTGGAAGCCAATTGCCCGGCAGAGATGCGTGAGCCGGTGCGCGACGAAACCGACGCCTGCTGGGGCGGGCGCAACCCGATTTTCAAGTCACCCGCGCAGAAGCAGTGGATGGAGGCGATGGCCGCAAAGGGCTGGACGGTCCCCGACTGGCCCACCGAATATGGGGGCGGCGGGCTCAGCCCCGAGCAGACCAAGATCCTGCGGCAGGAAATGGCGGCGCTCCGCTGTCGTTTGCCGCTGTCCAGCTTTGGCATCTGGATGCTCGGGCCAGCCCTGCTGAAGTTTGGCACTGAAGACCAGAAGGTCCATTATCTCAACCAGATCGCCAAAGGTGAAATACGCTGGTGCCAGGGCTATTCCGAACCCGGCTCGGGCTCCGATCTGGTCTCGCTCGCGACCTATGGCGAAGACAAGGGCGATCACTGGGTCGTCAACGGCCAGAAGATCTGGACGAGTTATGCCGACAAGGCCGACTGGATTTTCTGCCTCGTTCGCACAGACAAGAACGACAAGTACAAGGGCATCAGTTTCCTGCTGTTCGACATGGCGACCCCCGGCGTGACCACCAAACCGATCCTGCTGATCAGTGGGAATTCGCCGTTCTGCGAGACTTTCTTCGACAATGTCACGGTGCCCAAGGACCAGATCGTCGGTGCGCTGAACCGTGGCTGGGACGTTGCCAAATATCTGCTGGGCCATGAGCGCGAGATGATCTCGGGCGGCGGCCTCGGCACCGACATGATGTCCATCGGCGCGCAGTTCAAGGATATTGCCGCTGACGAACCCGTGTTGCGTGCCGACATGGCGAATTTCGATGTCGAGGTCATGGCCTTCCGCGCGATGAGCGAAAAGTTCGTCGACGAGATCAAGGCGGGGAAAAGCCACCCCGCCCAACCCAACATGATGAAATATGTCGGGACCGAGCTGAACAAAAGGCGTTCCGAACTGATCATGGCAGCGCGCGGTTCGGACGCGCTCGAATGGGAAAGCGAAGCTTCGGGCGGCGGCGGCACCGCGCGCACCTGGCTCCGCACCAAGGCCAACAGCATCGAGGGTGGCACCAGCGAAGTCATGCTCGGCGTCATTGCCAAGCGCATCCTCGAATTGCCCGGAGCCTGAACCAATGCCGCTTTACCACACCGACGACCAGGCCATGCTGCGCGATACCGCGCGCCCCTTTATTGCCGATACTGCCCCTGTCAGGCACCTGCGCCAATTGCGGGACAGCCGCGACCCGACCGGGTTCAGCCGCGACGTCTGGAAACAATTTGCTGAAATGGGCTTCACCGGCATCCTGGTGCCCGAAGCGCAAGGTGGCCTCGGTCTGGGCCATGTCGAGGCGGGCATCGTTCTGGAG
Organism: Sphingomonas sp.; assembly: GCF_025353885.1. Taxonomy (GTDB): domain Bacteria; phylum Pseudomonadota; class Alphaproteobacteria; order Sphingomonadales; family Sphingomonadaceae; genus Sphingomonas_O. The sequence goes on along the minus strand of NZ_JANXNX010000062.1, from coordinate 20,854 downwards.
GAGATCGGTCGCAACCTGACGCCCTCGCCATTTCTGACGACAGCGGTTGCAGCGGTTACGGCGCTGAAGACGTCGGCGACGCTCGGTGCCGAATGGTTGCCGCGGATCGCCCGCGGCGATGCCATCGTCGCGCTCGCCATCGAAGAGAGCGCGAAGCACCGGCCCGACCGGATCGCGCTGAAGGCGGAACGGTCGGGCAATGGCTTCAAACTGTCGGGCACCAAGCAGTTCGTCCTGCACGGCCATGTCGCCGACATGCTGATCGTTGCTGCGCGCACGGCAGGGGCGGTCGGTGAAACCGACGGTATCACATTGTTCGCGGTCCCGAAGAACGCCGCCAACCTGTCCGCCGACCCGGTCCTGCTCGTCGACTCCTCGCTGGCCTCGCACGTCACGCTCGACGGGGTGGAGGTCGATGCCGACGCCGTGATCGGGGAGGTCGATGGCGGCTGGGGGCCGCTCGCCAGTTTGCTCGATGCCGGGCGCGTCGGCGCTGCTGCCGAAATGCTGGGCGTGGGGGGTGCCGCTCTGGATGCCACGGTCGACTATCTGAAGACCCGCAAGCAGTTCGGTCGCCTGATCGGTGAGTTTCAGGCGCTCCAGCACCGCGCCGCGCATTTGTATGGCGAAATGGAAGTCGCCCGCGCCACTGTCCTGAAGGCGGCGCAACTGCTCGACGCTGACGACCCGCGCGCCGAACTCGCCGTCGCGGTCGCCAAGGCCAAGACCGGGCGCGCCTGTGCGCTGGCGGTGCAGGAGGGCGTCCAGATGCACGGCGGCATCGGCATGACCGACGAATATGACATCGGCCTGTATATGAAACGCGACCGCGCGCTTGAGGAATTCTTCGGTGACGCGCGTTACCATGCCGACCGCGTGGCGCGGCTGAACGGCTATTGACCGGAATGGATTGTTAAAGTGAGCCTTGACCCCGAACTTTTCGAAGCGCTGATGGACGGCGTCCGGCGTTTTGTGAACGAACGCCTGCGTCCCGCTGAAGCAGAGGTCGCCGACAGTGACGCCATTCCCGATCGGCTGGTTGCCGAGATGAAAGAACTTGGCCTGTTCGGCTTGTCGATCGCGCCTGAATATGGCGGGCTGGGGCTGTCGATGGCCGAGGAATGTCGCGTCGCCATCGAACTCGGCCACACCTCACCGGCGATGCGTTCGGCATTCGGCACCAATGTCGGCATCGGCTCGCAAGGCCTGGTGATGGCCGGGACGCCCGAGCAAAAGGCGCGCTGGCTGCCACAGATTGCCGACGGGAGTATCATAACCAGCTTCGCGCTGACCGAACCCGATGTCGGCTCCGACAGCGCCAGCGTGAAGACGCGCGCGGTCCGCGACGGCAACCAGTGGCGGCTGACGGGCACCAAGCGTTATATCACCAACGCCGACAAGGCATCGCTGTTTACCGTCATGGCCCGGACGGGGGGAGAGGGCGCACACGGCGTCTCGGCGTTTCTGGTCGAGGCCAACTCCCCCGGCCTGTCGATCGGTGTCCCAGAGAAAAAGATGGGCCAGCACGGCGCGCACGTCTGCGACGTTAATTTCGACGAGGTGCCGGTCCCGGCCGGGAACATGCTCGGCGCAGAGGGCGAGGGGTTCAAGGTTGCCATGCGTGTGCTCGATCGCGGGCGGCTCCACATCGCAGCCGTCTGCGTGGGCGCGTCCGAGCGGTTGATTGCCGATTCGGTCGCCTACGCCACCACCCGCAAACAATTCGGCAAGCCGATCTCGGACCACCAGTTGGTCCAGGCGATGATTGCCGACATGAAGACCGAAAGCCTCGCCGCGCGCGCCTTCGTCATCGACACCGCCAACAAAAAGGACGCGGGTGACAGCGTCACGATGGAGGCCGCCGCCGTCAAATACTTCGCATCCGAAATGGTCGGGCGCGTGGCCGACAAGGCCGTCCAGATATTCGGCGGCGCCGGGTATATCGCCGATTACGGCATCGAACGCTTCTACCGCGACGTCCGGCTGTTCCGCATCTACGAGGGCACCAGCCAGATTCAGCAACTCGTCATCGCCCGCGAAACCATCAAGCGCGGCGGCTAACCAGGGACCGACATATGGACACCAGCAAGTTATTTCGCCTCGATGGGCGCGTCGCGCTCGTCACCGGCGGGTCGCGCAATATCGGCAAATGGATCGCAGCGGGCTTCATCGCGCAGGGAGCAAAAGTCTATATCTCGTCGCGCAAGGCCGATGCCTGTGCCGCGACCGCCGCCGAACTGGGCCCGAACTGCATCGCCCTGCCGCATGACGTTTCGACCGTCGCGGGGTGCCGGGCACTCGCCGCCGACTTTGCGACCCACGAACCCGCCCTCGACATATTGGTCAACAATGCCGGAGCCGCATGGGCCGCACCGTTCGAGGATTTCCCCGAAAGCGGGTGGGACAAGGTCATGGACCTGAACCTGAAATCGCCGTTCTTCCTGACCCAGGCGCTGCATGCGTTACTGAAGGCTTCGGCCCGCGCCGAACAGCCGGCCAAGGTCATCAACATCACCTCGATCGACGGCCAGCGGCTCAATCCCTGGGACACCTATAGCTATCACGCTTCGAAATCGGCGTTGATTTATCTGACCAGACGCATGGCCGCGCGGCTGATCACCGACCATATCAACGTCACCTCGATCGCGCCGGGTGCGTTTCCGTCGGACATGAACAAGGCGGCGCGCGACCATGGCGAGGGCGTCGCAAAACGCATTCCGTCGCGTCGCATCGGCGTTCCTGAGGACATGGCCGCCGCCGCAATCTATCTGGCCAGCGCGGCGGGGAATTACGTGGTGGGCCATACGATCACTGTCGACGGCGGAGTGGTCAACGCGTCACTGGGGCCGGGTATCGACGCCTGATTTCAACAAGACCCCCACCCGTCACCCCGGCCTGCGCCGGGGTGACGGGTTACGTCTTCCCCGCCGTAAACTTCAGCGCGGTTCCGTTCAGGCAATAACGCTTGCCGGTCGGCGCGGGGCCGTCTTCGAAGACGTGGCCAAGATGCCCGCCACACCGCCGGCAATGCACTTCGACGCGTGAAAACCCCAGCGTGGTGTCGGTCTCGGTCCGCACGGCATTGGGCAGGAAATCATAGAAACTGGGCCAGCCGGTGCCGCTGTCGAACTTGGTCCGCGACGAAAATCCCGGCAGGTTGCATCCTGCGCACGAGAAGATGCCTGCGCGATGTTCGTTCAGGAACGGGCTCTTGAACGGCACGTCGGTCGCGTCCTGCCGCAACGTCGCATATTGCGCAGGAGTCAGGCGCTTTTTCCACTCGGCATCGGTCAGGGTGATTTCATATCTGGCCTTTGGCGCGGCCTTCGCACACGCTCCCGTTGCCAGTGTCACGCCCGCAAGCGCGACCCCCGAACTGCTCAAAAACGCACGGCGGCTAAATGTCATCGGAACTCTCCATTCGCATCGAGATACGCGCTTGCCCCCTAAATGGTTGCAGCGCGATCAGCCAGCCTTTGCCGCGCGCGTCCGCCCGAACCATTTGCGTCTCGGGGCCCCCGACTTCAGCACTCCGGTCCGGAACCGCCTGGCGGCAAAGCGCACGATGATCGCGACCCATGCCGCCTGCCATATCAGCGCCAGCAGGTGCGGCCAGAGGGTCGCGTCCTGCGCCGCCCGGCCCAGCATCGCCAGCGGCGACGACAGCGGGAAAATCGCGGCAAAGGTCGCCAGTGGCCCACCGGTATCGTTGACCGTTGCCGAAGCCAGCGCGAACACCGCAAGTTGCGACATGGTGATCGGCATCGACAGCGTCTGGACCTCACGCGCGCTGTTGGCCTGTGCGCCGATGCCGATGAAGGCCCCGCCCAGCAGCATGTAGTTCATGATGTAATAGACCGCGCCCAGCGTAATGAACAACGGCCAGCCCATTGCGGGCAGCGGCAGCGGCATCCCCGCCGGAATGAAGCTGACGACGGCGATACCGATGACCGATCCCCACACGATGATCCCGGTCAGCGAGACGCCCAGCATCGCGATCAGCTTGCCATAGAAGATCGCGTCGATCGGCACGGCGGCGGCCAACACCTCGATCACCTTGCTCGATTTTTCCTCAACCATGTTCGACAGCAGCATGCCCGCCAGTAGCAGCGTCAGCATGAACAGCAGCGACTGTGCACCGCGCGCGACGATGTGCCGTGCTGCCGACGTGCCACCGCCCGCCGGATCGATGACGGTGCGTTGCAGCTTGACCTCCGGCCGGACGATGCGCGCCTGTTTCAGGGCATCTGCGGTGCGGATCTCGTCGAGGATCAGGCGCACGTTATTTTGCAAATCGTCGATCTGCCGCGCCGGGCCGACCAGGCGCGGCGCGGCTGGCCAGCCGGTCAGCACGATGGTCGCGCCGTTCTTTTGCGCCGACAACAGACCACGCGCTTGGATCGCCACATCGCCCTTCGGTTCGACGAAACGCAGGTCGGGCAGGGCGCCACCCAATCGCGTGTTCATGCCCGCATAGGCTTTGCGGATCGGCGCAGTATCGCTGGCGCTGCCGATGACCGCCACCGAGGAGCGCAAAGCCGCATCGTCGGCACGGCCCCCGACGACGCCGAACAGTCCGCCGAAGCCCAGCGCCATCAACGGCCCCAACAGGAACAGCAGGAACGTCCGTGAAAATACCGTCGCGGTGAAATCGCGGCGGGCGATCACCCAGATCGAGGATAGCGTCCGGTTCATGCCACCTTCTCCGCTGTCGTGGGGGCCGCCATATCGGCTGCCGCCTGCGCGCCCGCGATCGCCACGAACGCATCGTGCAGGCCGGGACGCTCGATCGACAAGCTTTCAATGCCCGCCTGGCCCTGGATCAGCGCATTCAACAGCGGTTCGATCCCGTCGCCGGGCAATTCGAATTTCCAGTCGGCGCCGTTGCGGACGGCATCCGCCGGGATGGCGCTCCGCCAATTTCCCTCGGTCGTGCGCGTCCGCAGCCGCACCTGTGGGCGCAGCCGTTCGCGCGCCTCGTCCACGCGACCCTCGAACCGGACCTTGCCGGCGGCGATGATCGCGATCCGCTCGCACAGGCGCTCGGCATGAGCGATGACATGGGTCGAGAACAACACCGTCGCGCCCTCTGCGGCCTGCGTCCGGATCATCCCCTCCAGACGCCCCTGGTTCAGCGCATCCAGTCCCGAAAACGGTTCGTCCAATACGATCAGGCGCGGCTTGTGGATCAGCGTGCCCAGCAATTGCACGGTCTGCGCCATCCCCTTCGACAGGGTGCGGATCATCTTTTTGCCGGCGTGGCCCAGGTCATATTCTTCCAGCAGCGCATCGGCCCGCCGCCGTCCCTCGGCCAATGGCAGTCCGCGCAGCGCGCCCATGAAGGCAATCGCCTCACGCGCCTGCATGGCGGGGTACAGGCCACGCTCTTCGGGAAGATAGCCGACCAGCGGCGCCGCCTGCATCGGGCGGTCGTAGCCCAGAAGCGACCGCGTGCCTTCGTCGGGGTCGATAATGCCCAGCACCATCCGCAGCGTTGTCGTCTTGCCCGCACCATTGGGGCCGAGCACGCCATAGATCGCTCCCGGCGGCACTGCCAGATCGATGCCGTCGACGGCCCGGGTATTACCGAAGTTCTTGACCAGCCCGTGGGCGGAAACCGCCAAATCGATACTCAACCCGAAATTCCTTGGCGAAAGGGTGTGCCGACCGTGTTAGCGACACGCCATGCCGCCTAGCAAGACAGGACTGACCAAAGCCTTAAAGACCGAAGCCGCGCGGCTGGGTTTTGCCGCGTGCGGGGTGACGCGCGCCGATGCGGTCGATGGGCGCGCGGCCTTGCAATCATGGATCGACGCCGGGCAGCACGGCAGCATGGCATGGATGGTGGACCGCGCGGACCAGCGCGCCGCCCCGCAATCGCTGTGGCCCGACGCGCTCAGCGTGATCGCGCTGGGCATGAGCTACGCCCCCGCGCAGGACCCGCTGCGGCTGGCGGGGGAGGGTGGGATCGGTCGCATTTCGGTGTATGCACAAGGGGCCGACTATCACGATGTCGTCAAGCGCAACCTGAAGGCTTTGGCCCGGTGGCTGGTCGCGACCGCGGGGGGCGAACTGAAGGTCTTCGTCGATACCGCACCCGTCATGGAAAAGCCGTTGGGCCAGTCGGCGGGAATCGGCTGGCAGGGCAAGCACACCAACCTCGTCAGCCGCGAACACGGCAGCTGGCTGTTCCTTGGGTGCATCATGACGACGCTCGACCTCGATCCCGACGACAGCCACGCCGACAGCTGCGGCAGTTGCGACGCCTGCCAGCGTGCCTGCCCGACCGATGCGTTTCCGGCACCCTATCGGCTGGATGCCCGACGCTGCATCTCCTACCTGACGATCGAGCACAAGGGACCGATCCCGCACGAGTTTCGTGCCGCCATCGGCAACCGCATCTATGGCTGCGACGATTGCCTGGCGGTCTGTCCGTGGAACAAGTTTGCCGACGCCGCCCAAGCCAACCGCGCGTTTGTCGGTCGCCCCGAACTCGCCGCGCCGGAATTGTCGGACCTGCTGGCGCTCGACGACGCCGGGTTTCGCGCGGTCTTTTCGGGCAGCCCGATCAAGCGCATCGGGCGCGAACGCATGGTCCGCAACGCCGCCATCGCGGCAGGCAACAGCGGGTCGATGGCGCTGATCGAACCGCTCCGCCGCCTGCTGTCGGACGAATCCGCGACCGTCGCCGAAGCCGCCGATTGGGCGCTGGCTGCGCTCAGCGTGCCTCTTTGCGCCGGATCATCGCCGCCACGCAGCTAGCGCGGTCGATGTCGCGGCCATCGGGCTGGCGCGCGTCGATATAAGTCACCACCGGATCGCGGCCCTTGGCCTCTGGATACAGATAGGCGTCCAGCACGCAGATCGGGCTGCGAAACTGGATGCGCTGCGACGTTTCCTCACGCACATCCTGGTCCGACGGGCCGAACAACGCGACCAGGGCGCGGCCGTTGGCACCCAGCACCCGTTCCAGCCCCGTCGCCCGCATCGGTGCGCTGCGTGTCGGCGTGACGCTTGGTCGCGCGGTCGGGGTCGAGACGCAGCCTGACAGCATTACCGGCAGCACGAGAAATACAGCATAATGTCGCATTGCGGGGTCCGTCCTGCTGGCCTGTCGAAGCATCGCCCTTCCCCTTTTGCGCCATCCAAGTAAAGGCGGGGCCAGAACAGGCTCAGGGCGAACCGTGCGAAACGCGCGCCCGCAAACCATAGGGTATTTATGACGGCGAAATACGATGTTGTGGCGATCGGCAATGCGATCGTCGATGTGATCGCAAGTGCCGACGAAGCATTCATTGCATCCGAAAACCTGACGCGCGGTTCGATGCAACTGATCGACGCCGCGCGCGCTACCGAACTCTATGGTCGCATGGGTCCGGGCCGCGAAGTCTCTGGCGGTTCGGCGGGCAACACCATCGCGGGGCTGGCCGCGCTTGGCCAGCAATGCGCCTTTATCGGACAGGTTGCCGACGACCAGCTGGGCGAGGTCTTTGCCCACGACATCCGCGCGCTCGGCGTCCGCTTCGACACAGCAAAACGGGGCGTGGAACCACCAACGGCGCGCTGCCTGATCCTCGTCACCGCCGACGGGCAGCGGACGATGAATACCTTTCTGGGCGCGTCGCAATTCCTGCCCGCCGCCGCGATCGACCACGACCTGATCGCCAATTCTGCCATCCTGTATCTCGAAGGCTATCTGTGGGACCCGGAGGAACCGCGCGCCGCGATGCGCGCCGCCATCGACACGGCAAAGGCCAATGGCCGCAAGGTCGCGTTCACCCTGTCCGACGCGTTCGTGATCGACCGCCACGGCGCGGATTTCCGCACGCTGATCGATGCGGGCGACATCGACATCCTGTTTGCCAATGACGGAGAGGTTCACGCCCTGATGGGCACCGCCGATGTCGCCAGCGCAGTCACCGCCCTGTCGGCAAAAGTCGCGACCCTCGTTGTCACCCATGGCGCGGCGGGAGCCGAAGCGCATAGCGGGGGCGGACATGCCCGTGTCGCCGCCGAACCGATCGCGCAGCTTGTCGATACCACCGGCGCGGGTGACCTGTTTGCGGCGGGCTTCCTCAGCGGACAGGCGCAGGGCCGCTCGCTCGAGGACAGTCTGGTCATGGGTGCGGTCTGTGCCGCCGAAGTCATCTCACACTATGGCCCGCGTCCCGAAGGCGACCTGATGGCGCTGGTGGCGGCCCGTCTAGGCCAACGAGGCTGACCGGCTAGTCACCGCACTTGTTCATCGGGATCGAAACATAGTCGAGACGGACGTTCGACACCGACAGTGTCGTGCCCGCGCCCGACGACAGGACGAATGGCGACGAAAGCGTCTTCATGTCGGCACCGCGCGCTGCAAAGCACTTCAGCGGCACCGCGATCTCATTCCATTCGCCCGCCTTGGCCGCACTCAAGGTCTTCCCGATGGGCACCGCTGCGATCTTGGTCCCGTTGGCCACGCCGATCGTGACCATGGCTGCCGCCGCCTGATCGACGCGATACTCCATGACCAGGCTCAGTTCCCCGTTGGTTTCGCGGTCGATATCGATGGGTCGCGGCGCGGCAATCTTCAATGTGCCGATGGCCGGGCCGGACCAGGCCAGCCGCAACGCGTCTTCCTGCGCGCGACGATCGACCGTGCGCGCAGTCATGCTGCCGGTCGGCAATGCTGTGGCTGCCCCGGCAATCGGCGTACTGGCCTGTCCGGCGCTCTCCATTGCCATCGACCAGCCTTCGGGGACCCGCCCCTTGTTGAACAACTGGCCGATCATTCCCGCCGCCATGCCAGCGGGTCGCTTTTCGTCGAGCATGCCGAGGTGGCGCGGCGTCGCATAGGTCAGCCCGTATCCATAGGCGAATAGCGGATCGTAGTTCAGGTCGCGCCGGTTCAACACATATTGATCGGGACGCTTCGGCCACGAAAAACTCAGCTTGCCACGAAAGTCATAGCGCGGTTTGCCGTCCACCTTGGCAAACAGGACATCGGCGACGCCACCGCCCTCGCTCCCCGGCAGGAATGCAGCGACGAACGCGTCGGACGCATTCAGCTCGGCATTGACCCACAACGGTCGCCCCGACAGGAACACCGCAACCACCGGGATACCGGCGGCTTTCAGCTTTTTCAGCAGGACCAGGTCGGACCTGTCGTCGGCGCTATATTCCAGCGTTGGCCGGTCGCCCTTAAATTCGGCATAGGGCTGTTCTCCGAACACGACGATCGCTGCGTCGGGCTTGGTGGTGAACGAACCATCGACGGACAGCGTTGCGGTCCCGCCGCCCTGCTTCACCGTCTCTGCGATGCCCGACCAGATTGTCTGGGCATTCGGGAAATCCTTGTTGGTGACGCCCGTGCCTTGCCAGGTGATTGTCCATCCACCCGCTTGCTGGCTGACGTCATCCGCTCCCGCGCCCGCCACCAATATTCTGGCGCTGGGCTTCAGCGGCAGGACATTTTCGTTTTTGAGCAGCACCAGCGATTCACGGACCGCGGACCGCGCAACGGCGCGATGCGCAGGCGCACCGAATGCATCGAATTTGCCCGCATAGGCACGCGACGATGGCCGTCCGCGATCGAACGTCCCGGCGCGGATCTTGACGCGCAGGATACGCCGCACCGCATCGTCGACCCGTGCCATCGGTATCTCACCCGACTTCGCCTGGGCCAGCGTGTTGGTGTAAAGCTGTTTCCAGCCCGGCCCCGAATACATGAACATGTCCATGCCCGCGTTGATTGCTGCAGCACAGCTTTCGTTGGTGCATCCCGGCACCTGGCCGTGGCTGTTCCAGTCGCCGATTACAAAGCCGTCGAACTTCATCCGGTCCTTCAGGACATCGGTCAGCAAGCTTTTGTTGCCACTCATCTTGACGCCGTTCCAGCTTGAAAAGCTGATCATGACCGACTGCGTGCCAGCCGTGATCGCTGCCGGATACCCGCCAAGATGGACATCGCGGAGCACCTGTTCGGAGACCTGCGTGTCGCCCTGGTCGCGCCCGCCGGTGCCGCCATCGCCCAGGAAATGCTTGGTCGTCGCGATCAGGTGCTGCGGCGACAGAAAGGCTTTGGTGCCGAACTTGCCCTGCACCCCCTCGATCATGGCACTGGCATATTCGGCCGGGATCTGCGGCTCTTCCGAATAGCTTTCATAAATCCGGCCCCAGCGGTCGTCCTGCACCACCGCCAGCGTCGGCGCGAAGGTCCAGTCCTGTCCGGCCGCCGCGGTCTCGATCGATGTGATCTCACCGATCCGCCTGATCAGCGCCGGATCATGCGCTGCACCCAGTCCGATATTGTGCGGGAACAGCGTAGCCCCGACGATATTGTTGTTCCCGTGCACTGCGTCGGTGCCCCAGATAATCGGAATGCGCGGCCCCTTGTCGCTCCGTTTCATCGACGCGTCATAATATTCGTCGGCCAGTTTCAGCCATTTGGGCGGCGGCGCCAGCTCGTCGTCGTACGGGCCTGAATTGCCCCCGTTCAGGATCGACCCGATCTTGTAGGTTTCCACGTCGACCGGCTTGATGCTGCCGATATCGACCTGGATCATCTGCCCCACCTTGTCGTCCAGCGACATCGCCGCGATCAGGGCATCCACTCGCTTTTCGACCGCCGCATCGCGCGGCAGTCTTTTCAGCGACGGCCACAACTGGGGATGCGCCACTGCCGCCTCCGGGGTCATGCTCGCGGCCGCATCTTTTGCGTCCGCGTTCCCCGCCAGCAATGCCGTGGCCATGACGATCAGTGAAACGCGCTTCATGTCAGTCTCCCAGAACTTTGATCCCCGGCACCGTTATGGTTTGGTAAATCCCGAACCTGCGCCCAGCACGATCGTCCCTGCCAGCGCGCGGTCTTCGGCCGAATGCCCGACGGCGATCGCATATTTCCCCGCATCCCGCTGCCAGCGTCGCGCCTTGACATCGTAACGCGAGAACGTCCGTGGCTCAGCCACGATCGTCACCCGCTGCGTCTGCCCCGGCGCCAGCTTCAGCTTCGTCCAGCCCGCCAGGCGGAACGCATTGCCCTTGTCCACCGGCTGCACATAAAATTGTGGCACATCCTGGCCCGACCGCGTGCCCGTATTCGTCACATCGAAGCTGACCGTGATCGTCGCGCCGCCCGCCACCGTCAGGTTCGCATAGCGGAAGCTGGTGTAGGACTGTCCGTATCCGAACGGAAACAGCGGTTTTTGCGCGGTCTTCTCATACCAGCGATAGCCGACGTCGGCGCCCTCCCGGTAATCGATCGCGAACGGTGCGAGCTTCGATGTCGCATCGCCAGCCTCACGCCCCGCATCCGAAGCCTTTAGCGCAGCCAGTCCGACCGGCGCACTGCGGGGGGCCTGTTCAGCGCGGACCGGGAACGTCATCGGCAGTCGTCCCGACGGGTTGACGTCACCGACCAGTATCCGCGCGATCGCCTCGCCGCCGCGCTGCCCCGGATACCATGCCTGCAACACCGCTGGCACGCGGTCGATCCATGGCATCGTCACCGGCCCGCCGGTTTCCAGAACGACCAGCGTCTTTGCATTCGCGCCCGCCACCGCGTCGATCAACGCATCTTGGTTGTCAGGCAGCATCAGCGTTTCCGCATCCTGGGCCTCGGTCTGCCACTGCCAGGCAAAGACGATGGCCAGGTCGGCACCCTTTGCCGCCGCCGCCGCCGCCGCCACGTCCCCGCCATCGACATAAGTGACATCGGCCTGTGGCAGCGCCGCGCGGATCGCCTTGAGTGGCGAGGAAGCGTGCCATGTTATCCGCGCGAACGAGGCTGCCTCGCCCTTGGTCAGCGGTATCTCGACCGGCGCGCCGCCGACCGAACGAACCTGTGAGGACCCGCCGCCGGACAACACCCCGACATCGGCGTGGGCGCCGATCAGGACGATCCGGCGCGCGGTCCTTGCCACGGGCAACAGGGCGCCGCTGTTCTTCAACAGGACAATTCCCTCTTCGGCAGTGCGCTGCGCGACCTCGGCATGTGCGGCATAATCGATCGGCTGGGCGGTGTCCGGAACCGGATGATCGATCAGCCCACTTGCGATCACGCCATACAATATACGTCGCGCCATATCGTTCAGCCGCGCCTCGGGAACGGTGCCAGCCGCCAGCGCTTTTGCCAGGGGCTCCTGGAAAAAGGGTGCCGTGTCCAATTCCTGCCCCGACTGCTGATCCAGCCCGGACAACGCCGCCTTGACGGTCGAATGAACCGCGCCCCAGTCCGACATGACCCAGCCCTTGTAGCCCCAGTCGCCTTTCAGCACCCGGTTCAACAGGAAGTCGTTCTCGCACGCATAGTCGCCGTTGACCTTGTTATAGGCGCACATGACCGAACCCGGCTTGCCGCGCTCGATCGCCAGTTCAAACGCCAGCAGATCGCTTTCACGCAGCGCCGCTTCGCCGATCAGGGCATCGGAAACATGACGCCCTGTTTCCTGTGAGTTGATCGCGAAATGCTTGATCGTCGAAACGATATGATTGCTCTCGACCCCGCGAATGGATTCGCCCGCCATCACGCCCGCCAGCAGGGGATCTTCACCCAGATATTCGAAATTGCGTCCGTTGAACGGATCGCGGGTCAGGTTCAGGCCGCCCGCCAACAGCACGTTGAAGGTCTTTGCCCGTGCCTCCGAACCGATCATCGCGCCGCCGCGAAACGCAAGCTCTGGGTTAAACGTCGCCGCGGTGGCGAGGCCGGCAGGCAGCGCGGTCGCGACATCACCCTTGCGCTGTTCGATCTGGTTGGCGACCCCCAGGCTCGCATCGCTTTCGCGCAAGGTGGGGATGCCGAGCCGTGGCACGCCTTCCATATGCGCCGCTGAGGGGATCATCCCCATCGCCCCGGACACCTTCGACAAAGGCGGGAAATAACTGTGGACGAGGCGCAGTTTTTCCTCGCGCGTCATTGCCTTCACCAGAGCATCGGCGCGCGCTTGTGGGTTCGCTGTGCCGCTGGCGGCAACTTTCGTTGCCTCTTTGGCGACCACCACCACGGGCAATCCAGGAAGGACGACAATGGCTACCAAACTGGCATTCAATGCGAGGCGCGTTGCAGCTTTCATCATCATCCTGTTCGAATTTGAATAAAAAAAACGGTGGCGGGCCGTTGGGCCGCGCCACCGCTAGAGTGGACGCATCGACCGGGGAAGGGGTTGGTCGATGGTTTCACGTCTTGTCAGGTCAGAAGTTGGCCTTGATCCGCGCGCCGAATGTTCGTGGCGCCTGCAGGTTGGACAGGAAGACCGGCGCATAACGGGTCGGCCCGAACGTTGCCGCACTGGTGCGGATCGCCTTGTCCTCCAGGTTCTGCCCGAAAACCTCGAACACAAACCGGTTATCCGGTGCGTTGTACCGGATCGCCAGATCGGTCTTGGTGTAGCCCTTCTGCGTATCGAAGTCGGTTCCGTAATAGACCGGGACGCCGTTCACGACCCGGTTGGTGCGATCGCCGTTGAAGAAGGTCAGGTAGCTCTTGGATTCATAGTGGATCGTCGCCCGTGGCGTAATGCTGCCACCGTTGGCCATTACAAAGTCATGTTCGTAAGTCGCAGTTGCCGAAAAGCGCGGAGCGTGAGCCAGCTCGTTGCCCGCCAACTGACGGATTGCGGTCACATCGCCGCTGTTGTCGAAACGGCCATCGATCGTTGCCAGCGCTTTCAGCTTGGTCTTCTGCAGAGATCCTGAAAACTGGATACGGTCATGATTGGTGACGTTGGCGACCAGTTCGGCTTCCAGGCCATAGGCCGTTGCCCCCTTGGCGTTCTCTGTCACAACCTGACTGGCGATCGTATTGCCGTTCGCATCGCGGGTCGTGCGAACCTGGTTGACCTGATACCCCTTGAAATCGGAATAATAGGCTGCGGCGTTGAAGGTTACGCGACGGTCGAACAACTTGGCCTTGAAACCGGCTTCATAGTTGGTGATCGTTTCGGGATTGGTCGTTTCGCCACCATCCTGGATGTTACCGGACTTGAAACCGCTGCTGATGCTTGCATAGCCCAGCACGCCCGGTGCCAAATCGGCATCGACGCGGGCGAGATAGGTCAATTTGCCCCAGCTCCCCTTCACGTCGTTGTTCGAGATGGAGAAATTGCCGCCCTGTGCGTTCAGCAATGCCACCAGTTCGGCAGCACTGGCATTCGGATAGGCACCAAAGATGTTTACCGTGCACGATGGCGCGCCCGGAGCCGGGCAACCGAACGCGGTTACGTTGCGGCCGCCGACGTCCTTTTTCTTGTCGCGCGTGTAGCGGAGGCCACCGGTGACGCGAAGCGCCTTGGTAACGTTCCAGGTGACCTGGCCAAAGCCTGCCAGTGAATCGATCTCGCGATCGGCCTGGATGAAGCTGCCGACAAAGGCACGGGTTCCGCCATTCCGATAGCCGTCACGCTGATCGACATCGAAACGGATCTGGTTTTTTTCGTGCGAATAATAGCCACCGAGAATGTAGTCGATGGTGTTTTCGCCGCTCGACTTCAACTGGACCTCATGGCTCATGAAGTTATATCTGGAATTGACCGTTCGGTTCTCGCCGAATCCGCCAAGATACAGTTGCAGCCCCGACACCGGGTCGAAACCGCCCGTGGGGGGCAAGGCACCGGCATCCGCATCGGCCTGCGTGCTGCCGCCAATGCGCGAATAGCCCGCGATATAGGCCAGTTGCATGTGGTCGGTCAGATCATATCCGATGTTACTGCGGATCGCCCATGAATAGCGGTGCGTGTCGGGCGCCGTGTCGCTCAGCGTCGAATATAGCTTCGTGCCGGGGCGTGGTGTCTGCAACAGCGCGATGACGGGCGCGCCGCGATCGAGGAAGCCTTCGCCGCTCAGCAACCAGCTGAACTTGCTTCCAGGAGGCTGGAACAGCGCGCTGATACGCGCCGATTTCTGGTCGACGGCGTAATATTTCTTGCCGGTCGTGATGAACGCCGCGCGATCGACATTGGGGACGTTCGGGGCCTGCTGATAATCAGCGTAACCGTCATGCTGTTCGGTCACGAATGCGAAACGCAGCGCCAGGCTGTCGCTGACAGGAACATTGACGGCACCACGTGATCCAAAGCGGTTGTAATCGCCCGCGATTGCTTCGACATTGCCATAGAATTTATCAAGCGTGGGCTTGGCGGTGATCAGGCTCAGCGCGCCGACTGTCGCATTGCGACCGAACAGCGTTCCCTGAGGCCCGCGCAGCACTTCTGCGCGTTCCAGGTCATAGAAAAGCACCGAAGCACCCTGCGAACGGGGCGAATAGATACCGTCGATATAGATCGCGACTTCGGGATCGGCGACTTCGGTATAGGCCGTGTCGTTACCGATACCGCGCAATGTCAGCAGAACCGCCGACTGGTCGCCCTGCTGGGTGAACTGGAGCGATGGGACGAAACGCGCGAGGTCGGTGACGTTGTTGACCTGCTGGCGATCGAGTGTCGCCTGGCTGAACGCGGAAACCGCGATAGGCGTGCTCTGCAGACTTGTTTCGCGCCGCGTTGCGGTCACGACGATGTCTTCGATTGCGCCGTTATCGGTTGCTGCCTGTCCGCTGTTTGCAGTCGGAGTTGGCGTCGTCTGCGCGGCGGCGGCCGAAATTACGAAAAACGATGTGGCGAGCGCAGTGCTCGCGGCTAGAAACTGCCCCTTCATTTCATCCTCCTGTATTGCGCTCGTTTTGAGCTACCTCGTCCCATCACCAGAAACCGACATCGATGTCAACGAAAGTCTGACATCGATGTCGGGTTTTTATGCGATTGTGTTTTCGTTTCCCGATTACAACTGTATGGTTCGGTCAATGAACAGGGCTCGCGGATGAAAAATGCCGGCATCGCATCGGACGATAACGTGGCCACGCGCCTCTTCCGGCTGTCGATCGGCATATGTTTCTTTGGCGGCTTCCTCACCTCGCTGGTCAGCCTGCTGGTGCCCCGGCTGAAACTGCTGTTCAACCTGGACTATGCCCAGTCGCTGCTGGTCCAACTCGCCTTCCACTCCAGCTATTTGCTGTTCGCCATCCCGATCGCGGCGTTCATCGTGCGGGCCGGATACATGCGCTCGATTGCTACCGGGCTGGTCGTCATGGTGCTCGGTTGCCTGGGGTTCGTGCAGGCGCACGCGCTGCTGTCGTTCGTCCTCGTGCTGCTGGCGCTACTGTTGCTGTCGGTCGGCATCACGTTCCTCCAAATTGCGGCCAATGCGGTCGTCACCGTGGTCGGCCCCGCCTCCAGTGCGGCATCGCGACTGACGCTGCTACAGGGGTTCAACTCGCTGGGAACGGTGGCCGGTCCCCTGTTGTGTGCGCAATTTCTGCTGCCGCGCTCGGACGGCAGTTTTGCGGTTGGCGGGGCTGGATCGGTTGTCCTGCCCTTCATGTTTTCGGCGGTCGGGTTGCTCATCCTCGCGGGTGCGTTCGCGTTTAACCGCAATATGCTGTCCCGGACCCGGACGACCGCGCCATCCTATCGCAATGTCCTTAGTGGCGATCGAAAGCTACAATTCGGTATTGTGGCGATGTTCGCTTATGTCGGTGCTGAAGTTACGATCGGCGCGCTCTTGACCAACTATCTGATGCTGAAGCAATCCATCGGCGCCGAACCGGTGGCCGCGGGGCGAATGGTCGCCCTCTACTGGGGCGGCGCAATGGTCGGTCGCTTTGCCGGAGCCTTTCTTCTCCGCCGGGTCTCCTCCGCAACCATGCTCCTGTCGGTGTCGGTCGGGGCGACGGCACTGACCTGCGTCGGCGCACTGTTCGACGGTCCCCTGGCCGCCGCCGCGCTGCTCGCGGTTGGCCTTTGCAATGCCGTCATCTACCCGACCGTCTATGCAATTGCGCTTCCGGAAAAGGCCCAGGCCGCTCCCATTGCCTCGATGTTCCTGTGCATGGCGGTAGTGGGCGGCGCGATTATTCCCTACCTCACCGGACTGCTTGCCGATCGGATCGGCCTCGGCCTGTCGCTCCTGCTCCCCGCCGCCTGTTATTTCGGCATTGCGCTGTTCGCCCGCTTTGCCGTCAGGGCCACACGATGAAGACGATCACCATCAAGGACGTCGCGATCCGCGCCGGCGTTTCCCCGAAGACCGTGTCCCGCGTCATCAACGGCGAACAGCACGTCCGCCCCGAAATCCGGGACATTGTGCTGCGGGTCGTCGCGGAACTCGACTATCGCCCCAACCCCTTTGCCCGCAGCCTGTCGAGTTCACGATCCTACCTGCTCGGCCTGTTCCTCGATGACCCGGCTTCGGGATACGCCAACGACGTGCAATTCGGTGCCCTGATGCGCAGTCGTGCGCAGAGTTATCACCTCGTCGTCGAGCCGGTTAACCTCGCCTCGCCACACTGGATTGCGGAGGTCGAGCAAAGTATCCGCGCGCTCCGGCTCGAAGGCGTCATCCTGACCCCTCCGATCTGCGACAACGCCGCTTTGCTCGACATGCTCGATGCGGCGGGCATCGCCTATGTGCGGATTGCGCCCAGTGCAGATTTCCACCGCTCGGGACTGGTCGAAATGGACGATTTCGCGGCGGCCAGCGACATGACGCGCCATCTGATTGCCCTTGGGCACCGGACGATCGCCTTCATCAAGGGCGACCCGAACCACAGCGCCTCTCGCAAGCGCTATGACGGCTTTTGCGCGACCATGGCAGAGGGGGGGCTGGCGGTCGACCAGGCCTATGTGCTGGAGGGTGACTTCTCCTTTCGTTCGGCACTTGGCCCCGCGACCGCGTTGCTCACGGCCGATGTTCGACCGACAGCGGTGTTCGCCAGTAACGACGACATGGCGCTCGGCGTGCTTGTCACGGCCATGAAGCTGGATGTGGCAGTGCCGGAGATGCTGTCGATCGCCGGGTTTGACGATGCGCCCACCGCCCGCGCCGCCTGGCCACCCCTGACGACGATTCGCCAGCCGAAATCGGAGATGGCGGCGGCGGCGATCGATATACTGGTCGACCCCGGTTACCGTGGTGCCGCGACCGACCAACGCTATCGCCGCCTGCTGCCCTATGAATTGATCAGCCGGGACAGCACCGCGAAGATTTGAAAGCAGCAGCGTGTCCTTGCGGGTCGGCCCCAGTCGGCTATGCTCGCTGCAATTCTTGTGGAGGACGTCAGGATGCGATTGCCAACCCGGATGATGCGCGCTGCCATTGCCGCGCTAACACTGATGTTCACGAGCGTCCCGGCCTGGGCGGCGGGTGAGATCGTGTCCTCCACCTCAATCGCGGGCGCTCCGGCGGGCGCGGCCGCGTATCGTATCCGCTACCGATCGCGCGACAAGGACGGTCGCCCGATCGTCGTCAGCGGTGCCATCATCGTGCCCGCCGGACCTGCCCCAGCCGGTGGTCGTCCCGTCGTTGCCTGGGCGCACGGCGCGTCGGGTATCGCGGAGGGCTGCGGCCTGTCGGACAAACCCGCGCTGTTTACCCAGATCCCGGGTCTGGGCGGGCTGCTGGCGGCGGGTTATGTCGTCGCCGCGCCCGATTACCAGGGCCTTGGCAACCCCGGTCCGCACCCGTTCCTGGTCGGTATCGCCAGCGCCCATAGCGTGCTTGATTCGGTCCGGGCAGCGCGCGCATTTCCCGGCGCGAAGGCCTCTGCGCGCTTTGCCTTGTGGGGCGAATCGCTTGGCGGGTTTTCGGTGTTGTGGTCGGGCAAACTCGCCGCCCGCTACGCGCCCGAACTCACCCTGGTCGGCGTTGTCGCCGCGGCCCCGCCGACCGACCTGAAAGCCAATCTGACCGGCGGAAGCAACGCCGCCGTCCGCGCCTTCCTGACGTCCTATGCCGCGCAAAGCTGGTCGCAGGTTTACAGCGTCCCGCTCACCAGCGTCGTCAGGCCGCCGACGGCGCGGCTGATCACGGCCATCGCCAGGAATTGCGTCAGCCTCGACGGGTTCGCGCTCCGTACCAAGGTCGGGATGCTGCGGCTGGCGCATCAACTCCGCAATGTGGACCTTTCCCAATCGCCGCGCTGGGCGGCGCTGATGCAGCAGAACTCGGTCACTCCGGCGGGGCTGACGATGCCGCTGCTGATCGTCCAGGGATCCGCCGATGTCATCGTCGCCCCCGCCGTCACCCGCGCGCTGGTCGACCAACTGTGCGCCCGCCGCGCCACCGTGCAGTTTGTATCGATAGCGGGCGGTGACCACGTCTCTGTCGCCAAACGCTCGGCCACGCAGACGCTCGACTGGCTGGGCGACCGTTTCGCGAGCAAACCAGCAAGGGCAGGGTGCTGAACGTGCCCGGCTTTCCCGGCTTTCCCGCTACCGCGCGCGCACAGAACTCCCGCCGAATACGACCTGCTGGCGTCCGCCGGGCGTAAACAGGCTATAGATCAGCGGCTGCGGCAAAGCTCGCGCAGGTGCAGGTGCAGGCCATTGCGGACGGGTATGATCCGACGCTCGGGGTCATGCACAACGGTCGGCGCGAGAAACCTGCCTTCATTCTAGACCTCGTAGAGCGGGAACGGCCTAAGGTGGACGCCACAGTCCTGGCATTTGTCGCCAAACACGTTTTCAGCGGCGCAGACTTTGTTATCCGCGAATGGCGTATGCCGACTGTCCCCCCAACTTGCGAAGCACGTTTCTACTGTTTTGGCGCAACCATCTTACTGACCGGATTTGGTGGTTAGCTGCCGTTCTCCATCTCGTCAGCGCTCGGGCGATTAGCCAGAGTCACGAGCAAGCAGGCTGGCTCCTGCTATCGGAAGTGGCGAGAACATCATCAAGATGCCCAAACCGATATTAGCTCCCCCGCCCTCGTAGGGGCGAGTAATCACGTAGGCATAGAAGGCCCAAAACACTACGGTGAGACATAAGGCAACGATCCACGGCCGCCGTGCGCCAACCCCGAGTAACGCCAACAATATGAAGGGTGCGCTGGCGATCAGGATTTGGAAGATCGTCGCATCGTCCCACAGCGAAGAAAGGGGAAATCCGGCGACAACCGCCCAAACGGTGTTACACGTCGCGACCACAGCAACCCCGATTGCAAACGCGGCGACAAGACCCGTGAATGCTCGCCCAGAATACGTCCCAAACATGTTCGCCATTAGCGTAGACTAACGGTTCGGCCAATGTCCGCAAGTGGGCGGAATCTGACATTCCGACGCAGGTTCATTCGAGCGACTGCAACCGCCAACTTTTCAGACATTCGCGAAGCGTTTCGCGTTTTGCAAAACCTGCCTTTCGTTCACCTCACATTTTCTGGCAGCCTACGACTGCTTTTGTAAATCAGATCGAGCAGTGCCAATGTCTTGAATGGGTGAGATGCGGACAGGCCGCTATTGACGAAGAAGTTTGTGCGAGCGGCCATTCCGGCCAAAAAACGGCAATTCCGCTCCCGCCCCAAATTTGGACGCTCAACATTCGTCAAACGACACGAAAAGCAGCCATCTAGCCCTCTCGCAGTTCAACTTCGCCGACACCATTATCGCATTTCGAGGTGAGCCTTCATGACTTGAGCCCCCGCTTGCATGTTGTGCTTGATAAAGGGTTCGAGCTCAGCTGGTAAGAACCGCGTCTGCCAGATCACCTTACTCCGCTGGTGTCGTTCGGCGACGACTTTCATCGTGGCGAGGTGATAAGTCGCGTTGCCGCCAAATGCTGAGTAGGTGATGCGACGCGCTCGATCATCAACGGAGACGATACGTTCGTGGACTACAAAGCCGTTGGCGAAGGTCACGGTGCGGACATCACCGATGCGTCCAACCTTTGTGACCATGCCAGGTACGAGCCGCGTATCAACGGCATAAACATCGCGAACTGCATCCCAGACCTTGGCCGGTGACGCAGCGATAACGATCTTTGTGGTCACGATCCTTACATTGGCGGGTTCGCCGCCTGAATTTGACGCGACGGCAATTGCAGCCATAACC
>NZ_JANXNX010000026.1 GCF_025353885.1 Sphingomonas sp. | reverse complement strand
CGGCTCGATCCCGTCGATGCCATTCGTGGGTGATAGCACCACAACGGTAACCGAACCGGCCCGCGTTCCGGTGATGGAACTCCGGGGTATCCGCCGCTCCTATAATCTCGGCGGGGCGTCGCAAATCGAGATTCTGCACGGCATCGACCTTATGCTTCATAGCGGCGAGTTTCTGGCACTGATGAGACCATCAGGATCGGGCAAAAGTACGTTGCTCAACATTGTCGGACTGCTCGACCGCCCAACGGCTGGCCAGGTCTTCATCAACGGGCAAGATACCTCGAAGCTCGGCGATGCCGGCATCACCCGCCTGCGCGGTCATGTCATCGGGTTCGTGTTCCAGGAACATCATCTTATCTCGGCGTTCACGGCGGCCGAAAATGTGATGATGCCGATGATCGTCGACCGCGATTTCAGCAGCCCGGCAATCGTTAAACGGGCGCGCGACCTTTTAGAGCAAGTCGGTCTGGCCCATGTCGCGGACCACAAGGCCATGAACATGTCGGGCGGCGAGCAGCAACGGGTCTCCATCGCCCGAGCTCTAGCGATGCGACCGGCGCTTGTGCTCGCCGATGAACCGACAGGCAATCTTGACAGCCGGGCCGCAGAGAATGTGTTTGATCTGATGCGGCAGGTGAACCGCGAAAGTGGAACGAGCTTCCTGATCGTCACCCACAACCTGGATCTTGCCAAGCGCTGCGACCGCATCATCGATATTGCCGATGGGCGGCTGGTCGTTCCGACATAGCAGACACGTCAGCCAAGTCGGGATATTTCAGGTTCCGTGACCAGTGCGCGTATTTTCGAGTTTCTGAGCTGCTCGCCAATTGACGACCGCATCGGCATAGGCCTTCGCAATGAACGCCGGAACCGCGCCAATTCCACGCTCCAGGTGGGTTTCGCTAAACCCTGCCTGCGCGGCTTCCTTTCTGAAATCGCTTATCGGGCCATCATAGATCGGAGGGTCGTTCCATGAAAAGGGTCCGACCTCAATGTTGCGGGCAACCCAGCTGGTAGCGAACGTAAGCGCATCATTGGGCATAGGCTTGGTGGATGGCATCGCGGGCTCCTTCACTGGGCTGCATCAAGGGCCGGAGCGGCTAGGTCCGTTTCGGACGGCGCCTGTTTGACAGCTGCTGCCGCGCGGATGATGGGGTTGAAATCTTGGGATCTGAGACTGGCGCCCCCAACCAGGACGCCGCCAACATCAGGCAACGCCAGGATTGCCTTGGCATTGGCCGGCGTAAGGGATCCTCCGTAGAGGATGCGGATTGTGGGTTCGTCATTTCCCATCAGCGCTTTCAGGCGCTGACGAATGTGCTGATGGACCTCGGCAATCGCACGGGCATCGGGTGTTTGGCCAGTCCCTATAGCCCAGAGCGGCTCATAGGCGATCGCGCTACCCTGGCAGAGGCGCCGATCCGTTGGGAGGCTTGTCTCGAGTTGCGCGGAGCGAACCGCGAGCGCGGCACCGCTGTCCCGCTCGGCCTGGGTTTCGCCAATGCAGATGATGGCGGCAAGCCCAGCCCGCCCGGCCGCAGCCGCTTTTGCAGCGACCATGGGATTGGTTTCCTGATGGCGTCGCCGCCGCTCTGAATGCCCCACGATGACTGCGCTAGCGCCGGCATCCTTGAGCATTTCGGCACTGATATCCCCTGTATAAGGCCCTACCCTGTCAGCGGCACAATCCTCCCCGCCGATGGCCACGCCCCCGCCGCTTGTCGCTACCGCACGCGATATGAGTGTACTCGGAACACAGAGAAGCACATCATTTGCGCCCGCAAACGTTGAAGCGAATTGCGCAATCGCCCGGATCTCTCCCAGCTGATCACCAAGACCATGCATTTTCCAATTGCCAGCGATTAACAGCGGACATCGTGCTGATGAAAAGTGATCCTTTCGATGTGGTGGGAGCGATCGAGCTTTCGCATGCGACATTGAGGAAAATGCATCAGAATCTGTGGTGGGCGGTCGGTTACAACGTTATCGCATTCCCACTAGCTGCAGGCGTGCTCTACCCGTTCCTGCTTGGGCCCAGCATCGCCGCGCTTGCGATGTCAGGCAGTTCGGCGCTCGTCGCGATGAACGCCCTCTTACTCAAGCGCACCAAACTCACCGGCATCACCCTCCGACGGTCCCAAGCGCAGTCAGATTCAGCGCCGGCCTCGACATGATGAGGATGCGGGCATCAGCGACAGGGGTACCACGCGGCACCATGGCAGCGCTGATGCTTTCGGTGTTCACGGTTTCCCTCGGCTTCGGCATCGTCCTCCCGTCGCTGCCCTTCCTGCTCGAAAGACTGTTCGGTGCGGGGGGCGACGCAAGGCAGATTTCACGCGCGACGGGTCTGCTTACCGGGCTGTACACCCTGTCGCTTTTTCTGTTCGCACCGGTCTGGGGCCGGCTGTCCGATCGCTTCGGCCGACGATTGATCCTGCTTATCGGGCTGCTGGGGTTCAGTGCCACCATGCTGACGTTCGCCTTCATCGATGGCCTTGGTGCGATCTATGCCGAGCGCTTCCTGAGCGGGATGTTCGCCGCAGCGGTGACGCCCATCGCCCTCGCCACGATTGGCGATATTGCGGCGACGAAAGCCGCACGGGCGAGGCTGCTCACTTTCGTCAGCCTGGCCGGAATCACCGGCTTCCTAGTGGGGCCTATGCTCGGCGTGTTTCTGTCGCGCGGGGTGAAGGTGCTGTTTCCCGCTCTGGGCGGCATCGGAGCGTTTACAATACCTCTGATCGGAACCGCGGTTCTGGCCTCACTCGCCGCTCTGGCAGCGATGCGAACGGTTCCGAAGGCAACTACGAGCAGCGGCCAATCGAGAGGCGAACCGGTCACTCCCGAGCCCGACAAATGGCTTGTCCCGAGGTTGCTCGCGCTCGCGTTCGTCGTCTCTGCCGGCGTTGGAGTGTTCGAGGTCGGGCTGGCGCTACGCGGAAAAGAGCAATTGGGTCTGACACAATATCAGATCGCGACCATGTTCACCGAATGCAGCCTGGTGATGCTGATCGTCCAGTCCCTCGTTTTCTCGCCTTGGATTAGGCCCGAAACTACGCGCTGGCTCATCCCCCCCTCTTTTGCGATCCTCGCTGGGGGAATTTTTCTGGTCCCGCACGCATCCACCTTCACGCTTATGCTGGCGGTCATCGGAGCGGTTGCCGCAAGCGCCGGTATCCTCTCGCCCATCCTGACCTTCTGGATATCGAGCAAGGCCGGAAGGGCGCAGGGTGCACAACTCGGCAAGCAAACCGCGGCCGCAAGTCTTGGCGCCGCCTTCGGGTCGGCCGCGGGGGGGCTGCTGTTCGACGTATCGTGGCTACCCGACGCTTCGTTCGCGATTGCCGCTGCGCTGTCGGTTGCAGCTGTCCTGCTGAGCCTGCGTTTGCCGAAGCTTCTCGTTGCGCACGAAGCCCGTCAGGAGACTGAGCCTCCCTCCGCGAACTCGCCCAGACTCAGGCATTATCCCGTGCCCGGATAACGCGCGCCGGTTCCAAGCACTTCAACCTAGAAGGAATACACGATGAAAAAAAGTCACGCGATCATTGCCGTCTTCGACAGTCATCAGGCCGCTGAAAGTGCCGTCCGCTCGCTCTCCGACGGCGGTCTCGACATCAAGCACTTCAGCATCATCGGCAAGGGTTACCACAAGGAGGAGCAGATTCTTGGCTTCTACAACGTCGGTGATCGCATCGCCGCTTGGGGCGGAACCGGCGCATTCTGGGGTGGCCTATGGGGACTGTTTGCAGGCGGTCTTTTCATGACGGTGCCGATCATCGGCCCCGTTGTTGTGCTCGGACATTTCGCTGCGATGGTATTCGCCGCGGCCGAAGGCGCGGTAGTCGTGGGAGGCCTGGGCGCGCTCGGGGGCGCACTGTCCAGCCTCGGTATCCCGAAGGATAGCGTGATCGAATACGAGACCGCTCTCAAGACCGACAGCTTTCTGCTGATGGCCCATGGCTCGGTCGAAGAGATGGCCCGCGCCAAGACGCTGCTCGATTCCGCATCTCCCGCGCGCATCGATCTGCACCGCGATGTCGTGGAGATGCCGGAGCTTCAGACAGAACGCGCCACGCTGGAGGAGGTGAACTGACTTATGATGCGATACGCGCCTGCCGTTTCGAGTAACCCCGCGGTAGGTGTTAGAACTGATCTACCATGCCGAAATGTGGGAACTTCGGATCGTATGATGCGCTTGGTAATAGGCCGATTCCGCATCGCTCGACACCAACGATCCCCGTTTTGTTCGGCATGTCCTTTTCGACCAATCTAGGAGAAAGAAAATGTTTTCAACGAAACTGACTCTCGGGTCCATTGCCCTCGTGCTTGCAACCGGCACGCCAGCTTTTGCGCAGAACGGCATGATGAGTTCCGGCGGTATGCAGCCGGCCAGCATGAAGATGACAAAGTCGCAGATGGCGAGCATGAACCGGTGCAAGAAGATGTCACATCACATGATGACGAAGAACCGGACGTGCATGAAGATGATGAAAATGCACCCGGACATGATGAGCGAGGGCGGCATGATGAACGACGGCAAGATGGACAAGAAGCACTGATAGAAAGAAAAAGCGTCCTTGGGGACTCGTCCCAAGGACGCCTGACTGCGCAGCCGCCCCTAGAGCGGTTTCTCATATCATTGACTCGGTAGGGATTCCCGCGCGCTCGCTGCGTCCCGTGTCCTCCATGGACCAGCGTGCTGATGTCTTCGACAGCCCAGCCAGCGTCATAGGCGTGCTGGTCCCCAGCATCGAGCAAGGGGGCAATGAGCGGGTGCGCGATCGTCGATCCGGAATCGAGCAGGCAAACCGCCGGTGCCTCCGCGTCGCAGGGTTCCAGCCGGTCCACCAGTTCATCAGACCAGAGCCGCTGCTCTGCCCCGTCCAGGCCCATGAAGAAGCCCGGCGTGTCGCGCGCCATGCGCAATTCCGCGACCGTATCCGTGTTCGCGATGATGCGGCCAAGATCCTCAGCCGTCGCGTGGACGACGACGACATCGCGTTCCGCAAATTCCAAGGCGTTTTCCCGAACCGTGAGCGCAAGCAGCTGCGCAACCGCCTCGAAGCGGGACCGCGTTCCCTTTCGGAGCCAGACCTCCCACCAGGCCTGCGTGTTCGCCGGCGGAAACAGCTCGGCAGCGTCGGTATAAAAGGATCGCGCCACTGCCAGGCGGGCTGTCTCGATCGATGCGACGAGCCGCTCGTTTCTCGGCGTCCGGCTTTCGACGACCGTTCCGTCTTCCAACGTCTTCTCTTTGACGTTGTCCTTGGTCGCGTAAGCCTCGACCTTGCCGAGATAGTAGCTCCGCTGTGACTCCGGCACGAACACCGTCGCCGCGACATGGTGCTCGTCCGCAGGCTGTAGGCAGGCAAATCCGCCTGCGGGATGAGTTCTTCAAGGCTGTTGGTCATGTTTACCTCCGACGGTTGCGCCGGAATGTGTTCCCGGCTCCGACGGAGCTTCGCGCGATTCGCTGTGCAGCCGCGCGCCGCTAATCCCGCGATTTATCGATGGGAAACGTGCGGTGCGGTTCAAGCTCAATGATAGGGGTGGCAGCGTAGCTCCGGTCGCTAGAATGGCTCAACGCGGCTGGGATGCCGGCTGCTAGGTCGGAGCAAGCACCACTTTCGTCGATCTTTAGGTCTGTCTCGTGCAGAGCCAAGCGTGCCGCCCATTCGTCAGCCTTTTGTGTCACAGAGCCATTGAGCGCCACACCTTGCTCACGCCACACCTGACGTATCATTCGCGCATAAACTGCCGCAAAAGCGAACGCAGGCCTGCGTTCGGCGCGGTTGGCAGAGGGTCGTCCGCGCACGGGCGCGGCTTCGCCCTTCAAGAGTTCTATGGCACCCTTGCGATCCTCGACCGTGGGTGTGCCATCGGCCATAAAAGTCGCGACGGCTTCCACTGCGGCGCAATAGAGTGTGAACGATCGAATCACCGCGTCGTTGTTCAAGCTCGCGAAAGCGGCATCCAAGTCGCCGACCTCGCGGTCAAACTGCTGGTCCCACAACAGATCAACTGCTTCTCGCGTACAGTCAAAGGTGCGCTGCTTCCCGGCGTCTGAGAAGTCCAGTTCAATCCTTTTCTTTGCCGTCATTGCCCGCCACCCGTTGCCTTGTCAGATTGCTGCCGGTCGCCAGCGCGACCCGACGCCCCTTTTCGTTCCGCGCGCCGATGAAGAAAAACGTTTTCGTCTCGCGTTTTGCGACATCCGAAAATACCGCCGGGGCCGTAGACCGGCAAATTTTCGCGATCTTGATCGCCAACGAACTGAATCCATTTCAGTCGAACGGGTTTTTGGCTACGCTGACGCCTACAGGGGGCGCCATTGTCGTTAGAACTGATTCTTCAAGGACTGACCAATCGGACGCACGCCGGGGTGATCGGCGAAATGTTCGCGGGGGATGTGGATCGCGCAATCGTAAGTGTTGCATTCGTTTCTCAGGACGGCGTGGACCACATTGCACCTATGTTCACGGCCCACGCAGACAAGATCACAGTTTTCGCGGGAATCCGAAACGATATTACTTCAACTCAAGCACTTAAACGCCTACTGGAAATTGGGGTTTCACTGTATGCGGTCGATACCGGAACACGGATGCTCTTGTTTCACCCCAAGTTATATCATGTTCGCGCGGCTGCGACTGCGAAGTTATCTGTTGGAAGTGCGAATCTCACTCTGGGCGGCTTAAACAATAATATTGAAGCTGGCGTCTTGATTAACTTGTCACTTTTAGATGCTGACGATTTGGCATTTGCGGATGGTTTGGAAGCGTCATTTGACGGGCTGGCAGCCGAATATCCTGAAAACGTATTTCACGTCACCGATGAGGCAATGGTGAATGGGCTGTTAGATGCTGGACGCCTTATAGATGAATCGGTGGCTACTCCACCTCGCACGGCAACGAAAGCGAAGGCGGGTAGCACTGACTCAACGCCCCGTATGAAAATGCTTCCCAAGGCGATCCGTGGAAAGGCGAAACTCAAAGGCCCGGTTGCACCAGCGACAGTTCCGGCACCAGTTCCACCATTCGCAGCAGGTACGCCTTTAGCGGTATCGCCGGGTAATGTGGCCGGGGCATCCTCGACTGTTGCCCCCGATCTGGAATTGGTCTGGGAAAGCAAACCCCTGAGCCGTCGATCCCTTGGCATCCCCACTGGCCCCAACTCCAACCCCACCGGGTCTACTACGCTTGGTTCCGGCACATTTGATGATATTGATCGAGTATCATATTTTCGGAATGATCTATTCGGGCATCAAGCCTGGGGCTTGAATGGAACAATTGAGACCACTGACCAACTATTTGACTTGGTGATAAAGGGGGTTTTGGTCGGCACATTCGGGCTGACACTACGGCACAGCCTTACACGGGCGGCGGCTGCGGCTGCGGATCATAACTCCCCGACCAGCCTTAGCTGGAATGCGGCTCGACCACTTGTCGCCCGCGAGGATTTGCTTGATCGCACAATGCGGATTTGGCGCTCAACTGTAGACTCGACCAAGTTCCAAGTCGAAATTGATTAAGCCTCAACGGCCTCGGTAGAGGTCCGGTGCCGGCGGTCTCGGAGCTTGCGCCAACCCTCCAATGCAGTAGCCTGCTTCGCATTCGATATACCGAGCGCGCCAAGAACAATTTTCCCCTGCCGTTCGAGCGTCTCATGCGTTGGTCGATTTCGGATTGAAGCGTCCAGTGCCTCTAGATCAACCTCGACCGTCGGGGGCAAGGGAATCAACAGACGTTCTATTTCGGATGGGATAAGTTCGAGAACTCCCCCGCCATAATGACGCCCCTCCAGTTCAGCGCTTAAGGCAGTCAGCGGGTTGATGAAGCAACCAACCAGTCGCTTGCCTTCCCCCTCTCGCGTGCGGATTCGATACGCCGTATCGGTCGTGTATGCGCCGATCTTGTTCAATATCAGGCGCGGCGTGTCGTGGCACCGTTTAAGCATCCCGACCTCAGTCGAATAGACAGAAGGAACTTTATACCAAGGCGCACGAATCCGACATTTGTAACGGGTATGAAGATTTTCCTGTTCGCCAAGTTCAACATACTGGAGCGCACGAGCCGACATTTTATTGGGCGAATCATCAAACCAAAGAAAGTTGGTTGGGCTGCCCTTCGCGGCGTTCGCGGTGTGTTGCCGCTCATCATAAATTACGCCGGGGCAATGTTCACTGCGACCGAACATAGGGTGCGCGTATTTATCCAGACTGTAGGCCTTTACCGTCTCGTCAGGCACGAGGAAGAACTTATTGGCGCCCGTAACAATGCCAACGTCCACACGAGCGATGTCATCAAATCGATGGACGTCGCTGTGTGATTCGAGCTCGTCGAAGAGTTCGCGAGTTTCAAGGTTGAGCAGTGCGCGAGTCCATTTCCCGGCAACTGTCTTGCCATTGATTGACTGCGGCTCCGCGAAAACCTCGGCTGGTGATCGCTTAAGAAATGACCGCCCTCGCACCGGGACCATTCCTAGTCCTTCCGCCTTTTGCCGGGCGCTGCTGCGCTTCTCTGCCATCAAAATAACCGCGCCTTGTAGGGTGCCATCAAACCAAAGGTCTTCCGGGTCAACTATGACGAGGCGACGACACTCTTTGCCAAGATAACTGCGCAAGGATTGAGCGTGCGTGACATGGATGATCTCCGCAGGCACGATCATCGCCAATCGTCCACCCGGCTTGAGCAGAGACATGGAAGCCAAAATGAACGACACCCAAGCGTTGGTGTGCTTTGTGAACTTTAATCCAAGCTCGTCGAAGATCGCGGCAGCCCGTGTTTGAAATTTGGGCGGGAGAAACTGGTATCGAACAAACGGCGGATTGCCGATTACGGCATCGAAACGTTCGCCGCCTTTTGCCATGTTTTCAATTGCCCAACCGAGGAAATCCTCAGCGCGCACATCAATGCCGCGCAGGCCCAACTCTTTTGCCCGACGGGCAGCCTTACCCGCCTCGTCATCGTCAAGCTCAAAGCCAATGATATTAGCTGCCTGAAAGCCGCCAATATCCTTCATCGCCTGAAAGAAAATGCCATCGCCGCAACTTGGTTCAAGTATTTTTGTAGGATTGATTTCCGCAACCCAACGGGAGATGAAAGACGCAAGATCGAGGGGGGTGTAGTAGCCACCCCGTAGCTTTTGAGCCGTCTGATCCTCGATAAATTTCACCGTCGCTCCCTCATCATTCACTCTTAGCATAGGCCCTAGAATCAGGGAGTCCGAGGAGCAAACTAAAACTGCTCCAGTTCCTTCCGTGACGCAACAACGCCCCGGTAGGTGCCCCCCCTCAGCGTCGTTGATGGACAACATTCGGCATATTCACCACCACACCTCCCTGGACTCCTTCAACGATATTGAGCAGCTTCCGGCTCCACCACTCCATTAGCTCGCGCTTCCGCAGCCTGTAGCGGCGCTGAATGTCGCCGTGGTCGTATCGCTGGGTGACCCCTGCGGTGATTTCATGGTTCACGGTCGCCTGCAGAACATCGAGCGGGGCAGACCATGTGATTTCGCCCGCCGCGTTCTCCTCACCATCGCGGCAGCGGGTGACGAATGTATGGCGCAGGTCATGGATACGCCAACGGGAAATCGGGATGGCCTCGATCTTGGCGAGGGCTTCGGCTTTGGTTTGCCGCGTCTCAGGGCGCAGCGCGCCGCCTGCGCGGATCGACCGCCATTCTTCTTCCGATAGGCTCGCCATTTCTCCCCGCACTGCCCGATCCAGTTTTGCCCGCAGCTTTGTCCAGCCGCTGATTGGCGTGTCCCCCGTTTCCGACGGAAGTGCCAAGCCGGACGTCAATCCGAGCGCGTCGTAAGCATCGCGCCTCTCACGCAAGATATCCAAAGCGGCCTCAGTCAACGGCACCTCATGCACGCCCGCGCGATTCTTCACCCGGTCGGCAGGCACGATGAGCAACTGTCGGTCCCAATCCACCTCATCCTAGCGCAGCGCGGCAATCTCGGAGCGGCGCTGCCCGGTTAGCATCAGCAGCCGAATCACAGCACCGAATGCGCCATGCGGCATTGTTGCCCGCCAGACGGCGCGTAACTCGGCATCGGACAGAGCGCGCACTTCCTTCACCGGGGCTTCCCGCCGGTCCGCTTCGAAGCATTCTATCGGCAGCTTCGGTCAGCAGCAGACATTAGCGGCGGCTGATCAGGACGACCGGGTCTGGTCGCGAGCTGCCGGTCGGCCCTAGCCAATAAAGGACAGTTATCTCAGGTTCGCTTTTCAAAAACCTGCTGGACGGTATTCGGACAAGAAATCATTCAGGCGCTGTGATTTGGTACAATCGGCTGAGATCGATACCTGGATCTAGCGCGTCAATTGCTTCGGCAAGCATTTTAACCTCGTGACCTTTGGTATAGCGAGCAGTCTCACCTGTAGTGGTATGCCCTGTCAGCGCATCGATAACCGTGCCGGAAACTTTTGCCCATGTTAGGAAAGTCGTGGCGCTATGTCTGAAAGAGTGGAAATCTAAGCCGGGTTGATAGATGCCAATATCCTGCCGATAGCCACAAAAAGCCTCCGCTTTGTAGCAGGGCTTTGTAGCAAAGCCCCACCAACGATTTGGCGACGGCAAAAAGCGTACTATAATTCAATGCCTTGCTGGTAAGTTGGCTGGGGCGGCAGGATTCGAACCTACGAATGGCGGCATCAAAAGCCGCTGCCTTACCACTTGGCGACGCCCCAACAGAAAGAGCGCCCTTAACCGGCGCGCGGGCCGGTGGAAAGGGGCTGGACGGCGGAAATATCCGGTGAAATCAAAACAGCCGTTCCACCCAATTGTGCGGATCGGGTGCCAGGCCCCGCTGGATATCGACAAGCCGCGTGCGCAGGCGTTCGGTCAACTGGCCTGGGCCGCCACTGCCGATCGTGAACGCAGTACCTTCGTCCTGCACAGTCCCGATCGACGTGACGACGGCGGCGGTCCCACAGGCAAACGCCTCTCGCAGGTGTCCGCTGGTCGCATCGGCGCGCCATTGGTCGATCGAGTAGCGTTCCTCACGGACGGTCAATCCTTCCTCACGCGCCAGCCTGATGATCGATTCGCGCGTGATCCCCGGCAGGATGGTTCCTTCCAGCGGCGGCGTCGCGATCGATCCGTCGTCGAACACAAAGAACGTATTCATGCCGCCCAGTTCTTCGACCCAGCGATGTTCGGCGGCATCGAGGAACACGACCTGGTCGCAGCCCTGCCGGACCGCTTCGGCCTGGGCGATCAGGCTCGACGCATAGTTACCCCCGCATTTTGCGGCGCCGGTGCCCCCTGAAGCCGCGCGCGTGTAATGCCGCGATACGCCCAGCGAGATGGCCTTCACCCCACCCTTGAAATAGGCCCCGACGGGCGAAGCGATAACGATGAAAAGATACTCGTTGGACGGCCGCACGCCGAGGAAAACCTCGCTCGCGAACATGAAGGGCCGAAGGTAGAGCGCGCCGCCCTCGCCATGCGGGATCCAGTTGCGGTCGATGGCGACCAGCTTGCGCACCGCGTCAAGGAACAGCGCCTCGGGCAATGCCGGCATCGCCATCCGTTCGGCGGATTCGGCAAACCGCCGCGCATTGGCATCGGCGCGGAACAGTGCGGCTCCGCCATCGGCGGTCCGGTACGCCTTCATCCCCTCGAATATTTCCTGCGCATAATGCAGCACCGCCGTCGCGGGATCCATGGGAATCGGCGCGCGGGCGGTGATCCGGGCATCGTGCCAGCCCTGCGCGCGGTTGAATCGTATGACTGCCATGTGATCTGTGAATATCCGTCCGAATCCCGGATCGACGAGCAACAGCTCACGATCCGCGGCGCTGACGGGCGACGCATGAGCTTCGGTCCTGAACTCCAGAGTATCGCCACCGGTCATCAATGAAATCCTTCAGGTATTGGTTGCGATTTCGTATCCCGACAGGCAAAAAGGGTCAACATGGCTGGCCAAAATTCTACCACTGCCGGGGCGTCCCCCCTGTTCCTGCGCGACGCCGAAATTCGTCGTGGAGGCGAGTTGCTGTTTTTTGGCTACAGCCGGATGACGCGGGCAATCGACGAGCAGCTAGTCGAACAGGGTCTGGGCCGCGCACACCATCGCGCCCTGTATTTCATTTCACGTCATCCCCACCTGACCGTCGGCAATTTGCTGCGGATGTTGCTGGTTACCAAACAGTCGCTTGGCCGGGTGCTGGGCGACCTGACCGAGCGCGGCTATATCGAGACGCGCCAGGGCCAGGACGATCGCCGGCAGAAGCTGTTGCGTTTGAGTGATGCAGGAACGGTGCTTGAAGCGCGGCTGTTCGAATCAATGAAGGAACGCATCGGTGCGGCCTATGCTCATGCCGGACAACATGCAGTGACGGGCTTTTGGCAAGTCCTGGAGGGGTTGATCCCGCCCGAGGATCGCGACCTGATCGGTGACCTCAACCGGCGCGGCTGATGGCTGCCATTTCCGCATTGCGAGTCTTTGCCGCCGCCAGCGTTTCGGTGAGCAGTCGGACCAGAGCATCGTCGGCATCCAGCACGTCGAGTCCCTTACGGGTTGACCCACCCTTGCTGGCGACGCAATCGGCGAGTTCGGCGGGGGAGAGGCTGGATGACGCCGCCAGAAGCCCCGAGCCCTCGACCGTGGCCAGCGCCAGACGCTGAGACTGGTCGGCGGGCAGCCCGACAGCGGTGCCCGCCCGGGCGAGTGCGTCGATAAAACGATAGAGGAACGCTGGGCCAGAACCCGCGAGCGCGGTCGCGGCGTCCATCAACGATTCGTCCGCCACCCATTCGATCAGCCCCAGCGGAGCCATCAGGGCATCGACACGGGAGGAGCGGTCCCCGCACATGGCGACGACGCCCTTGCCCAGCGCGACGGGCAGGTTGGGCAAGGCGCGGACGATGCCGCCTGCATCTGGAAAACGACGGCGTAGGGTTTCGAGGTCGGTGCCCGCCAGGATCGACACGATGGATGCGCCCGCGCTGGCACCGGTCACGTTTGGAGCGATCGCATCGAGCTGATGAGGCTTAAACCCGAGCAGGAGGATAGCGGGCGGCGGGGCATCGGGCACTTCGGTGACGACGCGGACACCCTCAGCGACCGGCGTGCCGCTCGGTCGCACGACGGTGATCCGCGCGCGGTCGAGGCCCGTATCCAGCCAGCGCGACACCATTGCCCCCGCCATGTTGCCGCAGCCGATCAACCAAATGGTCTTGCCCGACGGCACCGCCCCGCTCAAGCCTCGCCCCGGGTTTCGACCATCGCCGCCGCGATTGCGTCCTTGGGCGATTTGCCGCCCCACAGGACGAACTGGAACACGGGGTAAAAACGGTCGATCTCGTCCACCGCCGTCTCGATCAGCGTTTCCGCCTGGTCGAGCGACAAGGTGCCATCGTCGGTCAGCAGTCCGGCATGGCGAAACAACAACGACCCGTTCCCCGACCAATATTCGAAATGGCCGATCCAGAGCTGTTCATTGATCAGCCCGATCGTTTCATAAATCGCCGCAGCTTGGTGATCGGGCACGCGTATATCCGGAAATGCCAGGAATTGCAGAACGGCGTCGTCGTTGCGATAGACGCCGCGCAATTCGTAACTGCCCCATGCGCCTGCGGTCGAGGCGACGATTTCCTCGTCACCAACGCGTTCGTTGGTCCAGCCATGCGCGTCGAACCACGCCTCGAGCATTTCGATCGGCTCACTGGTGTTCGCGTCTTCGTCGATGGTACTTACCCTCATGCCCATGTGCGTGACGTGGGGCGGCTTCGCACACAAGGACCCCGGTCACGAAAGCTGTGGATAACGCGCGTTATTGTCCGGCAGCCTCGAGCGCAGCGATGCGTGTCTTCAGCGTATCGACCTCGTCCCGGGCAGCGGCAGCCATCGCCTTGACGGCTTCGAACTCGTCGCGACTGACGAATTCCAGCCCGCCGATCCATTCCTTCGCCTTTTCACGGACACCGGCTTCGGCTTCGCGCGTCATGCCCGCGACGGTGCCCGCCGCGCCGTTCAGAAATTTCGAAATATCTTCAAAAAACTTGTTCTCGGTCTGCATCGCTAAATCCCTTTTGCAAAATGTCAGAGCTCTATCTGGGTACGCGGTTGGTCCGGCACAAGCATTTCGGCCTGTGGATTCAGGACATGGACCTGCCAGTTGAGAATTGCAGCGAAGCACAGCCACGCCAGATATGGCACCATCAGCCAGGCGGCGGCGGTCCGGATGCGCCCAAAAACTACAGTAGTCGCGATTGCCAGCGCCAGCATGAACAGGATTAGCGCGAACGCTGCCAGAACATGATGCGCGGCAAAAAACAGGGGCGACCAAACCAGATTGGCAAGGAACTGCACCGAGAACAGGGCGATGGCCGTGCCCCGCAACCTGGCACCACGCGCGTTCAGGATTATCGCCAGTGCCAAGCCCATCAGGCCATACAAAACCGCCCAGGCGGCCCCGAACACCCAGCCAGGCGGCATCGCGGCGGGCTGGAGCAGCGAATCGAACCAGCGATTTCCGGTGCTGGACCCAGCGACCCGCCCAGACAGGAATCCAAGGAATATCAGCAAGGGCACCGTGAACAGCGCCCACCGCACGAACGACATTCGCAACTGAGCACGCGACGCGAGTTCACCCATGCCCTGTTCTAGGGGCCGACCTGCCATGCGGTCAAACCCTTCGCGTGTGCAGCAATCAGAAATTCGACATTGCCTTCGGGACCCGTGATCGGGCTCTCGACGATGCCCTCGACGTGCCACCCTTGCCCAACGATCCAGTCGGCGACGTTGACACAAGCTGATCGGTGCAATTCGGGGTCGCGAACCACGCCGCCCTTGCCAATCGCGTCACGACCAACCTCGAACTGCGGCTTGATCAGCGCCATCAGCCGGGCGTCAACCTTGGCAAATGTAAGCGGTCGTTCCAGCACCTTGGCCAGCCCTATAAAGCTGGCATCGCAGACGATGATGTCCATCGCTTCAGGAATATGGGCGGCGGTCAGGATGCGCGCGCTGGTCTGTTCCAGCACGACAACGCGCGGGTCCTGCCGCATTTTCCACGCCAGCTGGTTGGTGCCTGAATCGACGGCGTAAACTTTGCTGACCCCCTTGGTCAGCAGCACGTCTGTAAAGCCGCCGGTCGACGACCCCACATCCATCGCGACGGCATTCGCCACGTCCCATCCGAAATGAACAAGACCATGGGCCAGCTTGACCCCACCACGCGAAACCCAGGGGTGATCGCGACCCCGGACATCGAAGACGACGTCATCGGCAACCGGCTGCCCGGCCTTTTCCACCCGCCGTTCACCGATGAAGACTTTGCCCGACAGGATCAGCGCCTGCGCCCGCGCGCGGCTTTCACATAGGCCGAGGTCGACAAGGCGCTGGTCGGCACGGAGGCGTTTCATGGTGCCCCTATCGCTGAAAGAGCGACTTGGCGCGAAACAAAAATATCTGCCCGCGTATTTATATCCTACTGGTTTACTGTGATATGACTTCCTGGGAGGGTCAGCATGACAACACCAAATTCACGCCGCACTCCGGTGCTCACCCTGCCCGGGCTCGGCAACAGCGGTCCATTGCATTGGCAGACGCGTTGGGAGGAGCTCGGTCCGCGCATCGCGCGCGTCGAACTCGGCATGTGGATCGCGCCACGCCGCAACCCTTGGGTGACAAAGCTGGAACAGGCTATCCGCACTGTCGATGGGCCGGTCATTCTGGTGGCGCACAGCCTCGGTTGCCTGGCCGTCGCATGGTGGGCGGCGCTGGCGGCCCCGGCGTGGGGCAGTCCGGTGGGAGGGGTCCTGCTGGTGGCACCCCCGCATCTTGAACCAGAATCTTTTCCCTGGCTGACCAAGGAGTTCGGCCCGCTGCCCCACATTCCGCTTCCTTTTCCAACGATCGTCGTCGCCAGTCACGACGATCCTTACGCGCGCTTTGATCGGGTTGCCGAGATGGCAGGCGACTGGGGTGCTCATCTGGTCGATGCGGGCCATGTCGGCCACATCAATGCGGTGTCGGGACTGGGATTATGGGCCGAGGGGCTGGTGTTGCTCGAACGCCTGACGGTGACGGTCGAGAGCGGCGCCAACCTCGACAATCTTCAGCAGGATTATGACCGCGCTGCGCGAATCCCAGAGGATGTCTATCCGTTCAACGTCCCCGATCGGACGCCAACGCAGCGCCCCTAGGCGCGGACTTCCCCGATTATACCGGCGCTGTTGACGCGCAGCGCCTTCAACACGGTTTCGACGATGGCATCGGCATCGAGCCGTGCTTCCCGATATTGAACCTCGGGCTTGTCGTGATCTTGGAAAATGTCGGGCAAGCGCAATGTCCGCAGCTTAAGCCCGCCATCGATCAGCCCCTCGTCGCTCGCCATCGTCAGGACGTGCGCGCCCAGGCCGCCAATGCTGGCCTCCTCGACCGTCACTGCGACCTCGTGTGACACCAGCAACTGGCGGATCAGGTCGACATCGAGCGGTTTGGCGAACCGCAAATCGGCGACTGTCGTTGACAGCCCCTTGGCCTCAAGGATGTCCGCCGCCTTCAAAGCCTCGGCAAGGCGGGTGCCCAGCGACAGGATGGCCACTTTCTTGCCATGACGCACGATCCGGCCCTTGCCGATCTCGAGCCGTTTGGGCGTAGTGGGCAAGGCGGCACCAGTACCATTGCCGCGGGGATAGCGAACCGCGATCGGGCCACTATCGTGCAGCGCGCAGGTGTGGACCATGTTGACCAGCTCGGCCTCGTCCGCCGCCGCCATGACCACGAAATTGGGGAGCGACGCCAGATAAGTGACATCGAACGACCCTGCATGCGTTGCGCCATCGGCCCCGACCAAGCCCGCGCGATCGATCGCAAAGCGCACTGGCAGGTTCTGGATCGCCACGTCATGGACGACTTGATCGTAAGCGCGCTGCAGAAACGTCGAATAGATTGCACAAAACGGGCGCATCCCCTGCGCGGCCAGCCCGGCCGCAAAAGTCACGGCATGTTGTTCGGCGATCCCGACATCGAAGCTGCGATCTGGAAACGCCGCACCGAACGAATCGACGCCCGTTCCGCCCGGCATCGCGGCGGTGATCGCGCAAATCGTAGAATCGCGCTCTCCTTCGGCAATCAGCGCGTGCGCAAAGACACTGGTGTAGCTCGGCGGTCCCGGCGGCGATTTCGCCTGGGTGCCGGTGATC
Organism: Sphingomonas sp.; assembly: GCF_025353885.1. Classification (GTDB taxonomy): domain Bacteria; phylum Pseudomonadota; class Alphaproteobacteria; order Sphingomonadales; family Sphingomonadaceae; genus Sphingomonas_O. The sequence goes on along the minus strand of NZ_JANXNX010000026.1, from coordinate 3,858 downwards.
ACGTCGAATTTCTGGACGCCATGATATTTGTCGGCCGATTCTTCGGCAGGCGCATAACCCTTGCCCTTGGTCGTGACGACGTGGATCAGGCACGGCCCTTCAGCGGCATCGCGGACATTCTCCAGCACCGGGATCAGATGGTCCAGGTCATGGCCGTCGATCGGGCCAACATAATAGAATCCCAATTCTTCAAACAACGTCCCGCCCATAGCCATGCCGCGCGCAAACGAATCGGTCTTGCGCGCGGCGAGATGCAGCGCGCGAGGCAGTTTGCGCGCCAGACGCCGCGCCAGTTCCCGGATGGACAGGAACTCCCGGCTCGACACAATCCTGGCCAGATAGGCCGATAGCCCTCCGACCGGGGGCGCAATCGACATGTCGTTGTCGTTGAGAATCACGATCAGCCGGTTGCCCGCCTGCTCGGCGTTGTTCATTGCCTCATACGCCATGCCCGCCGACATTGCGCCGTCACCGATCACGGCAATCGCCTTGCCGGGTTTACCGGACAGCTTGTTAGCGACCGCAAAGCCCAGTGCCGCGCTGATCGAAGTGGACGAATGTGCCGCGCCGAACGGATCGTACTCGCTCTCGCTTCGCTTGGTGAAACCCGACAGCCCGCCCGGCTGCCGTAACGTGCGGATGCGATTGCGCCGCCCGGTCAGTATCTTGTGCGGATATGCCTGATGCCCGACATCCCATATCACCCGGTCGCGGGGCGTGTCGAAAACATAGTGGATGGCAGTCGTCAGTTCGACCACGCCCAGCCCCGAGCCCAGGTGCCCACCCGTCGTTCCAACGGCCGAGATCATTTCGGCACGGAGTTCGTCGGCAAGCTGCCGCAACTGGTCCGGTTCCAGTTTTCGAAGATCATTTGGAGTGTCGACCGTGTCGAGCAGCGGCGTTGCGGGGGAGTCACTCATCATACCCCTGTAAACTCATGCCGACCTAGTCGCAATCGGCACATTTCCCGCGAACTTCGATGACGGGGCGAACCTGCGAGAAGCCCGCATCCGTCGCCGCCGAACGCACGCGGGCGCTGAGCGCATCGTCATCGAGGTGCGTCGCCTGCCCGCATGTGTCGCACACCAGGAATATGCAGTCGTGGATGCAATCCGGGTGTCCGTTGACGACATAGGCATTGGCACTTTCGACCTTGCGCGCCAGATTGGCAGCAACGAACAGGTCAAGGATCCGGTAAACGCTGTTTGCCGCAATTCGCCGCCCCTGGGACGCCGACACCGATTCCGCGATATCATAAGCCGAGGCGGGCTTTGCGAAGCCCGACAGCGTATCGAACACCAGCGCGCGCATGACGGTCCATTGCTCGCCCGAAGCTTCGAATGCGGTCTGCGCCGCCTTTGTCAGCGGTGCCCCGTGATGCAGTGTATGTTGTGCTCCCATCGCCAACTTCAGATAGGACTTCGAAGCGTCAGGGTAAAGGATCAGTGCGCCTGGTTGCCGGGTCCGTGCGCCTTACGATTGAGCCAGTGAGCCCCCGCAAGCAAACTGACCCCGATGATCGTCAGCAAAGCTTCGCGCCCGCCGTGCGGCACGATTAGCGCCGATGCCATGAACCCCAGCCCGAGGAATCCGATTGCGGTCGGCAGTATCGAGCGGTGGTTCATCGCACCACCGACCAAGGCAATCGCCCCAAGACCGGTGGCCAGGCCCAGACCTATTTCATGGATAAGCGGATTGCCCAGCCATGACGCGACCGACGATACCAGCCCAAGCAGCACGACCGTCGCAACGCAATGGACAAGGCATAGCCCCGACAACGTCACCGCGATCCGGTCAATCGTTCCATTTCGCAACACACGGTTCAAGCGACGCTCTCCTTACCGGAGATATGGCACCGATCGGGCAAAGATACAATATATCATTGGCTCGATTTGCCGAGCCGTTCTGACTGTCAGCCCTCAAGCGAGCGCAGCAAAGTCCGGACGTCACTGTCGATCTCACTGTCGCTCGCGCGCAGTTTTTCGATCTGCTTGACCGCGTGGATGACGGTCGTGTGGTCACGGCCGCCAAACCGGCGTCCGATCTCTGGCAGCGATCGAGGCGTGAGCTGCTTTGACAGGTACATGGCGATCTGGCGCGGACGCGCCACCGCCCGTGCGCGGCGTGCCGAGACCATCTCCGTCGCGCGTATGTTGAAATGATCGGACACGCGGCGTTGAATCTCGTCGATCGTCACGCGCTTGCGACCTGCACGAAACATGTCGGCCAAGACATCCTCGGCAAAGGCTTCGTCGATGTCACGCCCATTCAGCGAGGCATAGGCCACCAAGCGATTCAGGCCCCCTTCCAGTTCGCGCACATTCGACGCAATCCGCGACGCCAGCATGTCGAGCACGACCGGCGGGATGACGACGCTGGGAAGCGAGGCCACCTTGGCCCCGAGGATGGCGCGGCGCAGCGTCAGGTCGGCAGGATGGATATCGACGACCAGTCCCTGCGTCAGACGAGAAAGTATGCGTCCCTCTATACCGTCAAGTTCATGCGGGCTGCGATCGGACGTGATGATCAGACGCCGTCCCCCGCGCATCAACTCATCAATGGTGTAAAGGAACTCCTCCTGCGTGGTGACTTTGCCGGCGATGAACTGGAAATCGTCGATCATCAGCAGGTCGACCGAGCGCAACCGTTCCTTGAAGGCCATCGTATCCTTGTTGCGCATGGCGTTAACGAAATCGACCATGAAGCGTTCGGCCGACATTGCGATTGCGCGGGCCTGTGGCTTCCGCGCCTGATAACCATGGCCGATCGCGTGGAGCAGGTGTGTCTTGCCCTGTCCGGTCGGCCCATAAACAAACAGCGGATTAAAGCGCATCGGCCCGCCCTCCGCAATCGCGCGACCGGCATTGCAGGCAATGCGGTTGGCATCGCCGACGACAAAATTGTCAAAGGTCATGCGGGAGTCAAAGCGAAACTCACGCTCACCGTTCGGAATGGCTGCCGGGGGAGATGCAACAGGCTCCGCAACGACCAGGTCCATCTGGCTGCGGTCGTCCCATTCAGCGACGATCCGGACGCTCAACACATCGGGCATGATCGCCCGCCATGCCAGCTGAATTCGGTCGGCGAGATTACTGGTAACCCAATTCGCCATGAAGGCGGACGGAAGGACCAGAGTGATTGACCGATCGTTCGGGCAATAAGCTCCTAGCCGGACCCGCGCCAGCCAGTTGTCGTAACTGCGCGCGCCGAGGTCGCGCCGCAACCCTTCGCGAACCCTGTCCCACGCTGCGACAACAGGGCCAGAGCCATCGGTTTTATCCGAATCAAGATTCCCGTCAGACCGCAACAAAACCTCCCCGCCAGTCGTCAACGCCAATCAGTCTGCTGCGACGATACTCCTGCGTCGCAGGCAAGTAACATCGCAAGGCCGCGGTGCATGCACCAAAGCCTGTCGAGCGCTGCTCTTCCATACTGATTAGCTAAGCGATTCGTTCGCTTGCTTGGCCTGATTTTTGAGCGGTCCGGCGCTGCTTCGCAAGCACGGTCTTTTCAAAAAATTGAAATAAATATCGTTGACTCGCCAAACACTCGGAAATCCGGTCATTATAACTCAAGTCATTGGAATATCTCCATTATGCAGAATCGGCGCGCTTGGTGTCAGGCGCGAATCGCCGGAAATGCTGACTTTTTTCTGTAACGCACGTGTCACGAGAACAGCCCGCCGACCGGATGGTCGACGGGCTGTAAAACTCAAATTACATCCTGTACAGCGGAGCGCCGATGCGCTTCGCCCGACGGGTCAGCCGAGCGCGGCGACGCGCTTCGACAATCGCGAGAATTTACGAGCGACGGTGTTCTTGTGGAGCACGCCCTTGGCAACGCCCCGCGCCATTTCAG
>NZ_JANXNX010000015.1 GCF_025353885.1 Sphingomonas sp. | reverse complement strand
CGCGAACGTTGGCTGGCGTCGCCGTCTGTTCGCGCTTACGAACGTGGAGGAATTGATATCCAAAACTTTTGCCAATCGTTTATCCAAGAATGGCAGTTGGCGATCAGCCCGACGCAATTTGGCGAGCGCTTCTCTAGTTTTCCAAAGGGACCGTATCCGGGAGTGGAGCCTCTCCTAGCCGAACTCCGCAAAAGCTATACAGTCGCATTTCTGAGCAACTGCAATGATTTGCATTGGGCGAAGCTGTTGCCAGTGCTTGGTTGGGCTCACCACGCTTTCTCTTCGCACATCATGCAGGCGGTGAAGCCCGACACAGCTAGCTTTCAATTCGTAGCGAAGGAATTGAACGTGTCCTTCAACGAGATTGTCTTTTTCGACGACTCCGCGACTAATGTTCGTGCCGCTAACGCACTGGGTATCCCGGCACATCGGACCGATGGTTTCGCCGAATTGGCCACTGTCTTGGAGCGCCTCGGGTTCATCTCGAATGGCTGCTCACGCGTCTAACGTTGCAGAAGCCGACGTTCCGGAATCCCGGCCGCCATGCGCTATGGCTGAAACCAACGCTTTTCGATGATTGTCGACGCGGACGGCCTAAACCGGCCCCACGCCCACCGTTCCAGGCCACCAGTCCGCGCTCGATTTCGCGGCTAACGCGTCATACCCCCCGCCGCATCGTGCTCCGCATCAGGCTGTGGACCAGCCCCGGCAGCCCGGCATAGCTGGCCTTGTGATAAGGCGAGCCTTCTCCCACGGCGGCGGTGATCCGCCGGTGCGCCTCACCCAGCGCGTGATAGGGCAGCCCCGGCAACAGATGGTGCAGCGCGTGATAGCGCAGTCCGACCGGTGCCCATAATGCGGGCAGCAGCGTCGGCGGTGGCACGTTGACGGTGTCCAGATATTGCGCGGTCACGGTCATCGCCTCGCCGTCATTCTCCCACAAATGCGCGACCAGCGTCCGCACCTGGTTCAGCACGGCAACCCCCGACACGACGCCCAGGAAAATCAGGAAACCGCGCAACGGGACGGTCCCGGTCGCCACCAGTGTGATCAGCGTGATCGCCCACAGGCTCGCCCCCGTCTCGCTCCAGAGCCACAGCGCCCGGGCCTCTCCCTCAGGTGCGCGGCGGCGGAACTTCGGGTTGATCGCAAGGCCCGAATATTGCGCGACGATCTTTTCACGCAGTGTGGGCAGGGCCAGCCCGAGCGGTGCCAGCACGGCAAACCGGAACAGCAGCGCGACCGGCGCCAGCAGCGCGGCGACGACGAACAACGGCAGCGAATGGGGTTTCATCAGCGCCAGCGGCAGATATTCGGGATCGTCGGTCGTGCCATAGCGCGTGCGCGCGTGATGCAGAGTGTGAACGCCCTCATACAGAAACGACGGCACCAGCAGCGGGATGCCGACCAGTAGATTCCAGCCGATCCGAAAGCCCGGCACCGTTGCGTGTTTCATGTGCGTCAGTTCGTGGATGAAGCTGCCCGCGCGGTACAGAGCCAGCACCGATACGACCGCAGCCAGCATCGCCCAGCCGACCGGCGCAACCGTGACCGCCGCGAACAGCGCCACATAGCCGAGCAGCGCCGACGCCAGCAGGTCTCCCCAAAAGATCGCCGGGCGCGCGACGCTGATATCGCGCGTCAACTCGGCCGCCGCGCGCAGCATCGCCATGTCATCGGCAATCCGCACGCGCACCGGCGTTGGCGCGGCCGGAGCGGCATCGCGGGTATCGAGCAGGCGTGCGCTTTTCATCATCATGTCCGTAATTCCAGATAGTGGCAGCACCGTGGCGATTCCAGCCCTGACTTGACACCGGCCAGCGAAGGCTGGACGTGAACTGCAACCGATCAAAGGCGCTGCATCTTGGCACATCCCACCATTCGCGAAGTTTCCTCCAAGTCCGACCGCAACGCGTTCGTCGACCTGCCGTTCCGCCTCTACGCTAACGATCCGCACTGGGTTCCGCCGCTGAAGGGCGAGGTGCACGGGCTGATCACGCCGGGCAAGAACCCCTGGTTCGAACATGGCGAGGCGCAACTGTTCCTGGCCGAAGCCGGTGGCGTCGTCGTCGGGCGCATCTCGGCACACATCGACTTTCTGGCGCTGAAACAGCCCGTCGAACAGGGCATGGGGCCCGGCACCGGCAACTGGGGGCTGCTGGAGGCAGAGACGCAGGATGTTGCTTCAGCGCTGATCGCCCGCGCCGAGGACTGGCTGCGCGCGAAGGGCATGAAGCGCGTCCTTGCCCCCCTGTCGCTGTCGATCTGGGACGAGCCGGGGTTGCTGACGACTGGATTCGACCACGCCCCCACGGTGATGATGGGCCACAACAGCCCGGCCTATCCGGCCTGGGTCGAGGGCGCGGGCTATGCGCCGGTCAAGACGCTGCTGACCTATGAGATCACCATCACCCGCGAATTCCCGCCGCTGGTCCAGCGCATCGTCGCGTCGGGCGAACGGAACCCGCGCATCGTCATCCGCCGCGTCGACAAGAGCAAGTTCGCGTCCGAAGCCGCGCTGATCCTCAACATCCTGAACGACGCCTGGAGCCAGAACTGGGGCTTTGTCCCCCTCACCGACTCCGAAATCGCCTATGTCGGCAAAAAGCTGAAGGACATCGTCTACGAGGATCTGATCCGCATCGCCGAGGTCGAGGGCAAGCCCGTCGCCTTCATGATGACGCTGCCGGACATCAACGAGAAACTGCGCGGCTATGGCGGATCGCTGTTCCCGTTCAACTGGATCAAGCTGCTCTGGTGGCTGCGTGCGCCGAAAGTCCGCACCATGCGCGTGCCGTTGATGGGCGTCCTGAAAGAATATCAGGCGACCCGCCTCGCCAGCCAACTGGCGTTTATGCTGGTCGAATTCATCCGCCGGGACGCGGTCAGCAAATACGGATCGACCCGCGGCGAATTCGGCTGGGTGCTGGACGACAACACCCCCATGCGGTCGGTCGGCGAGGCCATCGATGGCGTCATCAACAAGGTTTATACGATCTACCAGAAACCGCTCTGATACTCAGCGCAGCGTGATCCAGGTCGGCGCGTGATCGCTGGCTTTCTCCCGCCCGCGATAGTCACGATCGACCCCGGCATCGATTAGCCGGTCGGCGGCCTCCGCGCTCAGCATCAGATGGTCGATCCGGAACCCGGCATCGCGGGGCCAAGCGTTCATCTGATAATCCCAGAACGTCCACATTTTCTCGTTGGGATGGCGCGCGTCCAGCGCGTCGGTCCACCCCTGCGCCGCAAAGCGCCGGAACGCCGCGCGGCTTTCGGGCTGGACCAGCGCATCGCCCTGCAACCCGCGCGGCGCCCAGATATCGTCGTCGGTCGGCACCACGTTGTAGTCGCCCGCCAGCACGGTCGGCAGCTCCTGTTCGAGCAGCACCGCCGCCCGCGCCGCCAGCCGGTCGAACCATTTCAGCTTATAGTCGAACTTGGGACCCGGCTGCGGATTGCCATTGGGCAGATAGATCGAGGCGATGACCACGCCCTCGACCTCTGCCTCCAGATAGCGGCTGTGCGTGTCGTCGGGATCGTCGGGCAATCCGCGCAGTCGCTCGACCGGATCATCGCCCCGCGCCAGGATCGCGACCCCGTTGAACCCCTTTTGCCCATGCCAGATCGCCCCGTAACCGGCGGCACGGATGTCGGCTTCGGGAAAGGTTTCGTCGCTCGATTTCAGCTCTTGCAGGCAGGCGACATCGGGCTTGGTCTCGTCGAGCCATTCCAGCAGGCGCGGCAGGCGGGCCTTGATCCCGTTGACATTATAGGTGGCGATTTTCAAACGGACGGCTCCTTGGGTGGCCTACGTTGCCACGTGCTGGAGCGGGCGGCAAATACCAGCCAGCCCGGTTCCCATTCCGACAACCGTATAG
>NZ_JANXNX010000009.1 GCF_025353885.1 Sphingomonas sp. | reverse complement strand
TGGCCTGATTTTTGAGCGGTATGGCGCTGCTTCGCAAGCACGGTCTGTTCAAAAATATGAAATAAACATCGTTGACTTGCTAAACACTCGGTAATCCGCTCAAAAATCTTTATGCTATTGTAATGTCAGGATTATCTTGATTTTGAGTTGGTCGTGACATGCGCGAATCGCCGGAATTGCTGACTTTTTTTTGTAACACGCCTGTCACGACAAACAGCCCGCCGACCGGATGGTCGACGGGCTGTCCACGCTTACTATTTACGTCCTGATACGGCGGAACGCCGATGCGCTTTCGCCCAACGGGTCAGCCGAGCGCGGCGACGCGCTTCGACAGGCGCGAGAACTTGCGCGCGACGGTGTTCTTGTGAAGCACGCCCTTGGCAACGCCCCGCGCCATTTCAGGCTGGGCTGCGGCCAGAGCTTCGGTAGCGACGGCCTTGTCGCCAGCAAGTAGTGCCAACTCGACCTTCTTTACAAAAGTGCGGATACGGCCAACGCGGTTGCCGTTGACGACTGCACGCCGGTCATTGCGGCGGATACGCTTCTTTGCTTGCGGCGTGTTGGCCATAGAAACCCTCGGATCGAAATAAGGAAAACAAAAAGCGGCGCGAATTTCGCGCCGTTCGGTCGCTGCGCGTAGCGGAGGTCGTTTCGAAGGTCAACTTTTTCGAGACAAAAACGTCATGACTGGCAGGTTTTACACCAGAAAGTGGATCGTCCGGCATCGACAGTCCGGATCACCGTGCCGTCGGCGCGCGGGCACGGCAGCCCTTCGCGGCCATATACGCGCCATTGCTTGGCAAAATAACCGAATTGTCCGTCGGGTTGCGTATAATCCCTGATCGTTGACCCGCCGGCCTCAATCGCGGCCGTCAAAACCGCGCGGATAGCCGTGGCCAGCAGGTCGAGCCGCTTCCCCGAGATGCGCCCTGCCTGACGTCCGGGTGCGATCCCCGCCATGTTAAGCGCCTCGCAGACATAGATATTGCCGAGCCCTGCCACGACCCGCTGGTCGAGCAGCAATGCCTTCACCGGCGCGACCCGCCCCGCGAAAACTGCCTTCAGATAGGGTCCCGACAGGACATCGCCCAGTGGCTCTGGTCCCAGCGCAGCGAACGGCGGCCAATGGATGAGTTGTTCGGTTTCCACCAAATCGAGCGACCCGAATCGCCGGGGATCGTTCAGCGCCAGCACCCGACCCGCCTCGGTCTCGACAACCAGATGATCATGTGCGCCGGGCTTTCCTGCATCAAGTCGCCAGCGGCCCGACATGCCGAGGTGAAAGATCAGGCTGTCGCCCCGGTCCGTCCCGATGATCCCGTATTTCGCCCGCCGCCCTAACGACGTTATGCGCGCGCCTGTCATTCGCTGGCGCAGGTCGACCGGGATGGCGCGTCGCAAATCGGCCCGTCGGACATCGACGCGGACCAGCCTCTGGCCCAGCAAAGCAGGCTCCAGGCCGCGCACGGTTGTTTCGACTTCGGGTAGTTCAGGCACGATTATTGGCTAGGATGCGTTTGCGGCGCCCGCAACCCCCCGCTAAAGGCGAGCCGACAAGTAACGAGGCTGGCATGAGCGAAACCGTATCCTTTGGCTATCAGGACGTGGCCGTTTCCGAAAAGACCGCCCGCGTCGGCGAAGTCTTCACCAGCGTCGCGCGCAACTATGATCGCATGAACGATGCGATGTCGGGTGGCATGCACCGGTTGTGGAAGGATCGCTTCGTTCGGCGCGTCAAACCGCGCGAGGGGGAGTTCGTTCTCGACATGGCAGGCGGCACCGGCGACATCGCCTTCCGCATGGAGCCATCGGGCGCGCACATCAGCGTTGCCGATATCAATGCTGAGATGCTTGAAGTCGGAATTGCCCGCGCCGCCGAGCGCGGCATCGACGGGCTGGTCTGGACGCAGGCCAATGCCGAATCCCTGACTTTTCCAGACAGCAGCTTCGACGCCTATACGATCGCCTTCGGCATCCGGAATGTCACCAACATACCGGCAGCGCTCGCCGAAGCGCACCGTGTCCTGAAGCGTGGCGGACGATTTTTCTGCCTTGAGTTCTCGACGACGGTGTGGCCGGGCTTCGGCGACCTGTACGACGCCTATTCACACAGGCTGGTCCCGCGCATCGGCAAGCTCATCGCCGGTGACGAGGACAGTTATCGTTACCTCATAGAATCGATTCGTCGTTTCCCCGACATGCCAAGGTTTGAATCGATGATCGCCGACGCGGCTTTCGTGCAGACCAGGGTCGAACCCATGCTGGGAGGGTTGGTCGCGATCCATAGCGGCTGGAAGATTTGACCCACACCACGACGCATATCTGGCGGCTGCTGAAATGGGCCCGCATACTGGCGCGCCACGGTGCCTTGCAGGGGATCGAGCGCGATCCGCTGACCCCACCCCAGGTCCGTCGCCTGATCCGCGTGGCACGGTTCGGCGCGCGCGTCCCGAAAACGCCCGCTTATGCAGACGCTTTTCAGGCCATCGGTCCCGCAGCGATCAAGCTGGGCCAATCGCTGGCAACCCGGCCCGACATCATCGGGGAGGCAGCGGCCAAGGACCTTGAGCGCCTGCAGGACCGCCTGCCCGCGCTGCCGTTTGCCATCATCAAGGCGGCCATTGAACGCGGGCTTGCCCAGCCGGTCGAGAAGCTGTTCCTCAGCATCGAGGAAGAGTCGGTCGGTGCCGCGTCGATAGCGCAGGTTCACCGTGCCGTCACGACCGAGGGCGTCACTGTTGCCATCAAGATTATCCGCCCCGGCGTTGATGCCGAGTTCGCCTCTGCGCTCGAAACGTATGAATGGGCAGCAAAGAAGGCGGAGACGGCGGGTGGCGAACTCGCCCGCTTGCGCCCGCGCCTGACGATCGCCACGTTTCGCCAGTGGACGCTGCGCGAGCTCGATCTGCGTCGCGAAGCTGCCTCAGCATCCGAGCTCGCCGAATCGATGACGGCGGAACCGGGCTTCCGGATCCCGACAATCGACTGGCGGCGCACCTCGCGGACAGTGATGACGCTCGAATGGATCGACGGGATAAAGCTGTCCAACATCGCCGCGCTGGATGCCGCCGGGCATGATCGCCGCGCGCTGGCGACCACGCTTGTCCGTGGCTTCCTGCGTCAGGCGATTTCCGAGGGGTTTTTCCACGCTGACCTGCATCAGGGCAATCTGCTTGCCGCGCCGAACGGTGATCTGGTGGCGATCGACTTCGGCATCATGGGCCGCATAGACGTCCGCGCAAGACGCTGGCTGGCGGAAATCCTGTTCGGGCTGATCACGGGCAACTATCGCCGCGTCGCCGAAATTCACTTTGAGGCGCAATATGTGCCTCCACACCACAATGTGGCTGAGTTCGCGACCGCGCTGCGTTCGGTGGGCGAGCCGATGCGCGGGCTGCCGGTCAAGGACATGTCGATCGGCAACATGCTCGATTCGCTGTTCGCCATTACCCGCGACTTCGACATGGCAACCCAGCCCCATCTGCTTTTGCTGCAAAAGACGATGGTCATGGTCGAGGGCGTCGCAACCGCGCTGGATCCTGAAATCAACATGTGGGAGACCGCCGAACCGTTCGTGCGCGAATGGCTGCGTGGCGAATTGGGTCCCGAGGCACGGCTTGCCGACAGCATCGTCGAGAATGTGCGCACTCTTGCCCGCATGCCCGACCTGGTCCGGCGCATCGAGGCGAAGTTTCCTCCTGCGGGCGGCGCGCCCCCGCTGCCGCCCTTTGCCGACGACGTGCCGGTCAGAGTCCGGAACGGGACATTCGGGTATTTCGTTGCCGCCATTGGTGGCGCGGTCGTCGCTGCCGTGACACTCCTAACGCTCCATTAACCGTGTTGCGCTAACGCCATCCCCAACGACCGGGGATTTGCGACAGATGTTCCAATCAAGAATCGAAGCTGCGCCCGCTGTGTCGGACAGACCCTGGCGTCTGCCCGCTCGATGCCTGCTGGTGCTAGTGCTCGCCCTGTCGGCGTGGAGTTTTGCGCTTTACGCAGGACCACAACCAATCGTGGTGACGCCGCGTGAGGAGATCACCGACGGCGCGCTTTACAAGGCAATCGCCGCCCGCGTGGCGCATGGTGAAAGCTATTATGTCGCGGCTCCCGCTGAACATCGCGCGCGCAATTTCCCGCTTCGTCCGGCGGTCACGGTGCGCCCACCCCTGCTGGCCGAGGTCACCGCGGTGGTCGGCGGGCCGATCGTCATGGGCTGGCTGCTGCGCCTGACTGCGCTTGCCACGTTTCTGGCCTTTGTCATGCGATTTTCTGCTACCGTCGAAGGACCCCGCACCCGGATGGCTGCAATCGTCCTCGCGGCGCTGTCCATCTATGTTCTTACGCCGATTGAACTTGCGCTCTACCACGATATCTGGGCGGGCATGCTCGTTGCGCTGGCACTTGCGCTGCGGCGCCCGGGGCATTGGGCGGCCAGCATTGTCGTCGCCACGGTGGCTGTCATTCTTCGCGAACTTGTCGCGCCGTTGATGATCGTCATGATCTTTTCCGCGCTGATCGAGCGCCGCTGGAAAGAAGCGGCCGCCTGGACGGCGGCGCTGACCCTGGCGGGGGCCGTGCTGGCGGTACACTGGATGCGGGTCGCAGCGCTACCCAACACCGAACACATGGTGTCGCCGGGCTGGTATCGCGCGCTGGGCTGGCCGTGGGTCGTCCATACCTATAGTATGACAAGCCTGCTAGCCTTCCTTCCCACGGCAATCGGCGTCGCGCTCGTCCCCGTCGCGATGCTGGGATGGGCAACGGTCGAGCGTTCGCTTGCGCTGCGGGTCAGCCTGTGGACAATCGGCATGGCCTGCCTGTTCATGGTTTTCGGGCGAACCGAGAATTATTACTGGGGCGCACTGGTTGCGCCCATCCTGCCGATCGGGCTGGCATTCGCGCCGGGCGCGCTTGCTCGCCTGTGGAAGCAAGCGCGCTAGACTCTGCCTGCCCCAGGCGGCATTGCGTTGGCGATGGGCGAAAAGCGTATTCTACTGATCGTCGGTGGCGGCATCGCAGCCTATAAGGCCTGCGAACTGATCCGCCTGCTTCGCAAGGGTGGCTATGCGGTGCGCTGTATCCTGACGGCCAGTGGTGCCCATTTCGTCACGCCGATGACGCTGGCGGCGCTTAGCGAACACCCCGTCTATACAAGTCTGTGGGATTTGAAGGACGAGGCCGAGATGGGCCATATCCAGCTTAGTCGCGAGGCCGATCTGGTCGTCGTCGCGCCCGCCACCGCAAACCTGATGGCAAAAATGGCGGCGGGGATAGCCGACGACCTGGCGACCACCGTGTTGCTGGCCACAGACAAGCCGGTCCTTGCCGCGCCCGCGATGAACGTCCGCATGTGGCAACATGCCGCGACGGCCCGCAACGTCGCGCGCCTGCGTGCCGACGCCGTGACGGTCCTCTCCCCCGACGAGGGGGCCATGGCGTGCGGCGAATTCGGCCCCGGTCGCCTGCCCGAACCAGCGGCGATTCTGGCTGCAATCGAGTCTCATTTCGAGAGCGGCGGCGACGGGCTGGCGGGCCTGCATATCCTCGTCACCGCCGGACCGACGCACGAACCGATCGACCCGGTCCGCTACATCGCAAACCGCTCCTCGGGCAAACAGGGGTTTGCGATTGCGGCAGCGGTCGCCCGCCTCGGGGGCCGCGTCACGCTGGTTGCGGGACCGGTCGCGCTGGAAACCCCGGCGGGCGTCATCCGCATCGATGTCGAAACTGCCCGCGAGATGGCCGCTGCGGTCGAGGCCGCGCTCCCGGCCGACGTGGCGATCATGGTGGCTGCGGTGGCCGACTGGCGCAGCAATGCCGCGCCGCTGAAAATCAAAAAGCAGGACCAGTCGCCAGCCCCTCTGGCCCTCGTCCAGAACCCCGACATACTGGCAGCCCTCGCCAACAACGCCCGCCGTCCCCAACTCCTGATCGGGTTTGCGGCGGAAACCGACCACGTCCTCGACCACGCCAAGGCCAAACTGGATCGCAAGGGTTGTGACTGGATCATTGCCAATGACGTCTCTGGCAACGTCATGGGCGGGGCGCACAACACCGTCCACCTCGTCACTGCGCTCGGTGTCGAAAGCTGGGAAGAGCTGACCAAGGAAGCCGTGGCGGTGCGGTTGGCAAAAAGGATCGTAGATGCCCTCGAATGAAGCTTGTCCCGCAATCGACATCGCTATCATGCGGCTGCCGCATGGCGCGGGTCTCGCCCTGCCCGCCTATGCCACCGCAGGCGCGGCGGGCATGGACATTGTTTCAGCCGAAGCACTTATCCTGCAGCCCGGTGCGCGGCGTGCGGTCGCCACCGGTTTTTCGATCGCAATTCCCGCGGGCTTCGAAGTGCAGGTTCGCCCGCGCTCGGGGCTGGCGCTGAAGAATGGCGTGACTTGTCTCAACACCCCCGGCACGATCGACAGCGACTATCGCGGCGAGGTGAGGATCATCCTTGCCAACCTCAGCCACGAACCCTTTACGATCACGCGTGGTGATCGCATTGCCCAACTGGTCCCCGCCCCGGTCCAGCGCGCGCGACTGGTTGAAACCGAAAGCCTCGACCAGACCGATCGCGGCACTGGCGGTTTTGGGTCGACTGGCCGCTGAGGGTGCTGGGCGACGCCGAACTCGAACGCTATGCCCGCCACATCGTCCTGCATGAGATTGGCGGTGCGGGCCAAGTCAGGCTGAACGCCGCCCGAGTGGCAGTAGTCGGCGCGGGCGGCATCGGGTGTCCTGCGCTCCAGTATCTTGTTGCGGCCGGGGTCGGTTCGATCACTCTGTTCGACGATGACACTGTCTCGCTGTCCAACCTGCAGCGCCAGATTTTGTTCGCTGAGGCCGATGTCGGAAAGCCGAAGGCAGGTGTTGCCGCCGTGGCATTGGCCCGGCTGAACCCCGGTTGCGTGGTCACGCCCAGCCTGATCCGCCTCGACACCGCCAATGCTTCCGCCTTGCTGGCGGGTCATGACGTGGTGCTCGACGGCACTGACAGTTTCGCCAGCAGGCTCGCCGTTGCCGACGCCGCTTATGTGCTCAAGGTACCGCTGGTCTCCGCTGCAATCGGTCAGTTCCATGGGCAGGTTGCGACATGGCGCGGATGGTTGCCCGACAAGCCCTGTTACCGGTGCTACGTCGGTGACGCCTTTGATGCGGAGGATTGCGATACATGCGCCGAACTGGGTGTGCTGGGCGCGATGACCGGACTGCTGGGCAGCTTTGCCGCGATGGAGACGATCCGTGCGATCACCGGCTTTGGCGACGAACCTTCGGGTAAGCTGCATCTGATCGATGGTCTCAGCCCCGCGATGCGTACGATCACTATGCCGAAGGACCCCGGCTGCCGGACCTGCGGACTGGGCTAACGCCGGTATGGCGCGCAAGCTGGCCTGAACCTCCGCGATGTCTAGGCCTTGGTAATTTTCGCTGCAGCTTTCTTGGCGGCGGGCTTCTTTTTGGCGGCCGGTTTCTTCGCAGGAGCTTTTTTGGCAGGAGCCTTGCGACCCTTCTTGACAGGCGCCATCGCCGCTCGCGTGTCGATCAGCTGCGCGGCTTCCTCCAGCGTCAGGGCATCGGGCGCAATGCTTTTGGGCAGCGTCGCATTGGTCGTGCCATCGGTCACATAATTGCCGTAGCGCCCCTCCATCAGCTTGATGTCGAGATCGGTGCGCGGGTGTTTTCCCAGTTCCTTGAGCGGCGCGCGCGCCGCACCACGGGCCGGACGCCCGCCATTGGCCGCCGCCTCCGCCAGTTTGACGACGGCGGTATTCATGCCGGTTTCAAACACTTCAGCGGTCGTCGTCAGTCGTGCATATTTCCCGTCATGAACCAGATAGGGTCCATAGCGCCCGATGTTTGCGGTGATCGGATTACCGCTTTCCGGGTGCGCGCCGACCGTGCGTGGCAAAGACAACAGTTTCAGCGCCCACTCCAGATCGAAGTCGGCAACGTCCTTTGGAATCGAGGCGCGCTTGGCTTCCTTGCCTTCGCCCAGTTGGACATAAGGACCGAAGCGTCCCGATTTCCGCTCGACGTTCAGGCCGCTGGCCGGGTCGATCCCCATGACCTCGTCATTTCCGCCCGCTTCCGCTTCGGGCGTTCCCCCTTGCGCGAAACGTCGGGTATATTTGCATTCCGGATAGTTCGAGCAGGCAACGAAAGCCCCGAACTTGCCGCCGCGCAGGGCAAGCTTCCCCGTTCCGCAATTTGGGCAGATGCGCGGATCGGTGCCGTCTTCCTTGGCTGGAAACAGAAAGGGTGCCAGGAAAAGGTCGAGTTCGGCAGTAACTTCCGACGGCTTGGTTTCCATGACCTCGGCTGTCTTTGGCTTGAAATCGCGCCAGAAGGCCTCGAGAACGGCTTGCCATTCGGTGCGCCCGCCTGACACGTCGTCGAGACTTTCCTCAAGACCCGCCGTGTAGTCATAGCTCACATAGCGTTCGAAATACCGTTCCAGAAAGGCCGTGACCAGGCGCCCGCTTTCGTTCGGCGAAAAGCGGTTCTTGTCGGTGCTGACATAATCGCGATCCTTCAGCGTCTGGAGGATTGAGGCATAGGTCGAGGGTCGTCCGATGCCAAGTTCCTCCATTTTCTTGACGAGGCTTGCTTCGGAATAACGCGGCGGTGGCTGAGTCGAATGCTGTTCCGCGTTGACCGCCTTCTTGGCAGGAGCATCGCCCGAGGACAGGCGCGGCAGACGGCGCGAATCCTCGTCATCGCTGTCATCCCGACCTTCTTCGTACAGCGCGAGATAGCCAGGGAACAACACCACCTGCCCGGTCGCACGAAGCGCCGTCTGCCCCGTACCGTCGGTCAGCTCGATCGTCGTCCGCTCCAGCCGTGCCGACGCCATCTGGCTCGCCATCGCGCGCTTGAACACGAGCTCGTACAGCTTTGCATGGTCGCCAGAACCGACCTTGTCTTTGCCGAAATCGGTCGGGCGGATCGCCTCGTGTGCCTCCTGCGCGTTCTTGGCCTTGGCGGTATATTGCCGGGGCTTGTCGGGCACATAACTCGCGTCATAGCGATTGGCGATGGCCCCGCGTGCCGCCGAAATCGCGCTATGGTCCATCTGTACGCCGTCCGTCCGCATATAGGTGATCGCGCCGTCCTCATACAGGCCCTGCGCCAGCCGCATCGTGTGGCTCGCCGAAAAGCCGAGTTTGCGCGCGGCCTCCTGCTGCAAGGTCGAGGTTGTGAACGGTGGCGGCGGATTGCGGCTCAGCGGCTTGGTCTCGACGTCGGTGACGGTGAACCGCCCGACCTCGACCGCAGCCTTTGCCGCCATCGCATCGCTCTCGGACCCGATCGTCAGCCGTTCGATCTTGTCGCCTTTCCAGCGGACCAGTCGGCCCTGGAACGGTGTGCCATCCTGTTCAAGATCGGCGGTGACCGACCAGTATTCCTGTGCCCGGAAAGCCTCGATCTCGCGCTCGCGATCGACGATCATGCGCAACGTGACCGACTGGACGCGCCCCGCCGACTTTGCGCCCGGCAGTTTTCGCCAAAGCACCGGCGACAGAGTGAAACCAACCAGATAGTCCAAAGCACGGCGCGCACGATAGGCGTCGATAAGGTCGTCATCCAACGCGCGTGGTGCCGCCATTGCGCTCAGGACCGCAGCCTTGGTGATCGCATTAAAGGTGACGCGCTCCACCTCTTTTGGCAGGACCTTCTTCTTGGCCAGCACTTCGCGGACATGCCAGCTGATCGCCTCGCCTTCGCGATCGGGATCGGTGGCGAGGATCAGGCGATCGGCGGTTTTAGCCAAATCGGTTATCGCCTTCAGCTGCTTGGCCTTGTCCGCGTAGTTTTCCCATTCCATTGCAAATCCATCATCGGGGTTCACCGAGCCGTCACGCGGCGGCAGGTCGCGAACATGGCCGTAAGAGGCAAGGACGCGATAGTCCTTGCCCAGATAGCCCTCGATGGTTTTCGCCTTGGCGGGAGATTCGACAATAACAAGCTGCATGACTGAAAAACCGTCCCTTACGTGTACGCACGAGGGTGGCGGGGTTTGACGGCAGCCGTCAAGAGGATGGTGTTAACAACCTAGAGTCACAGAAATCGCAGCAAATCGGTAACAAAATTTCCTACTTCTTGATCGACGCAGCGATTGAAGCCCGCTTTGCCGCTGTCACGGGCGTGTAGGACAGCGTTATCGGGCCCTCGCCGCAAATTCCTTCCATGCGCCAGCCTAGTTCGATAGGGGGCAAATCCACTGGGGTCGGGGTTGGGGATAAGTGTCGGATGGAATTAGCAACGGCGCGGACCGACGACCAAAGCTCGTCACGACCCGTTTTCGAAGCTTCCGCCAAAGGTCATGTTCCGCTCTTGCTTTACGGTGCCCTGCTGTTTTGCATCGGCAGCCTGGTTCATTTGCTAGGCGTTTGCATCGGACCAATCAGGATCGTGTTCCAGATCCACGCGCTGGTCAGGGTCGAGGAGGCGCTGGTCTGGTATAGCGGCATTCCGATCGTATTGGGGATCGGCCTGATCCTGGCCGATATAGTCCTTTTTTACGACGACAAGCGGTTTGGAAAGTCGTTACGCACGATAGCGATCGCCAACCGCAATGTAACGGTTGCTCTGACGGCCTATAATGATGAGGACAGCATTGCGGACGCCGTCCGAGATTTTCTTGCCCACCGCGATGTTCGTCGCGTGATTGTGGTCAGCAACAACAGCGTCGACGCCACTTTTGCCAATGCGAAGGCTGCGGGTGCTGTTACGTTCGACGAACTGTCGCCCGGCTATGGTCGTTGCGTTTTCCGTTGTCTGAGCGAAGCGGTAGCGTTCGACGACACCGACCTGATCGTGCTGAGCGAGGGGGACCGCACATTCCGAGCGATGGATATCGAAAAGCTGCTCGCCTATGCCCCCCATGCCGATATCGTTAACGGCACGCGGACGTCGGAATTGATGCGCGAACATGCCACGCAACTCAGCACCTTCATGTATTACGGGAACGTCTTTGTCGGCAAACTGCTCGAAGCCAAGCACCTCGGTCGCGGGACGATCACGGACGTCGGAACAACGTATAAATTGTGTCACCGGGATGCGCTGGTAGCGCTGCTACCGCTGTTAAATCCAGCCATAAACCTTGAATTTAATGCGCACTTTCTCGATGTCGCGCTCGAAAACGGGGCGCTGCTGGTCGAATGTCCGATTTCGTTTTATCCACGGGTGGGAATCAGCAAAGGTGGAAACATCAACAACTTACGCGGATTTTCGGTGGGGATGAAAATGATGCGCGGCATAATATTCGGCTGGAAGAAGCAAGCCGCATGACACGCTTGACGACGGTCCGGATCGCGACCGCCGTGGCTTTGACAGCCATGTTCATGGCGCTGATCTGGCGGGTCTGGGTGTTTTACATCACGACGGGTCAGGTCATCTTCAGGCCCTATGGCCTCGATTATGGGGAGGGTATCGTCTGGCAGCAGGCGGCGCTGATGTTCACGCATGACGCCTATGGGGCGATCGATGGCTTTCCCGCGCTCGTGTTCCATTACCCGCCGCTTTATCATATCGTTGCACGCGGGTTCTCCGTTGTTTCTGGCCAGAACATGCTGCTGGCCGGGCGTGAACTATCAATCGCAGCGACCTTTCTGATTGCGCTCGTGGTCGGTTTGATCGTCGCGCGGGCCGCATCCACAGAGGTCTCAGCGCGTGGTCGGGCGGTGATCGGCGCGGGCGGCGCGCTGGCGGTCTTTTGCCTCCATCCAGTCGAACATTGGGCGCCCCTGATGCGCGTCGACATGGTCGCAATCCTGCTGGCCGTTACCGGCTTCTGGTTGGGGCTGAAGGCACTGGAGCGGCCAGCCTGGATTTATGGGGCGGCGGTCTGCTTTGTCGCGGCGGTTTTTACCAAGCAGACCGAAATTGCCGCCCCGGCGGCGTTGTTCGCGCTGCTCCTTTGGCGTCGACCGCGGATTGCAATTGCCGGGATCATGGCCTGCACATTTTTGGGATTGCTGGTGGTGGGCGGGCTCGAATGGGCCACGAGCGGTGGCTTTCTGAAGCATATCTTTCTCTACAACCTCAACCGGATTGAATGGCGCAGACTGGCACCGATTGCCGAATACAGCCCGTTCTTCGTTTTGGCCGCAGTCTTTTCGATCCGCAGGTTTGTCGCGCTGCAACAGCGACACAGGACAATGCAAGCCCGCGACGTCCGCGATCTGGCTTGGCTCGGGCTTCTGTTTTACGCGGCGACGTCGTCGTTGATGGTGCTGACCATTGCCAAGTCGGGATCGGCAAATAATTATCTGATAGAGTGGTTGCTGGTTGCGGTCATGCTGATCGCCTCCGCGCTTGCCGATGCACTGAACGTGGCGGAAAAGCCTCGTGCGGACAAAGCATTTCCCGTAAGCCTGATGACAAGCGCAATCGGCATTCCCTGTGTCGTGGCGGCCATGGCCTTTTTTCTGAAAACGCCCGACCGTGACCTGCCCTGGCCACCCGAACGCCGCGCCGCAATGGCCCAGTTATCGGCAATTGTCGCACGGTCATCGAAGCCGGTCATATCGGACGACATGGTGATGCTGATGCAGAACAATCGTCGGGTGATGTGGGAGCCTTCGATCTTCGCTGAGTTGGCGAGCAAAGGGGTGTGGGACCAGACCGACATAATCAGACGGATCAGGTCGCGGCAATTCCAGATGTTCGTTACCGAAGGCGTGCGCGGCGACTATTATTTCGACAGCCGGTATAACCCGGCGGTGGCGGATGCCATCGATGCCGCCTATCCGATCAAGCGCCAGTTGGGCGGCTTTACCCTTCATCTCCCCGAAAAAAGCTGAATGAAAACCCCGGCTACGGTCCTTCCCGACAGACACATTGTGGCGATCCTGATCTTCGCCGCTCTCTATTACCTGCTGTTCCTGATGGACTTCGGCCATGGCTTTCAACAACCACCAAAACAGCTCGACCTCGTGTTCAATTCGATGCTCGACCATCTGGTGCGCGGCCGTTTCGGCGTCGATCCCGCCATTGTTGGCCTGGAAGGTTTTACCCGCAACGGACAGGTGATCGCCTATTGGGGGGTGTTTCCGGCGCTCCTGAGAATTCCGCTGATGGTGTTCGATCGCTGGCTGGAAATCGACGTGACATTATGGTCGTGTCTGGCCGCAATCCTTGTGGCGTTGTTCGTCAAGTTGTGGACGGTGCGCATTATTTGCGCGGACAACGCCGACATCCCCCGATGGCTGGTCGCGGCGGTGGTTGTCATGTTTGTCTTTTCCGGCGCGCAGATGGGCTATCTACGCGCCAGCGTCTTTCAGGAGGTCTGCCTATGGGGTGGGGTCTTCGGCTCGGTGTTCGTCGCGGCTGCAATGAGGGGCATCATCGCCCGGCAGTTCGGTGGCGGCGTGCTGGCGGTCATGGCACTGGCTGCGGGGCTGTCACTGCTGACGCGCGTCTCCATCGCTGTCGGTCTGTATGCCGGGATCGGACTATTGCTGGCGGTCGTCGCCATTCGATCGCTGAGAAACGGAAGACCAGCTTGGCGCACCCTGGTCCTGCCAATCGCGATTCTTGTGATGTTCATCCTGATCTGCGGTTTCATAAATCTTCAGCGCTGGGACAACCCGCTGACGTTCGCTGACTATAATTTTTACAAATTCAATGTTCAGTTTCCCGATCGTCTGCCACGCACCCGGATCTATGGCCTGTTTAACCTCGAGCGAATTCCCTTTGGCCTGATGTATTTCTTTGTGCCCGCCTGGTTTCTTCAGAACGGCGCGGGGCAACTGGTCTTTGCCGCGACGCACATTCGGCTGATGGACGTGGTCGAATTGCCCCCGAGCAGTTTCCTGCTGACCGACGCATTGCTGTTGCTGCTGGCAGCCGTCGGGGCGAGGGCGCTGGTCGATCGCAGCACGATCAGGACATTCGATCGGATCGAGAGGGCCATGATTGCGCTTGGCCTGCTGGCGCCGCCGCTGCTGATGCTCACCGCCATCAGCATGACCTACCGCTACAGGATCGATTTTTACCCGTTTTTCGAATTTCTGGCCTTCGTTGGCGTGCTCGCCCTGGCCGGCAAGCGTATCGACAGCCCCGCGTGGCGGAGGTCGGTCTGGGCGCTGGTCGTCGTCGGCGTAATCGGAAGCCATGTCTCCATGGCGCTGTACCGAATGGCTGATTTCGGACCGGCGCAAAATTATCTTCAGCGCGGTATCGTTCGTTATTACGGCGACCAGGTTTAGCGTCAGCCCAGGCTGACGCGTCCCCCCGCATGCCGTTCCAGCCGTCCGCCAAGTTCCAGTTCAAGCAGCACCGTCGCGACCACCGCCGGGTGCAGCCCCGACTGGCGCACCAGCTCGTCGACCGGCACCGGCGTGTGACCCAGCAGGTTGGTGATCGTCCGGCGCTCCGCGTCGCTGGCATCGGCGTCGACCGGGGCACCCCGCCAGCCGGTTGCGCGTTGGCGGACATGGCCCGACATCGGCCGGATCGTTTCGAGCACATCTCCCGCATTCTGGACCAGCGTCGCCCCGTCGCGGATCAGCGCGTTGCACCCCTGTGCCCGGGGATCGAGCGGCGATCCGGGAACCGCCATGACTTCGCGGCCGGCTTCGTTGGCAAGGCGCGCGGTAATAAGCGAGCCCGACCGCGGCGCGGCCTCGACGATGACGGTGCCGATCGCCAGCCCGGCGATGATCCGGTTGCGCGACGGAAAATGACGCGCCAGCGGTTCACGGCCCGGCGTTTGTTCGGCGATCAAGACACCAAACTGCGCGATACTTTCCTGCAACTCGGCATTTTCGGGCGGAAAGGCGATGTCGATGCCGCTGGCAATGACCGCTGCGGTTGCCCCACCTTGCCCTTGCCCAAGCGCGCCGTGGTGCGCGGCGGTGTCGATGCCGCGCGCCAGGCCCGATACGATGATGCAGCCCTCTTCGGCCAGATCATGCGCCAAGCCTCGGGCGAAGCGGCACGCGGCAGCGCTAGCGTTACGCGCGCCGACGATCGCGACCGCCGGTCGGTCGAGCAATCGAAGGTTACCGCGCACGATTAGCACTGGCGGTGCGCTGTCGAGTTGGGAGAGCAGCGCGGGGTACAGCCCCTCCCCCACGAACAAATGCCGTGCGCCCAATTTCTCTACGGCGCGGATTTCACTTTCGATCTCGCGCGCGTCGGCGATGCGCGGTGCCTTGCCGCCGCCGCGCCCCGCCAGGTCGGGGATGGCCGACAAGGCCGCACCCGCGCTGCCGAAGCGCGCCAGGAGTTGAAAATAGCTGATCGGCCCGATGTTGGCCGACCGAATAAGCCGCAGCTTGTCGAAGCGCTCGGATGTCTGGTCGGGGCGGTGCGCGTCGGAGCCATCAGCCATGATGTTCGCCGGACTCTCCCCCGGATACAGCAGCGGCTTGCCCGACACGGGGCTCGTCCCCCCCTAGCAACCGCTCGATATTGGAGCGATGCTTCCATAGCACGATCAAACATAGGGCGAGGAACAGGATCGCCATTTCGAATTCGCTCCACAAGGCAGCGGCAAGTGGCGCAGATACAGCGGCCGCCATACCGCCCACCGACGAGTAGCGAAACACCGCCAGCACCGTGAGCCATACCGCTGCGTAAACCAACCCGACCGGCCATGAGAGCGCGAGGGCAATGCCGAGAAAGGTCGCCACCCCCTTACCGCCATGGAAGCGCAGCCAAGCCGGATAGCAATGGCCCAGAAAAGCCGCCAACCCACCGAGCAGCGCATACTCGGGGTTGATCCAGCGCGCGAGCAACACCGCCGCCGCGCCCTTTGCCACGTCGAGGATTAGGGTTGCCGCGGCCAACCCCTTGCGGCCCGTTCGCAGCACGTTGGTCGCGCCGATATTGCCCGAACCGATCGCACGCAGATCACCCGCCCCGGCGAAGCGCGTCAGAAGGAGACCAAACGGAATCGCGCCAAGCAGATAGCCCAGCACAAGTGCCGCCAAAGGTGCCGTCCATAACAAGATAGATAGTCCAATCGCGCCCCAGATCGTTGGAACATAACCTATCAGCCAGTATTCGTAAACGAAACAAACCCGGTGACCTGCTATCACGACCGGGCCGGTGGTTCTCACGACGATTTGGGGGTGTTACGGCACGGCATGGACCGCGACGCACCAATATTATTCTTTGATTCGGGAGTCGGCGGTCTTTCGGTCGTGGGCCCGGCACGCGCCCTGCTGCCAACCGCGCGCTTTGTCTATGCGGCGGACTCGGCGGGTTTTCCCTATGGCACCCAGACCGAGGCGGAGATCGCCGCCCGGGTTCCGGCGTTGCTGGGGCGGCTCGTCGAACGCTATCGCCCCCGCCTGGTTGTTATCGCCTGCAATACCGCATCGACCATCGCGCTGTCGGTGGTCCGCGCCGCGCTGGACGTGCCGGTCGTCGGCACGGTGCCCGCGATCAAGCCGGCGGCACTCGCGTCGAAGTCGCGGGTGATTGGCGTGCTGGGAACTGACGCAACGGTGCGGCAACCCTATGTCGACCGCCTGTCTACCGAATTTGCGAGCGACTGCATTGTCTTGAGGCATGGGTCCGCGGAACTGGTCGTGCTGGCCGAAGCGAAATTGCGCGGGGGACCGATCGCCCAGCATGATGTCACGCGGGCGCTGGCGGGGCTGTTCGATCAGGACGGTGGCGACCGGATGGACACGATCGTGCTGGCCTGCACGCATTTTCCATTGTTGGCTGAGCAACTGGCCGCTGCCGCGTCCCATCCGATGTTGTTCGTCGACGGCAGCGCGGGCATCGCCCGGCGCATCGGGTTCCTGACGCAGGGCCAGGATTTCCCCCGCCATCCCATCCCGGGGACGGCGGTGTTCACGCGGGTGGACGATGCCGTGCGCGCGCTCGGTCCTGCGCTGGCAGAGCGCGGCTTTGCCGAGACAGTCGCGCTTTGACGAAGACGGCACCGTCCGTGCAGGCGGCCCCCTTGTCGTCGACAGAGCCTAGTTGCGACACGTTCGCACTGGCGTCGGGCGTGCGTTCGCCTTAATTCGCCCAACAAACGGGACGCGCGCACGCTACTTCACTACGGGGCTAACCGGCTTTGGACTATAATCGCGTTTTTACACAAGCGATCGACCGGCTTCATGCCGAGGGGCGCTACCGGGTCTTTATCGACATCCTCCGCAACAAGGGTGCCTATCCCAATGCGCGCTGTTTTGCTGGACATAACGGTCCCAAACCGATTACCGTATGGTGTTCGAATGATTACCTCGCGATGGGCCAGCACCCTAAAGTGATTTCGGCGATGGAAGAGGCGCTGCACAATGTCGGCGCCGGTTCGGGCGGCACGCGCAACATTGGCGGCAACACCCATTATCACGTCGACCTGGAGGCTGAACTGGCCGACCTTCACGGCAAGGATGGCGCGCTACTGTTCACCAGCGGTTATGTCTCGAACGAGGCGACGCTGGCAACGCTGGCAAAGGTCCTACCGGGTTGCGTCGTATTTTCCGACGAACTGAACCACGCGTCGATGATCGCGGGCATTCGCAATTCGGGCTGCGAAAAGCGTATTTGGCGGCACAACGACCTCGCCCATCTGGAGGAGTTGCTGGCTGCCGAGGACGAGGATGTCCCGAAACTGATCGCGTTCGAGAGCGTATATTCGATGGACGGCGATGTCGCCGACATCGCCGCAATTTGCGACCTTGCCGACACATATAACGCGCTGACCTATTGCGACGAAGTTCACGCCGTTGGGATGTACGGCGCGCGCGGCGGCGGGATCACCGAACGCGATGGCGTGGCCGATCGGGTGACGATTATCGAGGGGACGTTGGGCAAGGCGTTCGGCGTGATGGGCGGTTATATCGCCGCAAGCCAGATGATCGTCGATGTCATCCGGTCCTATGCCCCGGGCTTTATCTTCACGACGAGCCTGTCGCCCGTATTGGTCGCAGGCGTGCTGGCAAGCGTCCGGCACCTGAAGGGGTCGAGCGAGGAGCGCGGCCTGCAGCAGGCGGCGGCGGCGAGCCTGAAGGCCATGCTGATCGAGGCGGGTTTGCCGGTGATGGCAACAACGACACACATCGTGCCGCTGATGATCGGGGACCCGGTCAAGGCCAAGAAGGTCAGCGACATCCTCTTGGCTGAATATGGCGTTTACGTCCAGCCGATCAACTATCCGACGGTGCCGCGCGGAACCGAGCGGCTGCGGTTCACGCCGGGACCGGCGCACACCGCCGAAATGATGCGCGAGCTGGTTGATGCATTGAGTGAAATCTGGAGCCGGATCGAGTTGCGCAAGGCAGCCTGATCGACGTGACCGTCGAGCGCACTAAGCCTTCATCTGCTGAAGCAAACGTCTATCTGCTGAGTTTTGCGCTCCATGCATAGCCGCGATAGAGTGGCATTGTGCTGACACAGTTTCCGAGCTCCTCGATTGCGGCAAACAGGTCGGCACGCGGTTCGACATCGAACTTGGCCAGCCATGCGCGCAAGCCCCTGCGAAACCACTGCGGCAGCCGCTCCTGTTGGCCGAAATCGACTAGGGTCAGCGTGCCGCCCGCCGCCGCTGCGCCTTGCGCCAGTGCGGCCTTCCAGTCGGGGATCATCGACAGGGTATAGCTGAAGAATACGCAATCGAACTGTGCCTGTCCAAATAGGATGGCAGCGTCGAAGTTGGTGGCGTCTGCCTGTTTCAGGACGATCCGGGCGCCGAGCCCGGCACGCGCGACATTTGCTCGCGCGGTTTCCAGCATCGCTTCGGAGATATCCAGTCCAAACAGGCGCGCTTCGGGATAGCGGCGTGCGACCGCAATCAGGTTTCGTCCGGTGCCGCAACCGATCTCGAGTACCGAGCCTCCGAGTGGCACGTCGAGCTGGGCGATCAGGCGGTCGCGACCGAGCAGATAATATTTGCGGCTCAGGTCGTAGAAGTGCCGTTGCCGCGCGTAGATCGCGTCCATGCGCGCGCCGTTTCCAGTCATTGCGGTCGCGGTCATCATCATCTTTGGCATTAGTCCTTCAAGACATAAAGATGGACACCGCCATAGATCGAGGAGCGATCGCGCGCGGTATAGTCGAGCGACTCCTCCGCCCGGTAATCCCACCGGCCAAGGACCGCATCGGGAACCCGGCCCGGCAACAAAGTCGGTCCGGCGGCGGTGCGGAACAATACCCGCGCGCCAAGCTTTGCCGTCCGCGTGATCTCTGCCCAAAGGCTGCCCAGTTGGGCGTCGGTCATCCAGTCCTGCGCGTCGAGAAGGACATAGCGATCGCGGCTGGTGGCGGGCAGGCTGGCGAGATGGTCGCCGAAATTGGCATGAAGCATCTCGACCCGGTCGATCCGATCGACGACCGCACGATGATTATCCTGCTGCAGATAGGGTGGCACCGACGCATTGGCCGCGCGGGCATAGCGCCGGCCGAACGCCTGCTGCGCGAAGTAATTGTCGCGGACGTCGAAATCGCAGGCCAGCTTTTCCAGCCGTGCCTTCAGCACCGCCCGGATGCCATCAGGATCGTCGCCGGCCAGCGCATCATATTGCGCGGGTGGGATACCGAGGCCGAATAAGGACGCGGGCTGGTCGATCAGCCAGCGCACGAATTTCTTGTCGAAGATCGGGGCGAGGCGCGTTTCGAAGATATGGCGCTGTTCGGCAACCGATCCGGCCTCTAGCACTTCGGCCAGGTCGACCTTGTATAGTTTCGCCAGTAAATGCGCAGTGCCGATGAAGCCACCCAGCAGGCCGCGCTTGTAGATATTGCTTGCGAAACCACGAATGCGGCGACGCCCGATCAGGTCGCGTCCCTCCCAATAGCGGCGCGTGGTCTCGTCGAGATGCGGGCGTACCCATTTCTCGTAGGCGGCGACATTGTCCTTTTGGTCGGCCTGGCCAAAAAACCGATACAGAGCCGCGTGATCGGGCAGGCTGCGCGCCGCCGCCAGCTTCAGCCGATTGTAGGCGACATGAGCGGTGTTCAGGTCGACCGCAGTAATCGCGGCAGGATCGGCGGTCAGGTAGCTGAGCACGTTGCACCCACCGCTTGCAATGGTGACGATGTGACAGTCGGGCG
>NZ_JANXNX010000100.1 GCF_025353885.1 Sphingomonas sp. | reverse complement strand
CAATGCGACCTTTGCCTTGAATGCCGGGCTGTGATTCCGGCGTGGTCTCTTGCTCATCGTGTCTCCTGTCCGCGACCATCCTGGTCGCCATCAGGCAGAAACTCCACTCATCGCTCTATTCAGTTTTGCCGAGCCACCTCTATATGCGCGTCAGCGTTTCCTGCGGTCTATTCATTGTCTGGCTCTGGCCCGGGTTGATTTCACCAGTTCCGCAGGTGACATGACTATGCCTCGCCGTAACGCCTTCGCCCAGTTTGAACGCGACCAACCAACTGGATGGACCCCGCCATCTTTGCAAATCTAGAACCTTCTATGTGGTGCTCAGGGACAGCAGATCAGACGATCAAAGTTAGGTGGGATCGTAATCCATCCCAGATAACTGTCTCTCGTGAACAAGCACTGCGTAAGTTTTTGAACATCCTCTCACCGGTCCCCTATCTGGTGGTAGTTTCGCCACAATGTTCTCTGCCGTAACGCAGGCGTCAGTTCGATGAGCGAACGCGTTGCGGGACCTGCCGGCATCACAAATATTGACTACAGATATCTATCATCACCACAAAAAATGCATCCAACGCGGCGGGGCTTACAGTACCACAAATTGCAAATCTAGGCCCAAGCATGGAGCAGCGGACTATAATGCCGCTCAAGGGCCAGTCTAACGTCGGGTAATTCTACCAATCTCCTCGCCAGCGAGGTGAAATGCTTTAAGTTGCCGACTGGAAAGCTGTCGATCATTCCCCAATGATAGAACAGTAGCGCGTAACGCTGGACGCCCGCCGGCGTCATGTGTCCGTCGTCGATCAGATGATCAATTCGTTTAAGCTCTGCCCAGTAACGAGGCTCGGCGACACGCGAGAGCTCGGCCTGCGCTTCGGCGCCGACCCCAAAAGCCATGGGAACCATGAACTGGCGACGGAGGATGTGCACCGTGGACGTCAGCCATGTCATCACCGAAACCGCTTGCGCACTTGCGTCAACCTCTTCTGGCAGCAAACGAGCTTCGGGAAAGCGGCGAGCTAGCCACGTGATGATAGCTACAGTCTCTGTCAAAACCGAGCCTCCGGTCGCAAGAGCCGGTACTTTTCCGACCGGACTGACGGCGCGCAACTCCGACCGTTCGCCACGCAAATCCACCGCAATTGGCTCATATTCGGCGCCGGTCGCCTCGAGAGCAAGCATTCCCGCGAGCGAACACGTGGGAGGCGAGAAATAGTAGCGCATAGTCACAGACGGACGCAATTTCGAACCGACTCTGGCGGTTCTTCCCCCCATTGAGTTACCATGCCCTCACTCGCGTCCCACTGATTAGTCGCAGCTCCCGAATTGAGCCGATCGGAGTCGGCCCAATGCTCATGCGAATAGCCGTGCGGGTCCGACCAATAGTCGAACACCTGACTACCCAGGAGGTGACGGCCAATTCCCCACATATGCTCGTATCTATTGAGCGATTTAAGGTAGTGGTGATCCGCCAGCACGGCGTCAATGTCTTGCGATTCAAACGAAACATGATGGAGTCCGGCGACGGGGCTTGCGATCACGAAGAGCGCATGATGATCAACGAACGCGTCGCCGTCATCCACTCGAATGAAGGCTCCAAGAAACTTCTTTTCCGGCCCTGCGAATACTTCGTCCGAAGAAATCATGCCAAGCGTTGTGTGAAACCAGGTGACGCTGCCGTGTACGTCGGGCGATCCTAGCACCACATGGGCCAGTCGCTTTAGAGGCGTCGCGTCGCCCCGTTTTTGCCGGAAAAGCTCGCCCTTTCGAAGCAAGGGCTGCGCGCCCGTGTTGCTAAGCTGACGAGTGACCTTGATCGGAGGTTCGGGCTGAATGCCGTAAACTACATCGACGTCATATCCGCCGGGTTCCTTCAGCCGGACTCGAAAGCCTCCGCCCGGAGCATCGATTGTCTCAACGGGCAGGCGCTGGTCTTCTGCCAGCAAATCAAGGTCTTCGCGACTTTTTGCGTGGAAGGCAAAGCCGAGGAATTGAGTCGGTCCCTGTTGGATAACGTAGCAATAAGGCGCCGCATCGGTTCCCCGGAAATAGCGGCAATCCCCCTCCCTGCCTAACGGGATTAGTCCAAAGTCAGTGAGAAACTGCTCTGCGATGTCCAGATCAGGAACCTGGAAGCGGCAATACGCCAACTCCGAAACCTTTATTGCTGGCATGTCATCCTACTCCTCGGCGAGTTGCTGGCCGCCGTCGCGCTGATTTCGATAATGGCAGACCAGGTTGGCATTACCTACTGACGCAGACTGCAAAGCGGCAAATTGAAAGTTCCGATACCCACTATTGAACCGCGGGATAACCGCATTGCCCGCGTCATAGCTGAAATGAATAGCTTGGATCGGCAATTATGATTTTTCCTTGGCTCGGCGATCCACCACTGTAATGACAAATCATAACGGGGAGGATTTATGCGCGGTAATCTCATTGGCTCGGTGAGCTTGGTCGGTCTGTCATGCGTCACGTTTCCTGCCATGGCGGTTACCGCTGCGGCGCCCGCGGCACAGAAGACCGCCGCGGTACCAACAGCAGTCAACCCATCGTTACCCGACGAAAGCGAGATCACGGTAACTGCGCTCCGATCTAATACGTCGATACAGAGGACGCCCGCCGCCGTAACAATCGTGAGCGGCGACGTGATAGCACGACAGCAGATTATAGATGTTCGTGGCATACAGGGCCTCGTGCCATCTGCTCGGTTTAGTGCGGCGAATACCTCAACCCGCATATTTATAAGGGGCGTGGGCTCCGCGCTCGACTTTTACTGGATCCCAGAGACGACGGCTGTAAACATCGATGGTAGCTATGTACCGCGCTTTGCCACTGCCGGAGCGTTTTTCGACATCGATAGCGTGCAAGTGTTGCCTGGCCCGCAGGGCGTGCTTTATGGTCGCAGCGCTGGCGGAGGCGCCGTCGTCATCACGACGCGCAAGCCAGTACTTGGCCTGAGCGAAATGTCGGCCGCGCTGCAATACGGCAATTACAACACGGTTCACGGAGAAGTTGTGGGGAATACTCCGCTGACTGACCAAATCGCGCTTCGCATTGGGGGTGTATACAACAGCCATGATGGATATGAACCCTATGGCCTGCAAAGCGACAATTCTTTCGGCGTAAAAGCTTCACTGCTTTATAAGCCTGCAGGTAATGCATCAATCCTAATTTGGGGCAATCATTTTGAGCAGACCGGTTTGCCAACCGCAGCCCAATATGTTCCACTGCAAAAGGGGGTCAGTCCTTGGTTCATTCCTCCCGTCGACCCGGTCACTGGTCGTGATAACACCCGAGGTTCGCGGAACGATTACAAATACTCGATCGCTGGGTACACCGTTCACCTTGACTTAGGCGTAGCAGCGATCGACTATACCGGCTCTATTCTGCATCAGACCGAAGTTTCTTTGCGCAAGCTTATCGGCAACGACCAGATTCAGAACAATGCGCAAACGCAGTTTGTCCAGAACTTTCATCTTTCCGGAAGCAGCGGCAGTCTCGACTGGATTGGCGGCGTTGACTGGTTGTATGCCAAATCGCGTTTCAATTCGCAACTTGGACCCAACCGTCTTGGATCGATCTTCCCAGATATCAGGCAGCGCAGTGTGTCTGGGTTCGGGCAAGGGACATTACACCTTGGCGATAGTGTCCGTTTGGTGGCGGGTGCCCGGTATACGCGGGATAGTCTCTCGCTTCATGGGACAAGCATTCGTTGTTTCGGCCCTTGCGTGTTTCCGCCGGTCAACTTCGACCAATCCTGGAAACATCTTGATCTTAAGGGGGGAATCGAAGCCGATCTTGCCCCGCATCTGCTTGCGTACGTCAACGTGCAAACCGGTTACGCCCCAGGGACGCTAAACGTCGTCGTGGCCGACAACGTCACGCCACCCGCCGGCGTCGGTCGGCAAATCTCGCCCCAGACTTTGTTAGCCTATACCGCTGGCCTGAAATCGACTCTCGGTGACGGTCTCCTTACGCTGAACGTCGAAGGTTATCACTACAGCTATCGCAAGCTGATTATCCAGTCGTTCGTCGCCAGCTTAAACCAGCAGACGTTGTTTAACGCGCCGCGTGCAACAGTATACGGAATACAACTGACGAGTGCACTTCACCCGACGCGCAATGATACGCTTTCGGTCAACGTGGCTTATAGCCACGGACGCTATGGAACCTTTGTCGCGACACCGGGTGCGCCTGATATTGGCGGGCTGCAGATGGTTTTTACGCCTGATTATACCGGAACCGCCTCTTATGATCACCGGTTCGATCTTGCCGGTGGCGCGAATCTTGATCTGCGTGCCTCCACATATGTCACTTCGAGCTTTTGGGGAACATTCGCGCACACCGCCAGTACCCAGCAAGGTTCATATATAAAGTCCGACGCCTCAATCACCTATCACTCACCCGACGACCGCTGGTCGCTTGGCGCCTGGATCAAAAACATCGAGAACAAGGCGGTAGCAAGCAGCATCACAAGTTCGGGCTACGCCGCCCCATTTGCTGGAGCCGCTTTTCTCGAGCCGCCGCGCACCTACGGCCTGTCGTTCGGAATTAAGATATAGAAGGTTCGGTTAAGAGTCCGTCCCCCTAAGGAAATCATTTTCCTGAAACTTTTAAGGCTATCGATTTTGTACAATGCACCGAGAAATTTCGCCCTTGGCTCTTTCTCCCAAGGCAACGGGCCGGTTTTCCTGGGCGTTGTTAGAGCTGATGTCGTCACCCCTGTGGCAGAGGTCGATGCTGCTTGGTCGAGGGAGACAACGCTTTTCCAGCTGCTCGAAAACTGGCCGCTTAATTTCCAAAGGCTCAAGTCAAGTTTAGCAAATCAGACCGTCAGCAGCTTGCCGATCCGTCTCGGCGAGTTGAGCATTCACGCTCCGCTGCCAGAGGCGCGGCAGATTTTCTGCACCGGTGCCAATTTTCGCAAACACGTAATCGAAATGGTCGTGGCTGTCGGCGCCGGAGCGGAAACCGAGGGCATGGACGCCGATCAACGGAAAGTGTTCGGTGAAGCCTATGTCGACAGGCAAGCCGCAGAGTCCGATCCTTACGTATTCATGAAAACGGTTACGTCGATCGCTGGACCGAACGACGATTTAATTCTTCCGCGGTTTTCAGAAAAAGTTGACTGGGAAATCGAGCTCGCGGCCGTAATCGGTCTTCCTGCCTATCGCGTCGCGCAAGCAGATGCTGCAAAATTCATCGCTGGATATATGATTGTCAACGATTTGACGGCGCGGGACAAGGTGCGTCGTACCGATCCCGGAGCGATCGGACCCGACTGGATTGCCGCCAAGGGTGCCCCAGGATTTTTGCCGATGGGACCGTTTTTTGTTCCTGCCGAATTTGTTGTTGATCCCCATAACCTGGCGATGCGTCTGTTCGTCAATGGCGAGGTACGGCAGGACGACCGTACGAGCGACATGACATTCGACATTCCCCGGCAGATCGAACACATCAGCACCTACGCGCGAATGCTTCCAGGTGACATTTTGTGCACGGGAAGTCCGGCCGGCAATGGTATTGTTACTGGGCAATTTCTCAAAGACGGTGACTTAATGGAGGCCGAAATCGATGGTCTCGGCAGACAACGCGTACACTGTATCGCGGCTGCCTTGTGACGGCCGGGACGAGCTCAGGCGGCAGGGAAGAAAAAGTAGCGGCAATTCTCGCTGCTTTTATTGGATTGGCCGCCGGCTATCCAAGCTCATACGGAGCGACGGCAACAACTTTCATTCTGCCACTTACCCAAGAGTTTGGCTGGACGCGGTTCGTGCCCGCGCTGATGTACTTCTGCTCGATGAGCGGGATCGCGCTGTCGTCTATCTGGCTCGGGCGCGTAATCGAGCGCTTTGGTTCCGCAGCCGTAGCGGCCTCATCTGGGCTTTGCCTCGCGATGGTCTTGGTCGCGCTAGGCTCCCAGACTGGGTCAATTGCGCTCGCACTGGTTACCAGCTTTCTGGCAGGCGCACTTGGAGCAGGAACAAGTGTCGGTCTTTATCTGTCAGCCTTGCCACGGTGGTTCGATCGCGACTTGGGGCGCGCGCTTGGAATTTCCATCGTGGGGATGAGCGTCGGTGTCACGCTCATGCCAGCTCTTGCAGCCTTGGTGTCCAACACTTCAGGATGGCGCACTGCCTATTACACCCTTGCCGCGGTACAACTCGGACTCACCCTTTGTGCCTCATTAGTGCTATTCTGGCTGTCACGCCGCAACAGCGTTGTGGCAGGCGCGAAAAGCAACGAGGATCAGACTGGAATACCGCTTTCGCAGGCACTTCAGACTCGGAGCTTTTGGCGGCTGTCTGCGATTGTGCTGCTTGCTACATTGGGCGTTTTTGGACCTTCGTTCCAGCTTTTCCCGCTCTATTCTGATCGAGGCGTTGCGCCCTCGCTCTTGCCAATCGTGGCCATAGCTCTTGGTATCGGGACATTATTGGGACGATTATGCTCAGGCGTTCTGCTTGACTATGTTGATGCGCGTTTCGTTGCTTTCGGCACCTTCGCACTTGCAGCCGTCGGCGTGATATGGCTGTCAATCTTTGACCATGCTCATTCTATCGCGGCTCTATGCATTCCTCCGCTACTGATCGGCTCCGCGCTGGGCGCCGAAAGCGATATTGTCGCTTATTTGGTACGTCGTTTCTACGGCCTGCGAGATCATGCTGCGATCTACAACCGCGTTTTGGTCGCTTATTACCTTGGTGCAGTTGCAGGTCCGCTCGGACTGGGTTGGGCCTTTAACCACCTAGCCAACGTCAATGTTGCGCTGATGATCGTTGCGGCGAGTTCGATTGCAGCTTGCGCATTGGTCGTGACACTTCCATCCCCCGGTATTCGAGTGCCTGTGGAGCCGCTGGATTTTCAATAACGAACTTACACCATGATATAAAAGATCATCAGCCGTCAATCTTTCTTACTTTGCAAGGATGCGCTGGATCGAGATATTATAACCAAAATCTTGATAGACCAGATACCCCTTGGGAGGGCCGCCGTAAAAGCTACGATTGCAGCGGCAGGTGGGATAGCCACGCCGGAGTACGGCTATGGCTAACGGTATGCTAAAAAACGCTTTGGGCTGGGGTTTCGGCCGCATAACGCTTTGCCACGCTTCGAGCGCCAGCATTGTAATTAACTCGTTCTGGCTCAACGGGACTGTGTGCGCACATGTTAAGACCATGAGATTTTGTTATCAAAGTGTCCTATATTGTTATTCAACCAAAAAGTAGTTGTGCTTTAGTTTTCAGAAAGGTTTATATAAATTTAACTAAGCTGCAAAACTATGCTTCTTTGAAAATTGCCTAGACGACTTGCTTCGCCTCACCGGCCATTATTTGGCATTGCATGAGGCGATGGCCAAAGTTCGCTTATCGTTGATCACAAACCGTAACGCAGGAAGTTCCAATGGACAGGTATGACGTTGTTATTGCCGGATGCGGCCCAGTGGGGGCGGTGGCCGCCAATCTCTTCGGGCATCTTGGTTTGGCCACCCTTGTTATCGAAAAGACCCATGAACCGTATACGCTGCCGAGAGCGATTCATTTCGACCAAGAAATTATGCGAATTTTTCAATCCGCCGGCATGGCTGAGGCGTTACTTCCGCACTTGTCGATACCTGCGGGAGCGATGTATTTTGGAGCAAATGGCAAAGCCATAAGCCAGTTTCGTGCTAACGTGACGACCGACCGCTTCGGTTGGGCTACATCGTACAACTTCTATCAACCTGATCTCGAAAGGGCGCTGCGCGATCAGTTCTCGGATCGATCAACGGTCCGTTTAGTCATTGGGCAATCAGTACAACAGGTAACTCAGGATGCCGACGGAGTCCGCGTTTCGACCAGCAGTGAGAACGGCCCGATGGTGGTTGAGGCACGCTACTTAATCGCCTGCGACGGCGGACGGAGCACGGTTCGCAAACAGATCGGGGGTGAGTTAACCGATCTCGGCTTCGATGAGCCGTGGATCGTAGTCGACACGTTCATCGAAGACCCGATCGACCTCCCACAATTGCACGGCACACCGGAAGGCATCGATATGCGGGACGCGCTGTTTATCATGGGTGATCCAGCGCGACCGACTTCAGTGATCCCCGGTGTAGGCAAACATCGCCGTTTCGAATTCATGCTGTTGCCGGACGAGGACCCCGCTGACTACAACGACCCAGCACGGGTGGCATCCCTAATCGAACCTTTTGTCAAGGGCCGCCCGCACGAGATCATCCGGTGCGCCGTCTACCGCTTCCACGCCCTGCTGGCCGAGCGATGGCAGGTGGGCCGAGTTTTTCTCGCTGGGGACGCTGCACATCAGACTCCTCCGTTCTACGGACAAGGCATGTGTCATGGCATTCGCGATGTTGCCAATCTTGCTTGGAAGTTGAAGCTGGTTCTGGAAGGGGTCGCTAGTCCGTTACTACTTGACACATATCAGCCAGAGCGGCTGCCACAGGTTCGAAGCGTCGTGGAAGCCTCAATGCGTGCAGGACAGAACTTGTGCACACTCGATCCCGCGCGTGCTGCCAAACGCGATGAAGAGATGGGGGCCATCGCCGCGCGTACGCCCCCGGGCTACGTCGACCTAATTCCCCCGATTACATCGGGAGTTTTAGGGACTGGTTCTGCGGCCGGCGCACGCTTCATCCAGCCTCCTATGGTTAGCGCGAAGGGTGTTAAAGGCTTGCTCGACGATCTAACCGGCGGCGGCTTTGTTATTTTGGGCCGCGACGCGACTGTACTTCGGGCTGTCGGCGAGGTTCATGACCAACTCTCAGCGGCAGGGCTTAAGATCTTCTTTGTTGCCAGTCGCAACGCCCTGTCCCAGGCCCAGATGATTCCTGATTTGATTGATGTCACGGGGGAATTATCTCAGTGGTTTGATTATCACACGTGCGCGGGGGTGGTGCTTCGTCCCGATGCCTACGTCTACGGCACGTTTGAAAGTTCAGAGGATTTAACTACACTTCTCAAAACTCTTATCGCTCAGCTGGACATCCGCAAAACGAGCTATTTGATGCGGCCGTTGTGGTGATGGCTGCGAGACCGAGACAAGGTGGGCTTTGCGGGGATTCAGGGCAAGCTCATACTGTGGTGAGTCTTCCTTCATGGCTCAAATGTAAATAATCGGAGGCTGAGCGTCGGCTTATTTCGGCCCTATTTATGCGATGTAGACGTCGAACCGCCTCTTGAACCGCCCCAGGATCGCCGGAGGCCGTTTGGTTTAAGTTACGCAGCCATGGGGATATCGCCCAGCATGGCGTAGTATCGTTGTTCGGCTTCGGCAGGTGGAATGTCGCCGATGGGTTCAAGCAGTCGGCGGTGGTTGAACCAGTCGACCCACTCCAGCGTGGCAAACTCGACAGCTTCAAACGACCGCCATGGTCCTCGTCTATGGACGACCTCGGCATTGTAAAGGCCATTGATCGTCTCGGCCAAAGCATTGTCATAACTGTCGCCAACACTCCGACCAACGGCTCGATCCCGGCTTCGGCAAGGCGTTCGCTATACCTTATGGAGACGTATTGCGAGCCGCGGTCACGGTGATGGATAAGACCGCCGCCTTGCGTCGGTCGGCGATCGTGCAGCGCCTGTTCCAGGGCATCGAGGACAAAGCTGGTATGCGCCGTCCGGCTGACCCGCCAGCCAACGATGTAGCGGGCGTAAACGTCGATTACGACCGCGACATAAACGAAGCGACCCCAGGTCGAGACGTAGGTGAAATCCGAGACCCACAGCCTGTTGGGCGCCGGCGCGTGGAACTGACGGTTGACGTGATCCAGCGGACAAGGTGCAGCTTTATCCCCAAACGTGGTGCGCACCGGCTTGCCCCGGATGACCCCCTGCAAACCCATATCACGCATCAGCCGCTCGACGATGCAGCGGGCAATGTCGAACCCTTCGCGCATCATTTGTCGCCAGACCTTGCGGACGCCGTAAGAGGTGGCTCGGTTTGTTTGAACAGCGCCGCGCGATTTATAAGTGGAATGGCTGCCGGTTGATTATGCCGCTGCGAGAAGCGGTTGGTTGAAG
>NZ_JANXNX010000093.1 GCF_025353885.1 Sphingomonas sp. | reverse complement strand
TGTTCCAGATGGTTCGAATACAAATGCACGTCGCCGCCGGTCCAGACGAATTCACCGACCTCCAGCCCGCATTGATCGGCCAGCAGATGCGTCAGCAGTGCATAGCTGGCGATGTTGAACGGCACGCCCAGGAACGCGTCGCCCGACCGCTGGTACAGTTGCAGCGACAGCCTGCCGTTTGCGACCCACGTCTGGAACAGGCAATGGCACGGGGCGAGCGCCATCTGGTTAATCTCGCCGGGGTTCCAGGCAGTGACGATCTGGCGGCGCGAGGCGGGGTTGGACTTGATCTGGTCGATGAGGCCCGCGATCTGGTCGATATGGCTGCCGTCCGCCGCCACCCAGTCGCGCCATTGCTTGCCGTAAACGGGGCCGAGGTCGCCATTCTCGTCGGCCCATTCGTTCCAGATGCCGACGCGGTTGTCGGTCAGCCATTTCGTGTTGGTATCGCCACGCAGGAACCACAGCAGTTCGATAAAGATCGAGCGGATATGGACCTTTTTGGTGGTGACGAGCGGGAAACCCTGCTGCAGGTCGAAGCGCATCTGGTAGCCGAAGGTGCTGATCGTCCCGACGCCGGTGCGGTCGGCCTGTGGCACGCCGGTGTCGAGGATGTGGCGGAGCAGGTCGAGATACTGGCGCACGCTATTTCCCCAAGGCTTCGGCGATGAGCTTACGCGATGGCTCGACCCCGTAAAGCGCGATGAAGCTGCCCATGCGCGGACCTTGTGGCGAGCCGAGCAGCGTTTCGTAAAGCGCCTTGAACCAGTCGCGCAGATTTTCGAAGCCGCCTTCGTTGCCGATGGCATAGACGATGTTCTGGATCGCGGTGGCGTCGGCGTCGGGGGGCAGCAGCGCGAGTTCATGGTCGAGGCGGTCGAGGGCGGCGACCTCGACGCCGTCAGGCGCGCGGCGTCGCAGCGTGGGGGCCACGTAATCGCGGTTGTAGGCGAGCGCGTGGCCGATCAGCGCGTCGAGTTCGGGGGAAACGCCGCCCGCGACATAGTTGCTGAGGTAGGAACGCACCTGTTCGGCGGTGGCCCCGGCACCCAGCACACCAACCAGGTTCAGCAACAGGCCGAATGTCACCGGCGGCACGGTTTCCGGGGCTTTGCCATCGTGAATGTGATGAACCGGGTTGCCGAGTTTCTGTTCGATCGGTTGCGCCGCATAATTGCCGCGAAACTGGAAATATTCATCCACCGCGCGCGGGATGACGCCGATGTGGAGCTGCTTGGCCTTTTTGGGTTCGCGATAGGCAAAGAACGACAGACTTTCCTGCGTGCCGTAATCGAGCCATTGGTCGAGCGTCAGGCCATTGCCCTTCGACTTGGAAATCTTCTCGCCCTTTTCGTCGAGGAACATCTCGTAGATCAGCGATTCGGGCGGGCGGCCCCCCAGGACGCGGGCGATCTTGCCCGACTGGATGCCGCTATCGGTCAGGTCCTTGCCGAACATTTCATAGTCAACGCCGAGCGCGACCCAGCGCATCGCCCAGTCTACTTTCCACTGCAGCTTGGCCTTGCCGCCGAGGATCGACTGGGTGACGATGTCGCCGCCGTCGTCGAAGCGGATGAGTCCGGCGTCGGCGTCAATGACTTCGACGGGAACCTGCAGGACCACGCCGGTCTTTTCGCTGATCGGCAGGACGGGGGAATAGGTTGCCGCGCGCTCCTTGCGCAACGTGGGGAGCATGACACCCATGATCGCATCATAGTGGTGCAAGACGCCACGGAGCGCATCGTCGAACGCCCCCGATTCATAGTGCGACGATGACGAGACGAACTCATAGTCGAAGCCGAACCGGTCGAGGAATGCGCGGAGCATCGCATTGTTGTGCGCGGCGAAACTCTCGAACTTTTCGAACGGATCGGGGATGCGCGACAGCGGCTTGCCGAGGTTTGCGGTCAGCAATGCGGCGTTGGGGATATTGTCGGGAACCTTGCGCAGGCCGTCCATGTCGTCGCTGAACGCGATCAGCCGGGTGGGCGTGTCGGACAGCGCGTGAAAGGCGTTGCGGACCATCGTTGTGCGCAGCACTTCGTTGAACGTGCCGATGTGCGGCAGGCCCGACGGTCCGTAACCGGTTTCGAAGATAACAGGGCCTGGTTTGCCGTTCGGATAGCGCTTCAGCAGCTTGCGGGCTTCTTCATAGGGCCATGCTTTGGAGGCCAGGGCGGCGGTGCGCAGGTCGGACAAGTGTTGCTCTTTCGTTCCGGTTCGGCCAATCACGGGCGGTGACGACCCTCTTGCCCCATCCCGCGCTCTACGCAAGCCATGGCGGTATCTGGATTGCGGACGAGCACGGCACGCGCGGCGTGGGGCGGGGCGAGGCGATTGCGCGGGCGGGCGAAACGCCAATGATCTTGCTGAACGCGCCGCTGGTCGGGCAACGGCTGGGCTATCCCGAACTGTCGGGGCTGGACTTGCTCGAACTATTCGCCTTCGTGCATCCGGCCAGGTTCATGGTGCCCACGGTCAAGGGGCTGGCGGAAACGCTTGGGCTGGCGGTGCCGGCCGATGAGGGCGTTTCCGCGGCATTGCTGCGCGAGGCCGCGGCTGTACTGGTGGCACGCATGGCCGGTGACTGGCCCGAGCGCGAGGGGGCGTGGACTTCGGCGCAAACCCTGTCGCGGTTGCGGTGGACATGGGCGCCGACCGTCGTGAAGGCCATCCCGCAGCCCGAGATCGCCGAACGGTGGCTGTTTTCCAAGCTGCCCGAATGGGAGGAAAAGCCGCAACGCAATCCCCCCAGGCCGGTTTCGATTTCCGCCGAGGCAGCGCGCGAGCGGCTGGACGGGATGACGGGGGCTGGCCGTGAGACGCGTCCGGGCCAGCGCGCCTACACCGAAGCCGCGGCCTTGGCGTTTGCGCCGCGCGCGCGGCGCGATGAGCCGAACATGCTGCTGGCCGAGGCCGGGACCGGGATCGGCAAGACATTGGCCTATCTGTCGCCCGCGTCGCTGTGGGCGCGGCAGGCGGGCGGGGCGGTGTGGATTTCCACCTTTACCAAGGCGTTGCAGCGGCAATTGGATTTCGAGACGCGGCGATTGTTTCCCGATCCCGCAGAACGGTCCGAACGGGTCGTGGTGCGTAAGGGGCGTGAGAATTATCTGTGCCTGCTGAACCTGGAGGACGCGCTGCAGGGCGGGTTTTCAGGACGCGCGGCGATACTGGCGCACCTGGTTGCGCGCTGGGCGGCGTATAGCCGGGACGGCGACATGGTCGGGGGCGACCTGCCCGGCTGGCTGGGCATCCTGTTCCGGCGGAATGGATCGACGGCACTGACCGACCGGCGTGGCGAGTGCATTTACGCGGGCTGTCCGCACTATCGACGTTGTTTCATCGAGCGGGCATCGCGAGCGAGTGCGGACGCGGACATCGTTATCGCCAACCATGCATTGGTGATGATCAATGCCGCGCGAGGCCGCGAGATGGCGAACCGCCCAAGCCGGATCGTGTTCGATGAAGGCCATCATATCTTCGATGCCGCCGATTCGGTGTTCGCCGCCGCATTGACGGGTCAGGAGGCGATCGAGTTGCGGCGCTGGATCATCGGGCCCGAGGGATCAACGCGCGGACGGCGGCGCGGGCTGGCCGCGCGGCTGGCCGATGTGGCGAGCTACGATACCGAGGGCGGCGCGGCGATTGCGGCGGCGGGTCATGCCGCCCAAATGCTGCCCGGCGATGGCTGGTTGCAGCGAATCGGCGAGGGCGAACCGTTCGGCGCGATCGAGGCGCTGCTGGGGGCGATCCGCGGAACGGTCTATGCCCGGGCAGAGGCGGAGGACGCGGGATACGGATTGGAGACCGAGGCTGCCGAACTGGACGGGCCGCTGGTCGATGCGGCGGCGGCGGGTGCGACGGCACTCGATGCGTTGCTACGACCGCTGGTATCGCTGGGGCGGCGGCTGGAGGCGGTGCTGGAGGATGGACCTGACTGGCTTGACGGGCCTGCGCGCGCGCGCATCGAGGGGGCGATTGCAAGCCTTGGCTGGCGGCGCGACACAGTGGCGGCGTGGCTGGCGATGCTATCGCGCATGGGCGGGCCGTCCGATCCCGACTTCGTCGACTGGCTGGCGGTCAACCGGATCGACGGGCGCGATTTCGATGTCGGGCTGCACCGGCACTGGCTCGACCCCACCAAGCCGTTTGCCGAGGCCGCGCTGAAACCCGCCCATTCGGTGATCGTGACGTCGGCTACGCTGCGCGGCGGCGATGGATTGCAGGGCGGCTGGCACAGTGCCGAGGCGCGGACAGGGGCCGCGCATCTGAGCGCGGGGGCGACGCATTTTGCTGCGGTCAGCCCGTTCGATTATGCGCGACAGGCGCAGGTGCTGGTCGTGACCGATGTAAAGCGCGGCGATGTCGGGCAATTGGCCAATGCCTATGCGCGACTGATCGAGGCATCGGGGGGCGGGACGCTGGGGCTGTTCACCGCGATCCGGCGGTTGCGGACGGTTCATGCGCGCATTGCCGACCGGTTGGCGCGTGAGGGACTGGCGCTCTATGCCCAGCACGTCGATCCGATCGATACGGGAACGCTGGTCGATATTTTCCGCGACGATCCGCGTGCCAGCCTGCTCGGCACCGATGCGTTACGCGACGGGGTGGACGTTCCCGGCGATTCGCTGCGCACCGTGATCCTGGAAGGCGTGCCATGGCCACGTCCGACCGTGCTGCATGCCGCGCGGCGGGCGGCCGGGGGCGGTTCGGCCTATGACGACGGCATCGTCCGCGCGCGGCTGGCACAGGCGTTTGGCCGGCTGATCCGGCGCGCCGACGATCGCGGGAGTTTCGTGGTGTTGAGTGCGGCGATGCCCTCGCGGTTGTTGACCGCATTTCCAGAAGGGACACCGATCGTGCGCGTAACGCTGGACGAGGCGGTCGCGCGCGTCACCGCTTTGGTTG
Source organism: Sphingomonas sp. (assembly GCF_025353885.1). Taxonomy (GTDB): domain Bacteria; phylum Pseudomonadota; class Alphaproteobacteria; order Sphingomonadales; family Sphingomonadaceae; genus Sphingomonas_O. Next base: position 734 of record NZ_JANXNX010000093.1, on the reverse strand, counting down.
CCGAAAGGATGAAGATGGACTATGTGGACTAAGTCCAGTTGAAAGTCGCGCGCCATGACCCAGATCGTCAACGTCCATGAAGCCAAAACGCATTTTTCGCATTTCCTGGACCGCGCCCATGCCGGCGAGGAAATTATCCTGGCGAAAGCGGGCAAACCCTATGCGCGGCTGGTGCCGCTCGCCCCCCCAGAGCCGAAAAAGCCGCGCGTGCCGGGGTCATGGCCCTATGTCGTCCCCGACAGTTTCTTTGATCCGCTGCCTGAGGAGGAGCTTGCTGCCTGGGAGGGGCGATGAGACTTTTGCTCGATACCCACGCATTGATCTGGTGGTGGGCCAACGACAGACGATTGTCCGACAACGGTATGGCCCTGATCGGGGCTCCGGAAAACATGATTCTCATCAGCCCGGTCAGTGCGTGGGAAATAGCAACCAAGTTTCGTATCGGAAAGTTGCCCGGTGCCGAAGAAGGTGTCGCGAATTTTGCCGCTTGGACGATGCGCGATGCGTTTCAACCACTGACGATAACCCTGAATCATGCGCTGATGGCAGGAGGCTTTTCTGCCCCTCATGCCGACCCGTTCGACCGGATGCTGGCGGCGCAGGCCATGGTCGAAGGCATCCCCATCCTCAGTTGCGACACCGCGCTTGACGTCTTCGGATGCCAGCGCATCTGGGAATGAGTGTCTTCCAACGGTCACCGCTTTGCGGCACAACGTGCCCATGAAGACACTTAC
>NZ_JANXNX010000031.1 GCF_025353885.1 Sphingomonas sp. | reverse complement strand
CGTCTGAAGGAAGCTGCCGAGAAGGCGAAGATCGAGCTGTCGTCAGCCCAGACCACTGAAGTGAACCTGCCGTTCATCACCGCCGACGCCACCGGGCCAAAGCATCTGGTGAAGGCAATCACGCGGTCCGACTTGGAAAAGCTGGTCGAAAGCCTGATCACGCGCACGCTGGAGCCCTGCAAAAAGGCGCTGGCCGATGCCGGGCTGAAGGCTGACGCGATCGATGAGGTTGTCCTCGTTGGTGGCATGACCCGCATGCCGCGCGTCCGCGATGTCGTGAAGAACTTTTTCGGCAAGGAGCCGCACACGGGCGTCAATCCGGATGAGGTCGTGGCGATGGGCGCTGCCATCCAGGCAGGCGTTTTGCAGGGCGACGTCAAGGACGTGCTGCTGCTGGACGTGACGCCCTTGTCGCTCGGCATCGAGACGCTCGGCGGTGTGTTCACCCGCATGATCGACCGAAATACCACGATTCCGACCAAGAAGTCGCAGACCTATTCGACGGCCGATGACAACCAGGGCGCGGTGACGATCCGGGTGTTCCAGGGCGAGCGCGAGATGGCGGCCGACAACAAGTCGCTCGGCCAGTTCGATCTGGTCGGGATCCCGCCAGCCCCACGCGGCGTTCCGCAGATCGAGGTCACGTTCGACATCGACGCCAACGGCATCGTCAATGTCAGCGCCAAGGACAAGGGCACCGGCAAGGAGCAGCAGATCAAAATTCAGGCTTCGGGCGGCTTGTCCGATGCCGACATCGACCAGATGGTTCGCGATGCCGAACAGTTTGCCGACGAGGACAAAAAGCGCCGAGCGGAGGCCGAAGCCAAGAATAATGCGGAAAGTCTGATCCACACGACTGAGCGCCAGCTTGCCGACAATGGCGACAAGATCGACGAGGCGCTGAAGACCGAGATCGAGACGGCGGTTGCCGACACCAAGACGGCCGTCGAAAGCGGCGATGTCCAGGCGATGACGGAAAAGGCGCAGGCCTTGGCGACGGTTGCGATGAAGATGGGCCAGGCGATCTATGAGAAGGAGCAGGCGTCACAGGCCTCTCCTCAGGCCGACACCGCCGCTGCCGCTGACGATGGCGTGGTCGATGCCGAGTTCTCCGAAGTCGACGAGAATAAGGGCTGAGCAAAGTGACGCTTCCCTTGATCCCGGGCATTGCCGAGGGATCGAGGGACGTCGCCCGGGGGCATTATGTCTGACGATTTTTACGAACTACTCGAAGTAGAGCGCACCGCCGACGACGGGACGATCAAGTCGTCCTATCGCCGCCTCGCTATGCGATTTCATCCCGACAAAAACCCTGGCTGCAATCAATCAGAAGGAAAGTTCAAGGCGATATCCGAAGCCTATGAATGTCTGAAGGATCCGCAGAAGCGGGCAGCCTATGACCGATATGGCAAGGCGGCTTTTGAAAACGGCGGCGGCGCTCAGGACTTCGGTGGGTTTGCCGACATTTTTGACAATATTTTTGGGGGCGGTCGCGGGCGTCAGTCTGGACCGCAGCGCGGGGCGGACCTGCGCTACGACATGGAAATCACGCTTGAAAATGCGTTCCATGGCAAGGCGACTGAAATTACCGTCGAGGTTTCGGCGCTTTGCGAACCATGTAGCGGTTCGGGCGCTAAGCCGGGCACGTCGGCGAACACCTGCACGACCTGTAACGGCCACGGCAAGGTTCGCGCGCAGCAGGGTTTCTTTGTCGTCGAGCGCGCGTGCCCAACGTGCCACGGTGCGGGCAAGGTCATCCCCGACTCGTGCACGTCGTGCCGGGGCGAGGGTCGCGTCGACAAACAGAAGACGTTGTCGGTCAACGTTCCCGCCGGAGTCGACGAGGGAACGCGCATCCGTTTGACTGGGGAAGGTGAAGCTGGCGCACGGGGCGCGCCTTCGGGCGACCTGTATATTTTCCTGCACGTTACTCGACACGCTATTTTCGAACGGGAGGGCACGACCCTATTCGCCCGTACACCGATCAGTTTCACGACGGCGGCACTGGGAGGCAGCATCGGTATTCCGGGACTTGATGGCGAATATCACGACATTCGCATCCCGGCGGGCATCCAGTCCGGCAAGCAGTTGCGCCAGCGCGGTGCCGGCATGCCAGTGCTGAACGGACGCGGCAGCGGCGACCTGGTGATCCAGGTCGAAGTTGAGACACCGACGAAGCTGAATGCCAAGCAGAAGGAACTGCTCGAGGCGTTTCGCGAAACCGAGACCGGCGAGGAATGTCCGAAGTCGACAAAGTTTTTCGACAAGCTACGCTCGGTCTTCGACGATATTATCTGAGATTGCATCGATCATACGACAATCACCCGCCCCGGGTATTCCCGGGACGGGCTGAATGCCCGGATGCTGATGTTAGGCTACGGTAATCGTAGCAATGACCAGCATCGAGGCGATGATCGTTGCAGCGCCAAAGGCCGCAAATTCGAAAATGCGCATGATGAAGGCTTCCTTTTTGTCGGAAATGAGTCCGACCTCAACGCCGCCCTTAATGCCTAACGATTAAGCAACAATTGCTGCGCTGCACAATCTCTAGGCTTGCGACATAAAATCTCAACCGCAACGATTGCAGGAGTGAGTGCAGTTTTTGCAACTACTCTTCAAAAACCCGCGCAAAAATGGTATCTACGTGGCGAAAGTGATACCCCAGGTCGAACTTGTCTTCGAGTTCGGCGTTTGACAGATAACCGGTAACTTCACCATCGTCTTTGAGCAGTTGCAGCAAGGATTGCTCGCCATCTGACTCCCAGACTCTCATCGCATTGCGCTGCACGGCCTTATAGGCAACCTCGCGGCTCATCCCAGCCTGGGTCAATGCCAGCAGCACACGCTGTGAGTGGACCAAACCACCCATTCGATCGAGATTCCTCTGCATTCGCGCGGGGTAAACCAGCAGCTTGTCGATCACGCCGGTCAACCTGACCAGCGCGAAGTCGAGCGTGATCGTGGCGTCGGGTCCGATCATGCGCTCAACACTCGAATGCGAGATGTCGCGTTCGTGCCATAGCGCGACGTTTTCCAGGGCGGGTACGACCGCGCTGCGCACCATGCGGGCCAACCCAGTCAGGTTTTCGGTCAGGATCGGGTTGCGCTTGTGCGGCATGGCCGACGAACCCTTTTGACCCGGCGCGAAATATTCTTCAGCTTCAAGCACTTCGGTGCGCTGCAGATGACGGATTTCGATCGACAGCCGCTCGACCGACGACGCGATCACGCCCAGCGTGGCAAAGAACATGGCGTGACGGTCGCGTGGGATGACCTGTGTAGAAACCGGCTCGACCGTCAGGCCCATCTTTTCCGCGACATGCGCCTCGACGCGCGGGTCGATATTGGCGAACGTCCCGACAGCGCCCGAAATCGCACAGGTCGCGATATCCGCGCGGGCCAGTACGAGGCGCGCGCGGTTGCGGGCGAATTCGGCATAGGCCTGCGCCAGTTTCAGCCCGAACGTCACCGGTTCGGCATGAATACCGTGGCTGCGGCCGATTGTGGGGGTCATCTTGTGTTCGAACGCGCGCCGCTTCAAAACGACGAGCAGCGCATCCAGATCGGCAATCATGATGTCCGACGCGCGCGCCAATTGGACCGACAGGCAGGTATCGAGGACGTCGGAACTGGTCATGCCCTGGTGCAGGAAGCGGGCCTCTTCACCAACATGTTCGGCGACATTGGTCAGGAAGGCGATCACGTCATGCTTGGTCTCGCGCTCAATCTCGTCGATTCGATCGACTTCGAAAGCGCCCTTTTCCCAGACCGCCTTTGCGGAAGAATGCGGGACGACGCCCAGTTCTGCCATCGCGTCGAGGGCATGGGCCTCAATTTCGAACCAGATGCGAAAACGGGATTCGGCGGACCAGAGGGCCACCATTTCAGGACGGGAATATCGTTCTATCATGATTGGGCTGCTTAGCAGGGACGAACCGACCCGACAACGCGCCGGGGCGAGCAACGCGATGATTAGCGGTTGGTTGACCTAACGAATGGTCCGATGGCCATGTCGTTTGCTTGGAAATACGGAGAAATACGATGAAGAAGCTTATGATCGCGCTTGGTGCAGTTGCCCTCGCAACGCCCGCGCTGGCCCAAATGACGACGCCTGCGGTTCCTCCCACACCTTCTGCTCCGGTCACGGCGGGGACGACAATGGCACCGCCAACAGCGGTCGCTCCTGCCAGCCCGGCAGCGATCATCGCCACAGAATTTCCGACCTACGACAAAGACTCTAATGGAACCCTGAATGCGGCGGAATTCGACGGTTGGATGATCGCATTGAAAGACAAGTCGGGTGCGCCTGCCATGAAACCCGCCGAGAGAAAAGCTTGGCTTGATGGCGCCTTCGCAACGGCTGACAAGGACAAGAACAAGTCTGTTAGCCAGGCCGAGTTGACAACCTACCTTACTGCCGGAGCGTAAGACTTCGGGTCGCAAGGAACGGGTTCTGCGAAAGCGGGGCCCGTTTTTTTCGCCTGCACTGCACGAGGATGCTACATCAAACCCAGTGCGCGCAAACTCGCATGGCCTTGCGTCCCGACGATGATATGGTCGTGGACCGAAACGTTCAGACGGCGACCAGCCTCAACGATGTCGCGCGTCAACTGGATGTCTGCGCGGCTCGGCTGCGGATCACCGCTCGGATGGTTGTGGACAAGAATGATGCTTGCCGAGCCAAGGTCGATTGCCCGGCGAATCACTTCGCGGACGGGGACCGCGGCTTGGTCGATCGATCCCTCAGCCATCACTTCGTCGCGGATCAGCATATTTTTTGAATTCAGATGCAAGATGCGAACGCGCTCGATGCCCAGATACGCCATATCGGCGCGCAGATAGTCGAGTAGCGCCTGCCAGCTGGACAGGACAGGCTTCGCAATGATTTCCGCTCGCAGCAGCCTGAGCGCGGTTGCCTGGACGATCTTTATGGCTGCCACCGCTGTTTCGCCGACGCCATCGATCCGCAGCAGCGCCTGGGCGTCGGCCGAAATCAGGTTGCCGATTCCGCCGAATTCGCGAAGCAGGGCCTTGGCCAGCGGCTTGGTGTCGCGGCGTGGGATTGCGAGCGCCAGCAGATATTCGATCAGCTCGTGATCGAGCAACGCATCGCCGCCCTGTTCGATCAATCGACCCCGCAGTCGCGCGCGGTGACCGACGGCGTCGGTGCCGCTGACATCTGGTTGGGCTTCGGCCATGGCATCGCCTACGGTGGCGGGGCCGCTGGCGCAATTGCGCTTGATGCCGGTCACCAAAGCGGGTTGTAAAACGTTGATGATGAGGATGAGCGACTTTCAAGCAGAATCATGCGCGGCATAACCCGGCGGCGGGCTGCCGTGACCGGGGTCGTGATCGTCGTGCTGGCGGGGGTGGGAGCGTGGCACCAGCGTCGGTTGCTTGCCGATGGTGCGATAGCCGATGCGCTGACGGCGCGCGGCGTCCGGGCAAGCTATCGTGTCGCCGGCATTGGCCTGCGATGGGAGCGGCTGGAGAACATTGTCATTGGCGATCCGCGCGCGCCCGACCTGATTGCCGACTGGGCGGAAATCAGGGTCGTGCCAACATTTGGCGGCCTCACAGCAACCGCCATCCGCGCCCACGGGGTCAGGCTGCGCGGTCGGCTGGTCGGGGGAAAGGTCAGCTTCGGTGCGCTTGAACGGTTGATCCCGGCATCGACCGGTGGTCCGTTCACCCTTCCTGATCTGGCCGTCGACCTCTCCGACGCGCGGATCGCGCTGGCGACGCGCTATGGTGACATCGGCGCGCGGCTCGATGGCAAGGGCAATCTGGCGAAGGGATTTACCGGTAAGCTTGCAGCGATCGCGCCGACGCTGGCGATTGGCGGTTGCCGGGCCGAGCGCGCGACGCTCTATGTCGATCTCACCATCGCCAATCGCCGCCCGACGGTGGCCGGGCCGCTGCGGGCCAGTGGCGTGACTTGCGGGACATCGCGCTTTGCCAGCCCCGCACTGGAGTTGAAGGTCGCGCTGTCCGAAGCGCTCGACCATTGGCAGGGGACGAGTGCGGTGGCGTTCGGTTCGTTGTCGAGCGGCGCGGGGACGATGGCGGGGCTGACCGGTTGGCTCGCTTTCGCTGGAGACGCCCGCGAGACCAAGGGCACTGCGCAGGTTGGTTTAGTATCAGCTTTACACCCGATGAGCCATGCGACGGGTTTGACGCTGGACGGCAAATTCGCGGTGCGGGGGGGGGATGTCGATACGCAGGGCACCGTCAAGGCGGCACGGGTGGTGGTGGATCGCCCGATCGACCTGTCGGCGCGGGCGGTGGCGGGACCCCCGGTCGGGCCGCTGATCACCAAACTGAACGAGGTGATGGACCGGGCGGGACGGAATCTCGCGGTCACCGCCGACGTGGCCGCGCGGGTGCGGGGTGCGCAATTTTCGGCGATCCTGACGACGGCCGATGTCTCGACGGCGCAGGGAATGAAGCTGCACGTCGGGGGCGGGCGGGGGGTTGGCTATGGCCCCGGGGGGATCTTTGCCGACACGGGGGCAACCCTGGCGGGGGGTGGATTTCCGTCGATCGTGGCGAATATGAGAAGGTCCGAAAGCGGGGAAACACAAGGGGTTGTGCGTGTTTCCCCTTATACGGCGGGAAGCGCGCGACTGGTGCTGGCGCCGGTGCGGTTCGAGATTGCCGGCAATGGTGCGGCACGGGTGCAGACGACAGCGCTGATCGATGGGCCGGTCGGTGATGGGCGGGTCGGCGGGCTGCGGCTGCCGGTGGCGCTCACAGTAGCACGGGGCGGCACGATCGCCCTTAATCCTGGCTGCACCCGGACCTCGTTCCAGACGCTGGCGGTTACGGGACTTAGCCTCGCCCCGGCGTCGTTCAATCTGTGCGCAAAGTCGGGCGCGCTGGTCAGCGTTACCAACGGCAGAACCGGGGGCGGGGCCGTGATCATCGCACCGCGCCTGACCGGGCGATTGGGCGCGGCCCCGATTGCCATCACCGCGGCGCGCGCCGCCCTGGCGCTGGGCAACAATCGCTTTGCCGTCGGTGACCTGAAGGTGCGACTGGGCACAGCGGACCGGATCACCCGGCTCGACCTAACCCAACTAGCCGGAACGATGTCGGCAGGCGGCATTGCGGGGTCGTTCGGCGGGCTGTCGGGCAAGATTGCCAATGTGCCCCTGCTGATCGATGCAGGGGCAGGGGGCTGGACGTTCCGGCGTGGCGTGTTGACGCTGGATGGCAAGGCCCGCGTGGCGGACGAAGCGCAGCCTGCCCGGTTCAATCCGATGAGTGCCGAGGCTGTGAAGCTGCGGCTAGCCGATAACCGGATCACCATGACAGGGACGCTGCACGAGCCATTGACGCACACGCAAGTCGCGGCGGTCACGATCCAACATGACCTGACGCGCGGCACCGGCGACGCCAAACTCGACGTCGCCCGGCTGACGTTCGGCAAATCGCTCCAGCCCGAGAAACTGACCTCGCTGACCCTCGGCGTCGTCGCCAACGTGGTGGGCAGCGTGACCGGCCAGGGTCTGATCCGCTGGACCCCGGCAGGCGTCACCAGCACCGGCACTTTCGGCACCAGCGGGCTGGACCTGGCCGCTGCATTCGGACCGGTGACGGGCGCGGCGGGACAGATCGTGTTTACCGACCTGCTGGGCCTCGTTACCGCGCCGGGGCAAACCTTGTCGATCGCCGTCGTTAACCCCGGCATCCCCGTTCCCGATGGCCGGGTAAGCTATCACCTTGCCGCCGGGCAGCGCATCGTCGTGGAGGGCGGGCGCTGGCCGTTTGCCGGCGGGGCGCTCATCCTGGATCCTACGGTGCTGGACATGGGCGTTACCAAGGAGCGACGGCTGACCTTTCGCGTCGAGCGGCTGGATGCGGCCAAATTCATCGAGCAGCTGAAATTCGAGAACCTGTCGGCGACGGGTATTTTCGACGGGGCGATGCCGATGATCTTCGACGACCAGGGCGGACGGATCGTCGGTGGCAAGGTGACAGCGCGCGCCGGGGGCGGCACATTGTCCTACGTCGGCGACATTTCGAACGCCAAGATGAACGTCTTTGCCAAACTCGCCTTCGATGCGCTGAAATCGATTCGCTACAACAATCTGTCGATCGAGATGGATGGCGCCCTGGACGGCGAGATCATTAGCAAGGTCAATTTTCGGGGCGTAAACGAGGCTCCGCAGACCGAAAAACGCAGTTATCTGGCGCGCAAGTTCAGCAACCTGCCGTTTATCTTTAACATCACGATTCGCGCGCCTTTTCGTGGATTGTTGAACACCGCGCGCACGCTGCAAGACCCCAGCGCGCTGTTGCAGGGACTGCCCCTGCGCGGCCCGCAACCTCCAGTGCCGCAACCGCCTGTGCCGCCAACCAATACACAGGCTGCACCGATTATTCAGCCACCAGCAAGCGGGAAACGTCCATGATCGCCAGCAGATTGACGAACAGCATCCCCGGGTGCGAGGGCAGGGCCATGAAAAATGCCATGATCATCGCCATTGGGCTGCTGCCGTCGATCTGCCTGTCGGGATGTATCAACATCAAGGCACCCGACAAGCCGATCGAGATTAATCTGAACGTGAGTATCAAGCAGGAAGTCGTCGTCAAGCTTCAGAAGGACGCGCAAGACCTGATCACCAGTAACCCGGAGTTGTTCCCGCAATGACACGCAAATTCCTGATTATCGCCGCCGCTCTTGCCGTTTCCGCCGGGGCCGCTGGGATCGCTTACGCACAAGCCGCCGGTGTCACCGCCGCGCTGAGCGCGGGCACGGTTGCCGAGCAAGCCGATGGGTATCTGGGCGTGACCGGTGGCGTGTCGGGCGGCGTCAAAGCCGAGGTCGAGGCGATCAACATCAAGCGCCGTGCGGCCTATACCCAGTTGGCCGCGCAGAAGGGCGTCACGGTCAAGGACGTCGCGGCGGCCGTCGGGTGCACGACCTTGAAGAAGCGCGGGGCGGCTTTGCCGGCATATTGC
>NZ_JANXNX010000014.1 GCF_025353885.1 Sphingomonas sp. | reverse complement strand
ATCGACGTGGAAGACGCGCTTGCCCTTGCCGAAAATACCGAAATCTGACCCGTTGGCTCCTCGTCTCCGGCGAGGGGCCACTTTACTGCTTTGGGACGAAGCGGTAGTTCGCAGGTCAAACGACGAAGGTCGGCTTGCGATAGTAGCGGTCGTTCAAGAAGGCTCCGGTATCGTGCTTCCGGCCGAGCAGCTGTATCCGACTGCTATCTGTCAGCTTTCGGGGGCGGACGGATCATAGCTGACGGTCGTCCAGCCTCAGCCGTGCGAACGACGATCTCGCTCTGGCTTGCGGCGACGCCGCTAACATTCGAGTACGAGGTTCCCATAGATGATCCGACGATCAGCGTTTCAAGCCCCGCAGCGACGGGCCATGCTCACGGCAAAAGACTTGAAAATCGCAAGCGATGGGTCGCCGGATTCGTTACGAGCTGGCGCTGAAACGCCCGGCGCAGGTTCTGTTCGTCGCCATGACCAGTTCTCTGGGCGATGCTCTTCAACGGCAGGTCGGTTTCCTCGAGCGCGCGGCACGCCGCTTCGATCCGCATCAGCTCGACCGTCTTGGCTGGCGTGCGTCCAACCTTCGCGGCATAGGCCCGCGCAAAGGTGCGCGGCGCCATTCCCGCGCGCGCCGCGAGCTGCCCGACCGACAGGTCTGCCGCGAGGTTCGCCGCCATCCAGGCGTGGAGCTCGACAAAGCCCTGGTCTTTCGTTTGCGCCGCAAGCGGCACGCTGAACTGCGACTGGCCGCCGGCGCGTTTCATAAAAACGACCATCTGCCGCGCCGCATCAATCGCAATGCGGGGACCGTAATCCTCCTCGATTAGAGCCAACGTCAGATCGATGCCTGAACTCACGCCCGCGGACGTCCACAGATTGCCATCTCTGATGAAGATGCTGTCGGCATCGACGTCCAGCCCGGGATGACGCGTCTTCAACCGGTCGAGCCACGCCCAATGCGTCGCCACCCGGCGGCCCTCGAGCTGGCCCGCCGCTGCCAGCAGAAACGCACCGGTGCAGACCGAGCACAGCCGGCGCACCGAGGCGGCGCGTTCGGTAATGAAGTCGCGCAGCGCAGGCGGCACCGCAAAATCTTCGCCGATGCAGCCCCCCGGCGCGATCAGGGTGTCGATCGACACGTCAAACAGCGTCGCTATTGCGACGGTCACCACCGGAAGGCCGGCGCTGGTTACGATCGCGCCACCTTCGCCCGAGGCGACAATCGTCTCGTACCGAGCCGCCGCCCCTGGAGCGGCGTCGCGATTGGCCGTGGTCAGCGCTTGTAACGGCCCGGCAAGGTCGAGCAGGTTCATGCCGTCATAGGCCAGCAGCACGACGCGCAGTGGCGCCTGTGGCAGTGGAATGAGGATCGCTTCTTCAGCCATGGTAACCGGGATACTCGAAGTCGAGCGCCACGCCATACGCGGTCTGCTCACCATACAGGCGGGCAATTTCGGCAAGCACCCAGTCGAGCGCCATCGCAGACTTACCCGTCGCAAGCGCGACGACGCGCTCGACCGACTTCGGATCGGTACGATCGGGCAACAGCGCCAATCCGTGCAGCGTCAGGATCGGGGCGCCGCTGGTGCCTATTGCATAGGCTTTGGCGCGGCCGGTCCGGGTATAGGCGTCGGCAGTCAGCGCGACGGCGATCTCATCGGCCCCCGGCACGACCGCAACGCCGATCGACTTCGACTTGTGGAGCCAGCCATTGAGATATTGCGTTGCCGCAAAGGCCTGCAGATTGCGTCCGAACTTGGGTGCAAAGCGATGGCTGTCATGCGCCGGGCTCCAGTCCGGCGCGCCGACCTGCGCAGCGACCATGGCTGCGCGCTCACGGCCGGCGATCGCCTCAACCAGCGCAAGCGAAGTCGGGATGGCGGCGCTGATCCCTGCGCTGGACACGATACGCCCATCGGCGACGTAACGGCGATCGTCGATCCAGTTGACCTGCGGATAATGCTTGCGCCGATAGTCGGCGGTTGCCCAGTGCGCGGTGGCGCGATGCCCATCGAGCACGCCGCTATTGGCCAGCACCAGCGCGCCGTCACAGATGCTGACCAGGGTGCCGCCTTTCGCCGCCTGTTGCTTTACCCAGTTGAGCAGCGCGGGATCGTTCTGTTGCACAACCGCTGGCACCACGACGTAGTCGGCGCCATCGGGAAAGCGGGCGTCGAAGTCGGCGATCGTCGCTTGTGGTTGGATATGCAGCGCCGGACGCATCGTCATCGCGCCTGGGCGGGTCGCCACGGCGATTACCTCGCCCAGATTAGCCCGCCGCAGGATGCCATAGGGAATGACATAATCGGTGAGTTCGGTACCGCTGTTGACGCCGACGATGGCAATGACCGGGTGCTGTCGCCCAAAGCGGGCGTGATAGGCCGGGATCGGCTCGCTTGCCACGGGTGCCACCGGCGCGGCTTGCTGGTCTGGCTGCGATTGCGCCGAGCGGCCGGTCGCACCCGATCCGCAACCGACGATAAGGCTTGCCGCGGCGAGAAGAAGGACGCGATTTCGGGCAGTTGAGGAGCGAAGCATGATGCCATCCGATCAAAGGGGGTGGCACCTCCCTGAGGCAGATCTCACTTTGCCCAAAGGACGACAAGCCGTCATTTCCTGCCAGACTGGCGGTTTTGGCTTGTGCGATGCGGTCAACATGCAGCGTCGGCGATAAGCCTCAAGAAATAGTGCGAACCTTGGTGCCTGCGGACACTCTGATTCGAGGTTGCGCAAACCGACGAAGAAAGGTCGGATTTTGGGCGGGTTGCGATGTCTGCCTTGATTAGCGATCGGCTGAAATCTTCAGGACCGGACGTTCATCGGGGCGGATCTGAACGCCCGGCTGTGGTCGACACCAGCCGGAATAGCCGACGGACCGCATCTGGGTATCGGAATTTGGCGGCTGCATAGCAAGAATGGGTCGGTTGCGGTCGAATTCGTAGGTCATTGAGTTGCGGCAAGAATGACCGCGATGGTATCCTTGGGCATGTCCCATGCGGGGAAATGGCCGCTGGACTCGAACCAGTGCAACTCTGCCGTTGGGAAAGCTACTTTAGCGCGCGCCGCTTGGCGGGGCAGGCATAGTCGGTCATGTCTGCCCCATCCGATCACGATGCGATCGGTGGATCGTGCGGCGGGCCCGGTCTGTTCAGGACCTTTTGAAAGATCTTGCACTAGCGCGTCGAACGTCGGCGTCGTGCTGAGGCCCGTCAGTTCGGTCGCTATAACATGCGGGTTGAGTGTCCATGGCCGTGCAGACAGTTGGGCCAGCAATGCCGTGCGCGTTGCTGCATATCGGCTAAGTGTCGGCAGCACGGGTCGGATCGCCCGCAACAATCGACCAGAAAGGCCAATTGTCACTTTGAAGAAGGTTCGCTCCCAACCTCGCCAAAATCCGCCGGGATCGAGCGCCACGACATTGCCGACGCTGCCCCGCCGCGCAAGCTCCAGCACGATCCGTGCACCCATCGAGCTTCCGACGACGTCGATACCGGTCAGTCCATTGTCCTGAATATAACGCTCGACGCTCCCAACGAGACCGTCGAAGGTTCCGCTATCGGCGGCGGCCGGCGTGGTACCATGTCCTGGAAGGTCGATCGCTATCACGGTGCGATGCGTGCTCAATGCATCAAGAATCGTAATCCATGATTGCCAACTTCCTCCGAGGCCGTGGATGAGGAGTAACTTCCGGCCTGTACCGCGCTGAATGTGATGCATCATGCTTCCTAACGTGTCGAAGCGTTAACGCACCGGATCGGCTTGCGGGACCACGGCTGCTGCTCAGTGATGGGCGCGATCGTCAAAAAACTCGTTTCAAATCGCCGTTGGGCAACTCGCAGCCGACTGGTCTCCCGTCCAGTGGATAGACGTCGAAGACGCGCTAGACCTTACCGAAAACACCGAAATTTGACCTTATCGATTCCTCGTCTCGGGCAAGGAGCCGAACTCAAGGCTTGGGACTAAGCCGTTGATTAAGCTGCCGTTCACACTTTGCCCGGAATGGCGACGCTTCCGTCACCCAGACCCTGATCCGATCGTCCGCAACCTTAATTGATTTCATGATCTCCCTGCCCGCAGCGGTCGTCAAACGACAACCTCCGTTGAAGCTCAAGGGCCGCCCCCCGCCCCAGGTTACATCGCCATAACGGGCATCTTTCATGATCAGCTTGCAGGGAATGGTCTTGCCCGCCCATTTCCTGGTCGGTGTCAGGACACCGGCAATCAACCGATAGCGCCGCGGAGATGCCGGCGTGGTAACCGTGGTCAAGGAGCCTGAAAGGCCACTCCCATCGGCGGCACGTGCCAGGATTATCCGCCCATGCGGATCGATACTCCATCGCGCAATTACATGGTCAGAGGTGGCTCGGCAAAACTGAATAGAGCGATGAGTGGAGTTTCTGCCTGATGGCGACCAGGATGGTCGCGGACAGGAGACACGATGAGCAAGAGACCACGCCGGAATCACAGCCCGGCATTCAAGGCAAAGGTCGCATT
>NZ_JANXNX010000091.1 GCF_025353885.1 Sphingomonas sp. | reverse complement strand
TCGGCAAGGGGTCGGGGCGCTCGATCCCCGGCGTCGACCTGGGGGCAGCGGTGCTGGCGGCGAAGGCCATGGGGCTGATGGTGGCAGGGGGCGGCCATGCGATGGCAGCGGGGCTGACCGTCGCAGCGGGGCAGGTCGAGGCGTTCGCCGACTTCATCGACGAGCGGCTGGCGAGCGAGGTCGCGCGTGCCGGTGGCAACCGTGCCTTGTTGCTGGACGCCGTAGTGGCTTGCGGAGGGGTCACGCCGTCGCTGGTTGAGGCGCTGGATGTTGGCGGCCCCTATGGCATGGGGTGGCCCGCGCCACGGATCGCGGCGGGCATGATGCGCGTTATCAAGGCCGACGTGGTCGGCAGCGGCGGCCATGTCCGCGCGGTGATGGCAGGCGACGACGGCCGCAGCCTGAAAACGGTCGCGTTCCGCAGCGCCGACACGGCTTTGGGGCAGGCCCTGCTGGGGGCGCCGCGCGACCGGCGGCTGTGGGTTGCTGGCCGTGCCAAGATCGACGACTGGGGCACCCGCCCCGCGGCCGAGCTGCATCTGGACGATGCGGCGTGGGTGGATTGACCCCCCAAGGGAGGTGACGTTCGCGCCAATTTCTGCCCGTCCCGCGCGGTCGATTGACATCGCGGGCCAGCCTCCGTAACTGGCCGCTCGCTTGGCCCCATCGTCTAGCGGTTAGGACGCGGCCCTTTCACGGCTGAAACACGGGTTCGATTCCCGTTGGGGTCACCAGCGATAACCAGATTTGCCCCGCACGCCCGGCGCGGTGCTGATCGAGCGATCGAGTTGATCAGCCCAGCGTTTGGCGAGATGCTCTGGACACCCCGTCTCCCACCTGACGCTAGCGGTCGAGAAAGCTTTCGACCACGTCATAAATTGCGCTCAGGTCATCGTCGTCGATGCAATAGGGCGGCATGACATAGACTGTGTTGCCCAGCGGGCGGAGCAGGACGTCGTGGTCGCGGGCGTGGGCCATCAGGCGGGGGGCGATGGCGGATAAATAACTGCCGGTTTCATCCTCAATCTCGAAAGCGGCGATGGTGCCGGCCCGGCGCACGGTGCGGATTTTCAAATGGCTGCCGATGCGGTCGAGGTGGCGTTGCTGACGTTGACCAAGGTCGGCGACACGGGCCAGCACAGGCTCATCGCGCCAGATCTCGATGTTCGCATTGGCCGCTGCACAGGCGATGGGATTGGCGGTGTAGCTGGATGAGTGGAAAAACATCTTGGCCCGGTCCCGCGACCGATGCGCATCGAAGATCGCCGGTGTGGCAAGGGTGACGGCCAGCGGGATCGCGCCGCCGGTCAGCCCTTTTGACAAACACAGGATATCGGGCACGACACCCGCCTGTTCGCTGGCCAGCAACGTGCCGGTTCGGCCCCATCCGGTCATGATTTCGTCGGCGATGAACAGGACGCCGTGGCGCGCGCAGATCGCACGCATTTCGGCGAGGACGGCGGGGGTGTAGAACAGCATCCCGCCCGCGCCCAGCACCAGCGGTTCGACGATGAACGCGGCGGGACGGGACCGGCACGCATCCTCCAGCGCGTCGAGGGTCACCTGTTCTGTTTCTGCGCGGGGGAAAGGGACGGTGCCGACATCAAACAACAACGGGGCATAGGCCTGGTTAAAGACGCCGCGCGCGCCGACCGACATCGCGCCGATGGTGTCGCCGTGATAGCTGTGCTCCATCACCAGGATGCGGTCGCGTGGTTCGTTGCGATTTGCCCAGAAGCCGAGCGCCATTTTCAGCGCGACTTCGACCGCCGTCGACCCGCTGTCCGAAAAGAATACATGCGACAGAGGGGCGGGCATCATGTCGACCAGCGATCGCGCAAGTTGCTCGGCGGGTTCGTGAGTCCAGCCAGCGAAGATGATCTGGTCCAGCTTGCCCGCCTGTTCGGCAATGGCGGCCATGATACGCGGGTTGCCATGACCGTGGGTCGTCACCCACCACGACGAGATGGCGTCGATGATGCGGCGGCCATCGGCGGTATGGAGCGCCGCTCCTTCACCGCGCGCGACCACCGGGATCGGTTCATCCAGGCCGTGCTGAGTAAAGGGGTGCCAGACGGGGGAGGTCATCCGGTAAAATCCCGGAGCGAGAAGTTCGCCGCAAAAACCGTGTGGAGCGTCGCCCGATCCAGCGTGCCGACCATCGGCAGCCGCCCCAGCCGCCTGACCTTGCCCATCGTCGCGATGGTGTGCTCGGTATCCTCGTTCGCGTCGCCAACGAACGCGATCCCCAGCACAGGTACGCTGCGCGCTCGCAGCGCCTCGATCGACAGCAGGCTGTGATTGATCGTGCCAAGCGCCGTTCGCGCAACCAGGACCGTCGGCAATGCCCAGCGACCCAGCAGGTCGGCAAACAGCAGGTCGCGGGTCAGGGGAACAAGGACGCCACCCGCACCCTCGATAACGAGCGGCCCGTCGCAGGTTGGCGGGATCAGGCGCGCGGGATCGATGGTGAGGCCGTCCAGTTCGGCGGCGCGATGCGGCGAACAGGGAGTGGCCAGGCGATACACTTCCGGAAAAATCCGGTCCGATGCCGATCCCGCCAGGCGCGCAACGCATTCGCTGTCGGTTTCCTCGTCGAGACCAGCCTGGACGGGTTTCCAGTAAGCGGCCCCGAGCGCACCCGTCAAAGCGGCGGCAAACACCGTCTTGCCGATGGCGGTATCGGTGCCGGTGACGACAATCACGCTCACAGGCCGGCATCCGCAAGCACGTCCGCGAGCGCCTGCACGTCGGCGGCAGTGACGTTCAGGGTGATCGAGATCCGCAGGCGCGATGTTCCCGCAGCCACGGTGGGCGGGCGAATGCCGCGAACATCGAAGCCAGCCGCCTGGACGTGTGCGGCGACCTGCATCGTCCGGGCATCGTCACCCAAAATGATGGGCATGATCTGTGACCCGTTCGTCAGCGCCCCGAACGGCGACAATGCGGATGCGGCGACCCCGATCAGATCGTGCAGGCGGGTGCGGCGCTCGGGTTCGTCGACCAGCAAGCGCAAGGCGGCACGCACGGCCGCTGCCATCAACGGCGATGGCGCCGTTGAAAAAATAAAGGCGCGACTGCGATTGACGAGGAAGTCGTGCATCACGCGCGGGCCGCACAGCAGCGCACCTTCACAACCAAGCGCCTTGCCACAGGTCCGCAGGACGATGACGTTATCGTGCCCGTCACAAGGTGCGGCCAGCCCCCGCCCGTCGGGTCCGAACACGCCGGTCGCATGAGCATCGTCGATCAGAAGCACGGCGTCATGGTGTCGGGCGAGGTCGCTGAACCGTTCAAGCGGGGCAAGGTCGCCATCCATGCTGTAGAGGCTTTCGACGGCGATCCAGACGCGACCGGT
>NZ_JANXNX010000115.1 GCF_025353885.1 Sphingomonas sp. | reverse complement strand
GGGACCAGATTGTACATGAAATAGAAGGTCGCGACCTCGACCACCCGGATAACCGGCATGTCGAGATACTTGGCGACATATTCCATCACCAGGATCGTGGGGGCAACCGCGATGCTCTCGACATTGTTGACCGTGGTCGGGCAGCCATAAAGTCCCGCGCCAGCCGGGAACGGCGGTTTCAGCCGAGGCTGGCCCTTTTTGCCCTCAAGACTTTCGAGCATCGCGGTTTCTTCGCCGCAGATATACGCACCCGCACCACGGTGGACGAACACGTCGAAATCATAGCCCGACCCGCAGGCGTTCTTGCCGATAAAGCCCTCGTCATAGGCCTCGGCAACCGCGGCGAACAGCACTTCGGCTTCGCGGATATACTCGCCACGAATGTAGATATAGGCAGCGCGCGCGCGCATCGCGAAACCGGCGATCAGCGCACCCTCGATCAGCTTGTGCGGATCGTGGCGGATGATCTCGCGATCCTTGCAACTGCCGGGTTCGGATTCATCGGCATTGATGACGAGGAAGTTGGGCCGACCGTCCTTCGGCTCCTTGGGCATGAATGACCATTTCATGCCCGTCGGGAAGCCCGCGCCGCCGCGTCCACGCAGGCCCGATGCCTTCACGTCCTCGATGATCTGATCCTGCCCACGCGCCATTATGGCCCTGGTGCCATCCCAGTCGCCACGCTTTTGCGCCTCGGGCAGGTGCCATGGCTGGAAGCCGTAGAGGTTGGTGAAGATGCGGTCTTTGTCGTCAAGCACCCGCCATCTCCTTCAATGTCGTAGGGCCACCCTCGGGGCAGCTTGTCTGGCGGTCGATCTGCGGACCCGGCTTGGTCGGCAGGTCGTGAAGCAGCGCGTCGAGGACGGCGATGGTCTTGTCGTAGTCGAGGTCTTCGTAATTATCATCGTTGATCTGCACCATCGGCGCATTGGCGCAGGCACCCAGGCACTCGACTTCGGTCAGCGTGAACATGCCGTCGGGCGTGGTCTTGCCCTTCGACAGGCCCTTGTTCTTGCATGCGGCCAGAACATCATCGGACCCGCGCAACAGGCACGGCGTGGTGCCACAAACCTGCACGTGATAGCGACCGACCGGCGCGATGTTGTACATCGTGTAGAAGGTCACGACTTCATAGGCGCGCATGTACGGCATGCCGAGCAGGGTCGCGACGAACTCTATCACCGGGACCGGGAGCCAGCCCTGCGTTGTGGTCTCGGCACCAACCTGACGCTGGGCGAGATCGAGCAGCGGCATGACCGCCGACTGCTGGCGACCCGGCGGGTAGCGCGCGATGATGCCATCGGCGATGGCGGCGTTCGCCTGCGTCCACGCGAAGTTGCCCCAGCGTGTGCGGGTTTCAGCCTCGTTGGGGATGTGGGCTGTGTCAGACATGTGAACGAGCCCTCCGAGCTTCGAACCAATCAACTATTTTAAAAATTGCCAAAGTACCGTTGGTCAGAAGCCCAAACGCCAGCGCAACCAAAAGACAATTCACCACGATCTGCTGACCGTGATCGGCTAACAGCGAAACAGCAAAGGCAATTAACAGGAACGTCACCACCAGCGCCAACGCTAGTTTGAAAATGCCAAACTTAATTTGTTGTTCCGTAAGGTTTAAGTCTGCGTCACTCACCGGTCGCACTCCCCGAACACGATGTCCATAGCTCCTAGAACAGCGGTCGCGTCGGCGAGCATATGGCCCTTCAACATGAAATCCATCGCCTGCAGGTGGCTGAACGCGGTCGGTCGAATCTTGCAGCGATAGGGTTTATTACTGCCGTCGCTGACCAGATAGACGCCGAATTCACCCTTGGGGCTTTCGGTGGCGACATAGACTTCGCCGGCGGGGACATGAAACCCTTCGGTGTAGAGTTTGAAATGATGGATGAGTGCTTCCATCGACCGCTTCATTTCAGCGCGTTTGGGTGGTACGGTTTTGCGGTCCTGACTTGAAACCGGACCTTCGGGCATATCGTTCAGGCACTGTTTCATAATGCGGGCCGACTGGCGGACTTCCTCGACGCGGACCATGAAGCGGTCGTAGCAATCGCCGCGTGTGCCGACGGGGACGTCGAAATCCATCTTTGCATAGACGTCGTAAGGCTGCGACTTGCGCAAGTCCCAGGCGATACCCGAACCACGGAGCATCGGGCCGGAGAAGCCCCATTTCACCGCGTCGTCCTTGCTGACGATGCCGATATCGACATTGCGCTGCTTGAAGATGCGGTTGTCGGCGACGAGCGAAATCGCGTCCTCGAACAGGCGTGGCAGGCGGGTGTCGAGCCAGTCGGCGATGTCGGTCAGCAGTTTCAGCGGCACGTCCTGATGAACGCCGCCGGGCCGGAAATAGGCGGCATGCATCCGCGCTCCGCTCGCCCGCTCGTAGAAGTTCATCAGGTCTTCGCGGAGTTCGAACAACCACAAGTTCGGGGTCATCGCGCCGACATCCATGACGTGACTGCCAAGGTTCAGCGTGTGATTCATGATGCGCGTCAGTTCGGCAAAAAACACGCGGAGATATTGCGCGCGGATCGGCACTTCGATGTCGAGCAACTTCTCGACCGCAAGTACATAGCTATGCTCCATGCACATCGGCGAACAATAGTCGAGCCGGTCGAAATACGGCAGCGCCTGCAAATAGGTCTTGTACTCAATCAGCTTCTCGGTGCCGCGATGAAGCAGGCCGATGTGCGGGTCGCAGCGTTCGACAATCTCGCCGTCGAGTTCCATCACGAGGCGCAGCACGCCATGGGCGGCGGGATGCTGCGGACCGAAATTGATCGTGTAGTTCTGGATCGCGACGTCGCCGGGGGTCGGGTCGGCGGCATCGGACTCATGCAACATGGCTTCAATATGGTCGGCCATTACGCCTCACCCTTTGGCTTGCGAACACGTTTGGGTTTGGCGGCCTTGTTCGCGGCGGCCCCTGCCCCCGTCTGCGCTGGCGTGTCGGTTGTCTTTGGCGTCGGCGGCGGCGGGGTTGCGACCACGGCGTCGGCCTTTTTGATTTCGTCGGCTTTCAGCGGCGTCGGCGCGCCTTGTGCTTCGGGGACAGCGGCTTTTTCGTCGCCGGGCAGGGCATATTCGGCCCCTTCCCACGGTGACAGAAAGTCGAACGTGCGGAAGTCCTGCGCGAGTTTTACAGGTTCGTAGACGACGCGCTTGGCTTCCTCGGAATAACGGAGTTCGACATAGCCGGTCAGCGGGAAGTCCTTGCGCTGCGGATGGCCGCGGAAGCCGTAGTCGGTGAGGATACGGCGGAGGTCGGAATTGCCGCTAAACAACACCCCGTACATGTCGAACACTTCACGCTCCAGCCAGCCGGCGACCGGCCACAGACCCGTAACCGAAGGCACGGCCTGCGTATCGTCGGTCAGCACCTTGACCCGGATGCGGTGGTTCCTGGTCAGCGACAGCAGATGATAGACGACCTCGAACCGCAGTTCGCGCTCGGGATAGTCGACCCCGGCGATTTCCATGAGCTGCTGGTAATGCAATTCATCGCGCAGGGTGGTCATTACCGTGACGAGTTCATCACGAGCGACAGTCAGCGTGACTTCGCCGACGAGGTCGACAGCATCGACCAAGGACGCGCCGAGCACCGCGGTAACGGCTTCGATGACGCCGTCGTTTGGGGCATACACGGGAGCGCTGCTGATCACCGTTCGATCGTCCCGACGCGACGGATTTTACGTTGCAATTGCATGATGCCATACAGCAAGGCTTCGGCGGTCGGCGGGCAACCGGGGACGTAGATGTCCACGGGCACGATCCGGTCGCAGCCACGCACGACGCTGTAGCTGTAATGATAATAGCCGCCTCCATTGGCGCAACTGCCCATGGAGATGACGTATTTGGGCTCGGACATCTGGTCGTAGACCTTGCGGAGCGCCGGGGCCATCTTGTTGCAAAGTGTGCCCGCTACGATCATCACGTCCGACTGACGCGGTGATGCGCGCGGTGCCGCGCCGAAGCGTTCGAGGTCGTAGCGCGGCATGTTCACATGGATCATCTCGACCGCGCAGCACGCCAGGCCAAAGGTCATCCACCAGAGCGAACCGGTGCGCGCCCAGTGGAAAAGATCCTCGGTCGAGGTGACGAGGAAACCCTTGTCGTTCAATTCACCGTTCAGGTCGTTGAAGAACCCGACGTCGTTACCTGTGGATGGCTGGTTCGCATACGGCGCGCCCAATGGCGTCGCGTGGGTCAGTTCTACTCCCATTCGAGTGCGCCTTTCTTCCACGCATAGGCATAGCCAAGCATCAGTTCGGCAAGGAATATCATCATCGCCGTCCAGCCCTGCCAGCCGATGCCGTGCAGCGCCACCGCCCATGGAAACAGAAAGGCGGCTTCCAGATCAAAAATGATGAACAGGATCGCGACCAGATAAAAGCGCACGTCGAACTGGCTGCGGCTATCCTCGAACGCCGGAAATCCGCATTCATATTCGGTGAGTTTCTCCGGGGTCGGCTTATGCGAACCGGTGAAACGCGACGCCACCATCGGCAGGAATACAAACGCGCTGGACAGGGCCAACGCGATGCCGAGAAACAGCAGGATCGGCAAGTATCCTGCCGCTGCTGCAAAAACCGGCGATGCCATGAAACGCGACTCCGTAAGTGGGCAGACCTGCACCGTAAGCGGCGGCTTTAGGCCAGCGTTTTCCCCTTCGCAAGCGCAGCAGCACAGGGATTCCAGCCATGATCCAAGCGTAGCGCGCGCTTAGCGCAGCGACCCGGCCACCAGCTTATGCAATTTCGAATGCAGAACGTCATTTGCAGCCAGGAATTCGCTGCGCTCCATTGCCCGATCACCACCACGGAAATCGGTAACGAACCCCCCGGCTTCACGCACCAGCAACATACCTGCAGCAACGTCCCACGGCTGGAGATCGCTTTCCCAAAAGCCATCGAACCGACCAGCAGCAACCCAGGCCAGGTCAAGCGTTGCCGAACCGAGCCGTCTGATCCCCGCAACTTGCGGGGCAACGGCACCGAAGATGCGCGCCCACTGAGCCGAGTCACCATGGCCCAGAAACGGTATCCCGGTGGCGATCAGCGCATCGGGCAAGTCGCGGCGCGACGAAACGCGCAGGCGGCGGTCCATCAGCCAGGCTCCCCTCCCCTTTTCAGCCCAGAAACTTTCGTCGGTCAGCGGCTGATAGATCAGTCCCGACGTAATTTCGCGCTTGCCGTTCGGCATCGGTTCCTCGACTGCGATCGAGATCGAGAAATGCGGAATGCCGTGAAGGAAATTGGTTGTCCCGTCGAGCGGATCCACGATCCATCGCGGCTTGGTCGGGTCGCCGGGAATTTCACCGCTTTCCTCCATCAGCAGCGCCCAGTCGGGCCGCGCATGGTTCAGTTCGGTGTAGATCGCATCCTCGGCGCGTTTGTCGGCCATCGACACGAAATCCGCTGGGCCCTTGCGGCTGACCTGCAATTGCTGGACTTCATTGAAATCGCGACGGAGACGCGGTGCGGCCTTGCGGACCGCGCGGTCCATGATCGTCATCAGGCCGGAATGGGAAACCATCGCTCAGCCCTCAGCCCGCTTTACATAGGTCTGCTCATAGACATCCACCACAATGCGTGTGCCGGCACCGATATGCGGCGGGACCATGACGCGGATACCGTTTTCGAGGACAGCGGGTTTGTAGGATGATGAAGCGGTCTGCCCCTTCACGACAGCGTCGGCCTCGACGATCAGCGCCTCGATCGTGTCGGGCAGCTGCACCGAAATCGGCTTGTCGTCATAGGTTTCCATGACCACGTCCATGCCGTCCTGAAGGAAGGCCGCCGCATCGCCGAGAATACCGCGATCGAGCGTGACCTGGTCGTAATTGTCCTTGTCCATGAAGGTCAGCGCATCGCCATCGGCGAACAGGAACTGAAAGTCCTTGGTATCGAGCCGCACCTTCTCCACCGTCTCGGCACTGCGGAACCGGATATTGTTCTTGCGCCCGTCGATCAAGTTTTTCAGTTCGACCTGCATATAGGCCCCGCCCTTGCCCGGCTGGGTGTGCTGGATTTTCACCGCGCGCCACAGGCCGTTTTCGTATTCGAGGATGTTGCCGGGACGGATTTCGACCGCATTGATCTTCATGGGATTTCACCTGTGGCCCGGCACTGCGGGAGCGTTGGAACTTCAAAGAGCGAGCGCGCGCCTCTAGCGGGTCGGTGCTTTTCCGGCAAGGTAGGGATAAGGATCGACCGGTCTGCCCTCATACCACTTGTCAGTCGGGGCCATCTCGTGGATCGCAAAATGCAGATGCGGAGCCCCCGGATCGGCGTCACCCGTGCTCCCAACAAAGGCGATCATGTCGCCTTGCGCGACCGCCCGCCCTTCATGAAGCCCCTCGGCATAGCGGTCGAGATGCGCGTAATAATGCGACTGTTTTCGATCGGGCGTGCGAATGTAGATCGTGTGCCCGCCCGCCGCACTGTCGAACAGTTTTTCGACCCGCCCGGCGGCGGCGGCGAGGACGGGCGTTCCCTGCGCGGCCATGATGTCGATCGCGCGATGATCGCGGGTGCCGTCACCGCGCGGGTCGGTGTAGCTATCGGTCAAGCCGTTTTTGCCGATGCCCGCGACGGGGATCAGCAACGTCGCATCGGCAACGGTGGCAGGGGCCGAAGGCGGCGACGCACGGGTCAGACGGCTGGGATGCACCATGAAGAGAAACCCGCCGACGATCAATGCCAACAGCGTCAGAAAAGTCCACCCAATGCGGTTCATGATGCAGCCCCCAAAGTCCTGCCCCTACTCATGGCTGAAAAACAGCAGGCACTCCAGACTTTACCATCAGGGCAAGGCGCGCGGCGTCCCAGTTGGTCAGGCGAATGCACCCGTGGCTTTCCGCACGGCCGATCGTTTCGGGCGACGGTGTGCCGTGAATGCCATAGTGCGGTTTCGACAGGTCGATCCAGACGACGCCGACGGGACCATTTGGTCCGGGAGGCAGCACCGCTTTTTTATCCTTGTCGTTGGCATCCCAGAACAGCGAAGCGTTGTAGTGAAACTTCGGATTGTACGAGATGCCCTTGATCGTCCAAGTTCCGATCGGCAGCGGGTCGTGCGTTGATCCCATCGTTGCCGGGAATTGCGCGACCAGACGATCCTTGTCGTCATAGACCTTCAGGACGCTTTCAGATTTATCGACGACGACGCGCATAGCCTTGGGCTGGATCGCACCGACGTTCAGCGACTGGAGCGTCGCCAACCATGTCGCATCCTTTACTTCATAGGCGCGTGACGTCGGCAAGGCATTGGGAAACACCATTCGCGTGCCGACGGCCAGCCGCGTCCCCGGTGCGTTCAGCGCCACCAGCGTATCGGGAGTGGTATGGAAACGCTCGGCCAGCGCCTCGATCGCGTTGCGGTAACCGATTGCAGGCAGTTTGGCCTGTTCGAGCGGATCCTTGGGAAGCGGGTTGAGGAAAGGTCCGGCCAGCACGTCGGCACTAAGCGCCAGCGTCACAGTCGGCCGCCAGTCGCGATAGGGGTAAAGCGCCCGCAGCGTTTCGGGATCGGTCTTGCCCGATACGTTCAGCCCATTGGCGGTCTGGAACCCCTTGAGCGCAGCCACGAGCGATTGGCCGCCCTTTCCGTCGAGCACGCCTGGCGCGAACCCAAGCTTGTCGAGAATAACCTGAACGTGGAGGATAAAGCGGTCGGGTCCTGGAACTGCGGGACCCGATGATACGGGGGAGCCGGTCTTGGATGCGACCGTCTTCGGAGGAGCTGCTGCCTGTGTTGCCGACGTTAAGGTTGCCAGCACCACCGACCCAAACGTAATCGCAATCTTGTTCACGCAACCCCCTGCCTGCCGATTATACTCCCACAACGCCCAACCGCCGTTTTCGTTTCGCGACGAACCGAGTGCAGGCGTCGGATTTATCCAAGACAGGTAATACCCGGGGGGTTAGTGGCGTGATCATGGATATTTCACCCGCCAAGAACAGCAGCAATGCAAAATACGAACGCCACGAAGCATTGGCGGCCGGTCATTTCGGAGAGACCTGCGCTATTTCACGCCAACATGGCTCCGTGCCCGATCCCGACGTGTTCGCGCGACGGTATATCGACAATGAGCTGGGCGCGCACGAGCGTTGCTCCTTTTCAGCCGCGGAGGACCTTGGCAAAGGCGCGGACCCGCTCAGCAGGGTCGCCTGACCAGACCGCGCTGCTGACCGCCAGAAAGTCGGCCCCCGCGTCGATCAAAGGACGGGCGTTTTCGGGCGTGATGCCGCCGATTGCCACGCACGGCGCGCCAAACAACGTCTGCCACCATGTCAGGATCGCAGGGTCGGGCCGGTGCGACGTTTCCTTGGTCGCTGTCTGATAAAAGGCACCAAAGGCAACATAATCGGCGCCTGCTTCCCCGGCTTCCATCGCCAGGTGTCGGCTGTCGTGACACGTCACCCCGATCTGCACATCCTTGCCGAGTATCTCCCGGGCCTCGCGCGGATCTCCGTCATCCTGCCCCAGATGGACGCCATCGGCACCGAGCCGCTTGGCCAGACCGATGCTGTCGTTGATAATGAACGCAACCCCGGCATCGGCACAGGCACGCTGGAGCGGCGGGGCGAGTGCGGCAATCGCGTGGTCGTCAAGCCCCTTGAGCCGCAGCTGAAAGGCCGCGACGGGACCTTCACCGATTGCGCGGATCAGCTGTTCGGTGAACGCGGTATCGATCGCGGGCGGGGAAATCAGATACAACTGACATGCCGGACGCCGCTCGCGCGCAAACCGCTCCCCGAAATCGGCACCGAGCGGCGGCAGGTCGTCTTCGTTCGAGATTTCGGGGATCACTCTTCGCACTTGTAGATGCGGACCAGCTTTTCGAGCATCGCCAGCGCGTCGGCACGCGGTCGCTGGAAAGTGTTGCGACCAATGATCGAACCATTACCGCCACCATCGCGAATATCGCGCGCGTCCTGATAAACGGCGTCGGCACCCTTTGCCGCGCCGCCCGAAAATACGACAATCCGGCGACCGGCAAAGCTTGCCTGGACGACGTGGGCAACGCGCTTGGCCTGGGTGGACCAGTCACCGTTCGCATAGGCCGCCTTGGCATCCTCCTGCTCGATGTGATCGGTCGACAGTTTCACCTTGATGATGTGCGCCCCCAGCAGCGCGGCCATGTGCGCGGCATAGGCACCGACGTCGAGCGCCAGTTCACCCTTTTTGCTTAATTTGCCGCCGCGTGGGTAGGACCAGATGACCGTGGCAATGCCAACCGCCTTGGCCTGAGCCGACATCTCGCGGATTTCTTCCATCATTTCGAACACGCCCTCGGCGCCCGGATAGATGGTGAAGCCGATCGCGGCGCAACCGAGGCGAAGCGCATCGTCCACCGTGCCGGTGACCGCCTGATCGACTTCAGTGGCCCAGCTGTTGGCCGAATTGACCTTCAGGATTGTGGGGATCTGGCCCGCGAACGTGTCGGCCCCGGCTTCGAGCGGACCGAGGGGCGCGGCATAAGCCGAGAGCCCTGCGTCGATGGCGATCTGGTAATGGTAATGCGGGTCATAGGCGTCTGGATTGACCGAGAAACTGCGCGCAGGGCCGTGCTCAAAGCCTTGATCGACCGGCAAGATGATCAGTTTCCCCGTCCCGCCGAGCTTTCCTTGCATCAGGATACGCGCGAGATTGCCCTTCGTCCCCGGATTGTCCGATTCATAGTTGGCGAGGATTGCTTTGACAGTCGGTGTCATCGTTATTCCCTTAAGTTACTCAGTTTTCAGCGCGGATAGCGAAAGCCATGCTGCACTGCAATGTCCAACGCTCTCTCGATCAGCCTTGCGACAACGCAGCGACGCCGGGCAGGACCCGGCCTTCCATCCACTCAAGGAAAGCGCCACCCGCACTCGATACAAAGGTGAAATCGTCGGCGCAGCCAGCTTGGTTGAGCGCAGCGACGGTATCTCCGCCGCCAGCAACCGAAATCAGCGAGCCGTCGCGCGTCAAGGCGGCGGCAGTGCGTGCCAGCGCGACGGTGGCCCTATCGAAGGGCGGTGTCTCGAACGCCCCGAGGGGCCCATTCCATACCAGGGTGCGACAGTTTTTGAGGACATCGCCCAGCGCTTCGACGGCAGCAGGCCCTATGTCGAGGATCATTTCGTCCTCGCAGACCTCATGGACGTTGACGGTGCGGGTCGGCGGGTCGGCGCGGAATTCTTTTGCGACAACCACGTCATAGGGCAGATGGACGGTACAGCCCGCTACGTCCGCGGCGTCGAAAATCCGGTTGGCCGTGTCGACGAGGTCATGTTCGCACAGTGATTTGCCGACGTAGACACCACGCGCCGCCAGGAACGTGTTCGCCATGCCGCCACCGATGATCAAATGATCGACTTGGGCGACAAGGTGTTCCAGCACGGCCAGCTTGGTTGAAACTTTCGCACCGCCGACAACGGCCGCAACGGGATGTTCGGGGTTGCCCAACGCCTTTTGCAGGGCGTCGAGTTCGGCCTCCATCGCGCGACCGGCAAATGCCGGCAGCATGTGCGCCAGCCCCTCGGTGGACGCATGGGCGCGGTGGGCCGCTGAGAACGCATCGTTGACGTACAGATCGCCCGATTTGGCCAACTCAGCGACGAAAGCGGGGTCGTTCGCCTCCTCGCCAGCATGGAACCGTGTATTTTCAAGCAAGGCGATCGCTCCGGGCTGGAGCAGGGCGAGGGCAGAGGCCACGCTTGCCCCCACGCAATCGCTGACAAACATCACCTCGCGTCCCAGCAGGCTGGCAAGCCGATTGCACATCAGCGCGGTCGAAAGTCGCGGATCGCCACCAGCACGCGGCCTGCCGATATGGGTCAGCACCAGCACCACCGCCCCGGCGTCCGATAATTCCGCCAACGTCGGGACCGCCGCCCGTAACCTGCTGTCGTCAGTGATCTTCGCACCATCCATCGGCGCATTCAAATCCTCTCGCACGAGCACCCGCTTGCCACGAACATCGCCAATGTCGTCGAGAGTTTTGAACGTCGCCATCGTCAGATCAACTTGCCGATGGCACCGGCGGTATCGACCATCCGGTTGGAAAAGCCCCATTCGTTATCATACCAACTGACGACGCGAACCAGCTTGCCGCCGATCACGGCCGTTTCCAGGCTGTCGACGGTTGAGGACACCGGATTATGGTTGAGATCGACCGACACCAGCGGCTCATCGGTATAGGCAAGGATACCCTTCAAAGGCCCTGATTCCGAAGCAGATTTCAGGATTGCGTTGACCTCTTCCTTGCTCGTCTCGCGCGACGGCACGAAGGTCAGGTCGATCAGGCTGACATTCGGGGTGGGCACACGGACCGCCGAGCCATCCAGCTTGCCCTTCAGTTCGGGCAGAACCTCACCAACGGCACGCGCGGCACCCGTCGTCGTCGGGATAATCGACATCGCGGCGGCGCGGGCGCGGCGCATGTCAGGGTGAATCTGGTCGAGGATTTTCTGGTCGTTCGTATAGGCATGGATCGTCGTCATGAGACCGTGTTCGATGCCCAGCGCATCGTTCAGCACCTTGGCGACCGGCGCGAGGCAATTCGTCGTGCAGGACGCATTCGACACGATGACGTGATCAGCGGTCAGCTTTTCATGGTTCACGCCATAGACGACGGTCAAGTCGACACCCTTGCCCGGAGCCGAGATCAGAACGCGCTTGGCACCGGCATCCAGATGCTTTTGCGCATCACCCCGATCGGTAAAAAAGCCTGTGCATTCAAGCGCAATATCGACACCATTGGCGCTGTGCGGCAGGTTGGCGGGATCGCGCTCCGCCGTCACCTTGATCCGCTTGCCGTCGATGACGAGATCCTGGCCATCAGCCTCGACGCTCCCGGGATACGCACCGTGGACCGAATCGCGCTTGAACAGCATCGCATTCGATTTTGCGTCACCCAGGTCATTGATGGCCACGAGTTCCAGTCCGCAATCGGGCCGCTCGAGGATGGCGCGTGCCACAAGACGTCCAATGCGTCCGAATCCGTTAATCGCAACTTTGACGGTCATGTGTTTGTAGTCCCTTCGAGTTTTTCGATAATCTGCGGCGTGATCGCGTCTGCGGTCAGGCCGAAATGCCGGTAAAGATCGTCAATCGGTGCCGATGCGCCAAATCCGTCTACGCCAAAACGCAAGCCATCGCGAACATGGCGTTCCCATCCGAAGGTGGTCCCCGCCTCGATCGATACGCGCAGCGGACCCGCGGGCAACACCTCATCGCGATAAGCCTGCGATTGTGATTGAAAGTTTTCCCAACTAGGCAGGGAAATCACGTCAGCACCGATGCCGTGCTCTTCCAGGCGGTCGGCCACTTCGATCGCCAGCGACACTTCGGAACCGGTCGCCAGCAGCAGGACGCGACGGGCGGCATTGGCGCGTCGCAACACATACCCACCCTTGGCGCACATATTTTCTTCAATCCCGACACGTACTTGCGGAAGGTTTTGACGTGACAGCGCCAACAGCGAAGGCCCCTCCGTCCGGGCCAAAGCCAGTGCCCAGCACTCTGCCACTTCAATGGCGTCGCAGGGACGATAGACATGAAGGTTCGGAATCAGCCGGAGCGACATGACATGTTCGACCGGCTGATGGGTCGGGCCATCTTCGCCCAGTCCGATCGAGTCGTGGGTCATCACATAAATGACGCGCGCCTGCTGCAATGCCGACAGCCTGATGGCGGCGCGACAATAATCGGAGAACACCAGGAACGTGCCGCCATACGGGATAATCCCGCCGTGCAACGCCATCCCGTTCATCGCTGCTGACATCCCGAACTCGCGGATACCGTAATAAATGTAACGACCGGAATAATCGTCCTTCGTCAGTGGCTTGGTGGACGATGTTTTGGTATTGTTCGAACCCGTAAGATCAGCCGAACCGCCGATCGTTTCGGGCATTGCCTCGGTGATCGCCCCAAGGACCATTTCAGAAGACTTTCGCGACGCAACATTGGCCGGCTTGGCCAGCAAATCCGCCATGAAATCCTGAATGACCGAATCACCTGCGGCCTCACCACTCATCCGCCGTCTGAACTCCGCCGCTGAAGGGCTTGCGGCGAGACGCGCGTCCCACTCGGCCCGAGCCTGCGCACCCGCTTCGCCGAAGCTGCGCCATTCTGTCAGGATATCGTCGGGAATAACAAATGGCGCATCCGGCCATTCGAGCGTCGCGCGCGCAGCGGCAACTTCCGCCGCGCCTAATGCGGCACCATGCGTTGCGGACGTCCCCTGCTTGTTCGGCGCACCCTTGCCGATGATCGTCCGGCAGGCGACCAGCGTCGGCCGCGGATCGGCGATCGCGGCGTCGAAAGCACGGGCAATATCGTCGGGATCGTGACCGTCGCACGCGACGACATGCCACCCGCTGGCCCGATATCGCGCGGGAATGTCCTCGCTGGTGGACAGGCTCGTCGCGCCGTCGATCGTGATGCGATTATCGTCCCACAACACGATCAAGCGACCGAGACCAAGATGCCCGGCAAGTCCTACCGCCTCGTGATTGATACCCTCCATCAGGCAACCGTCGCCAGCGATAACCCAGGTGTGGTGGTCGACAAGCGCGTCCCCGAATACCGCGTTCAGATGTCGTTCGGCGATGGCCATGCCGACAGCGGTCGCGAACCCCTGCCCCAGCGGCCCCGTCGTAGTCTCGATCCCCGGGAGTTCGAAGTTTTCAGGATGGCCTGCACAGGGACTTCCGATCTGCCGGAAGTTACGAATATCGTCCATCGTCGGCGCATCATAGCCGCTCAAATAAAGCGTTGCGTAAACCAGCATCGAGCCATGGCCAGCGGACAGGACGAACCGGTCGCGGTCAGGCCATTTTGGCGCTTTCGGATCGAACTTCAGGTATTTCGAGAACAGGACGGTCGCCACGTCGGCCATCCCCATCGGCATACCGGGATGACCCGAATTGGCGGCCTCCACTGCATCCATCGCTAATGCGCGAATGGCGTTGGCAAGTCTGCGCGGCGTTACGCTCATTAGTATCGCACCTTTGGCCCCGAGTCGCTCCGATGCGACGGCGCGTTCATTTGTCGCGGGGGAACGCAGGCGTCAACTTGCCAACCGGATTGCTGCTGTATTGCCCGTTCCGATTGCCATGCTATTCACACCGAATGACCGAAACCACCGTTATTGCCCTGCTCGACCGGATTAATCTTGCCATGGCCCGGATCGAGGCTGCCGCTGTGGCACGACGCCAGATCCCGGGCGTGCCCGACAGCGATTCGCGCTATCTTGCGCTACGCACACGTACCCAGGCGGCCCTGGCCAGCCTGGAATCGGTGATTGCACAGATCGGCACGAACGAGAGGACGAACTGATGGCCGAGGTCGACTTGCAGGTTGGCGGACGAAGCTATGTCATCGCCTGTCGCGACGGTGGCGAGGACCATTTGCGGACGCTGGCGCAGCACGTCAACCGCAAGGCTGAGGAGGCACGCGCAGCCGTCGGAGGCATGAACGAGGTGCGGCAGATGCTTTTTGCGGCTTTGTTGCTGGCCGACGAATTTGCCGAGCAGGCCGCAGCGGTGCCGACCGCCCCGGTCGGCACGGAAATCGCCGCTGCGCTGAGTAAACTGGCTTTTCGGCTAGAGGGCGTGGCCGACGCACTTGAGGGCGGCACCGTTAACGCCTAAGTTAGGGACGGTGGGCACTGCCCGGCACGAGCTCGTAGAAAATCCCTGAGGCGATTCATCATCCAAGGGAGCTGTCCCTGATCAGGCCCTGGCCTGCTTATATGGTTCCCACCTGACGTACTTGGCGTCAGAGGATATTCCGGAGCAAACGACCATGGCGGTCCCGCCACTTTTCCCCAACGATGCGCTGGCCGCGCTTCGCAAGTCGATGAGGAAAGTGCGCCAACGTCTTGATAAGGAACAAGTTTGGCGCGCGGCGGTGCTTCCGCCAGCTGTTGTCACGCAGATCACCGGCAGTCACCTGATCGGTCTGTATTCAGCGATGTCGGGTGAGCCGGACCCCGGCCTGATCCTTGCAGAACTCGGTATGGACATCTCGCAACAGCCTGTGCCGACCGCACTTCCCGCGCTTGCAGCGGATTCGGACCTGATGTTTCGGCGATGGACGAGGGGCGATCCCCTCACGGAGTCGCCGTGGAACGGGTTGCAGCCATTCACTCGTGCTGAAGCGGTCGTGCCCGACGTCATCTTCGTGCCTTTGTTGGCATTCGACGACGAGCTCAACCGGCTTGGCCAGGGCGGAGGCCATTATGACCGGTATTTTGCCTGCCATGAGCGTCCTTTGCGCGTTGGTGTCGCGTGGGAGGAGCAACGCGTCCCGCAGCTTGCAACGCGCCCGTGGGACATTACGCTAGATGCCGTCATTACCGAGCAATATTGTTATTTGAGGAAGGTAGAACGATGCCGCAGCCAATAGACAAGCCGAGCTGGCGTAAGCCAGCGGGGATGTTCATCATCCTGGCGCTGATCGCGGCATGGTCGGTCGTGATACTCGTCCTGTCACCGGTCATCGGCGCGCTGGCCTGGCCATTGCAGGCCATCTTCTATGCAGTCGCCGGCACGGTGTGGATCATGCCGCTCAAACCATTGCTGCGCTGGATGGAACTCGGCCGCTTTCGCTGAACCTGTGCGCCGAGCATTGGTCCAAAATGGACCACGCTGGCGCGAGTGACGGGACTCGAACCCGCGACCTCCGGCGTGACAGGCCGGCGCTCTAACCAACTGAGCTACACCCGCTTGCAGAAGCGTGAGGCGCGGCGAATAGGCCAAATCGCGAGCCTGTCAAGGCAGTGAGCTTGGATCAGTCACATCATTCGTTAACAGAACTTAACTGACGTCAACATTTTTGACGCCACTTTAACGCAATATTTCATCCTTTGGTCACATCACGTCCTTCAGCAATCGCAGGATGTGACGTCAAATGCCCAATTTCGGGATTTTATGGTCGATAATGAAGGTACGTCTGGGAGCTGTTGTTCTCATGGCGATCCCGGCCACGACGATCGTTTTTTGCGCGCCTGCGCTGGCGACAGGAACCAGTGCCGGCACGACGATCACCAATACGGCAACGGCAACGTACACCAATTCGGTCGGCCAGCCGGTTTCGGTACCGTCGAACAAGGTCGACCTGAAAGTCGATGAAGTCATTAACGTGAAGGTGGCGTCTGCCGACCCCGGCGACGTCAGCGCCTTTTCGGGTGGCACCAACCAGATTCTCAGTTTCAACATCACAAATACCGGAAACGGATCAGAGGCGTTTCGCCTTGCCCCGGTCAATGCGATTGGTGGCGACGCGTTCGATCCATCGACCACTTCGATCGTCCTCGATACCAATCACAACGGTGTTTACGACGCGGGCGTCGACACGGTCTATGCCGCCGGGTCGAACGATCCCGTCCTCGCGGCCGACGGGTCGATCCGCGCGTTCATACTGTCGACCATTCCCGGGACAGCCACCGATGGCCAGCGTGGCCAGACCGACCTGACAGCAACCGCGGTAACGGGCACCGGCCCCGCCGGGACCGTCTTTACGGGTGTTGGCGATGGCGGCGGCGATGCCGTGATCGGCACCTCCACAGGCGTCGGGCGCGACAAGGGTTTTTATATCGTCAGCGCGGCGACGGTTTCGTTCGTGAAAAGCGCAACCATCGCCGATCCGTTCGGCGGCACGCGATCAGTCCCTGGATCGGTGATCACATACACTCTGGTTGCGACGGTTTCGGGCAGCGGTGCGCTGTCTAACCTGGCCGTGACTGATCCCATCCCTGCCGCCACAACCTACGTCGTCGGCAGCCTGACGCTTCAGGGCGCGGCGCTGACCGACGCCACGGACAGCGACGCCGGGGAATTTTCGGGCACGGCGATCGCCGCGCGGTTCGGTGGCGTAGCCGCTGGCCAGACGCGAACCGTCACTTTCAAAACCAAGATCAATTAGGAATTAGACCGGTGATCAGACTTATTCTCGCTTTGTTTGCGCTTTCGACACCTGCCGCTGCGCTTGCTGCCAATGACGTTGCGCTGACCAGCGCGATGTTCGTCGAGCGCGCGGTTCCTCGGTCCGGTGGCAAAGTGAAAGTCACGCTCGAGCAGCCCAAGTCGGTGCCGCCGGGCGCAAAGCTGGTGTTCGTGCTGAGCTATCGCAATCAGGGCAAGACACCCGCAACCAATTTCACGGTGACCAACCCCATCCCGGCCGGCGTCGCCTTCGACAGCACCGCCGACGCGGGGGCCAGCTATTCGGTCGATGGCGGGAAAAGCTGGGGGTCTCTCGGCACGCTGCGGGTTTCCACCGCGGGCGCATCGCGCGCCGCTTTGCCCGAGGATGTCACGCATGTTCGCTGGATATTGAAAGCACCGATTGCGATCGGTGGCACCGGCAAACTGAGCTTCAGAGGTTCCGTTAAGTAATTGAGAATTCCGCCTTTTCGATGCCGGCGGTGGGGGATGGCATCATGAACTGGATTAGGAAAGAGAATTCGAGATGAAGACCATGACCAAATTCCTGGCTGCTGCCAGTGCCATTGCCTTGACAGCGCTGGGCTCGGGCCCGGCCTTTGCTGCGGGAACAGCCGCCGGGTCTAATATCGTTAACAACGTGGTGGTCAACTACAACGTCGGCGCCGTCGCGCAGACGGCGATCAACGCGTCGAACACGTTCGTGGTCGATCGAAAGATCACGCTGACGGTTGCGCCTGTCGGCACGACAACGACCAACGTGTCACCCGGCCAGATGGCCGCCGTCACGACCTTCACCGTGACCAACACTTCTAACGCGACGCTCGATTTCGGCCTGTCGCTGGCCCAGCAAGTCGGCGGCGCTGCCCCACATGGCGGCACGGACAATTTCGACGTGACGAGCCCGATCTTTTATCTCGACAATGGCGACGGCACTTTCAATGCGGCGACCGATACCGTCATCACCTATCTTGACGAAGTTGCAGCGGATAGTTCGAAAACCGTCTTCGTCGTGGTCAACATCCCGATCGGGCGCGCCACCAACGACGTTGCCGCTGTCACGCTTACAGCACAAGCAGACAATGGCGGCACCGCTGGCAGCCAGGGTGCCGTGCTGACCGAAACTGTCGGCGCGAATACTGCCCTGATGGACACGGTATTTGCCGATACGGCGGGCGCGACCGATGCTGCCCGCGACGGCCTGTTCTCCGCCAAGAACGATTATACCGTATCTGCTGCTGCACTGAGCGTCACGAAGACGGCGACGATCGTCTCGGACCCGCTGAACGGCACGACCAATCCTAAAATGATCCCGGGTGCCGTGGTTTCTTATTGCATCCTGGTGAGCAACGCCGCTGGCGGCGCCGACGCATCGGGCGTCGCGATCAGCGATCCGCTGCCATCGCAGACGACCTATGACGGCACCGGCATCTTCATCAATTCGACGGCGGGCACGTGCTCCGGCGGCACGAACAGCGGGACGATCGCTGGGACGACAGTTTCCGGCACGATTTCAACTGTTCCTGCGGGCACCACAAGGACGCTCTACTTTCGCACGACCATAAACTGACGCGCAGCCGGCAGCATGCTTTGGGGAAAGCGTGCTGCCGGCTTGCTGCGCGTGGCGTCGCTGCCTTTCGACAGTGACGCCACTTGCGGCTTTTCTCGGGGACCAAAACGATGACATCTTACTTTCGCAATCTCGCCGCCTTTGGGACCGTCGTCCTGACCGGCGTCAGTGCGCCTGCTTTTGCCGCGGGCACGACCGCCGGGTCCACCATTACCAACACGGTCTCGGTCGGTTATTCGGTGGGGGGCGTTGCCCAGACCGCCGTCAGCGCGACGAACACATTTACTGTGGATCGCAAGATCACGCTGACGGTTGCGGAAACGGGCACGGCGACGACGACGGTTGCTCCCGGTCAGTCCGCCGCGGTTACGACCTTCACGGTCACAAACACGTCCAACGCGCCGCTCGATCTCGGTCTCGCTGTTGCTCAGCAAGCGGGCGGCACCGCCCAGCATGGCGGCACCGACAATTTCGATGTTTCGGCGCCGGGCCTGTTCATCGATACCAACACCAATGGCACGTACGACGCAGGGACTGATCTCGCCGTCACCTACCTCGACGAAATCGCCGCCGATGCATCGCGAACTGTTTTTGTCGTCGCTAATATTCCCGCCAATCGCGTCAATGGCGATGTCGCAGGCATTACGCTGACCGCACAAGCGCGTGAGGCCGGGGGAGCCGGTGCCCCGGGCGTTGTGATCACCGAGACCACCGGTGCCAATACCGCGGGCCAGGACACCGTGTTCGCCGATGGTGCAGGCTCGACCGATGCCGCACGCGACGGCCAATTTTCAGCACGCGACGACTATACCGTATCAGGCGCGACGCTGACGGTGACCAAGATCAGCAAGGTCATATCGGATCCATCGAACGGCACGACCAATCCAAAGCTTATTCCGGGCGCTGTCGTCGAGTATTGCATTCAGACCGCCAACGCTGCCGGTGGTGCGGGCGCCAGTAATGTGGCGATTTCGGACACGTTGCCGACGCAGACGACATTCGTGCCAGGGAGCATTTTCATCAACGGAACCGTTACCAGTGGGTCCTGCAATGCGGACGGCACCGCTGGCGGCACTTTCTCTGGCGGAACGGTCAGCGGCACGCTGGCGACGGTCGCGGCGGGCACGGCCCGCACGCTTTATTTCCGGACAACGATAAATTGATGCGCGCGACGGCTCGCTCCTTGCTGACCTGGCAAGCGGTGTACCGTCGTGCCCTTTTTTATAGGTAACGCGATTAACCATCTGAGGGCCTTCGGAGTTTTGCTTGCAGCCATGGCGCCCGCCATGGGCAGCACACCCGCGCGCGCCGATACGATCAGCAATACCGCGACGATCCAATGGGACGCGGGAAACGCAACGGTTGTTCGCCAGTCGAACCGCGTCGACCTGTTGGTCGACCGCAACGTCGCGACCCTGACGCTTTCCACGTTCCACTTCGCCACCACGCCGAACGGCCAGCAACTGAACATCCCGCAGACGATTTGTCGCGGGAAAGTCGGCGACCGTCCAGTGGTGCTGACCGGCGCTTACGCCGACACCCCTCTCAGCCCTGCCACCGTCGAGCAGACAACACTTTTGCGCGCAGGCGAACCCCTGGTGATCCGCGTTACTTCGGCAGTCGACAATCGAGACCCTTCGCGCGTCGATACGCTGACGGTAACGCTTAAGACGCCTGCCGGGGATGAGGAGACGCTGGTCCTCGGCGAAAGCGGTGTCAATACCGGCCAGTTCGTCGGCATGATACGAACCTCTCCGGTTCCTCCCAGCCCCGTATTGCACGATTGCGAGCTTTCGCTCCAGCCTGGTGACAAGCTGCAGCTCGATTCAGTTCGCGCCGATGGTTCGCTGATCGCCAATACGCCGGTCGAGGTGCTGATAGATCCCTATGGCGCTGTCTTTGACAGCCGTGACGCCACGCCCATCAATGGAACCACCGTAACGCTCATCGATGCGGATACGGGCGCTCCCGCAACCGTGTACGGCGACGACGGCACTTCACTCTTTCCATCCACATTGGTTACAGGAACTACTGTTGTTGATGCGAGAGGGGCTACTTACACCTTCCCAGCGGGCGAATATCGCTTTCCCTTTGCCAAACCCGGCCGTTACAAGCTGCTGGTTCGGCCCCCCTCGCCTTACACTGTGCCGTCACTGTCAAATCCGGCTGACCTTGCCAGTCTGCGACGACCTGACGGGCTTCCCTTCGCGCTCGGTCCCGGCTCCTATGGGGCTATTTTCGTGTTATCGGACCCAGCCCCGGTGCGGATCGACTTTCCCGCCGACAAGCCTGCGGGCGGCCTGACCCTTCGTAAGGCGGCTTCCGCAGCGGTCGCGGTTCCCGGCGACGCCGTGCAATACCGGATTACGGTGACCAATAGCGATGCCACGCGCGCCACCGGCATTGTCACCGTGACCGATCACCTGCCATCGGCGATGCGCCTGAAACCAAACACGGTTCGCTACAATGGTGAACTCATAACCTATACGGCTAGTAGTGATGGTCGGGACCTGGATATCAGGCTCCCGGCGCTGCCCATCCGCGCATCGGGTGTCGTCACTTACCTGCTGGAGGTTCGTCCCGACGCGCAGTCAGGCCAAGCGATCAACCGGGCGCAGGCGCGCGATACATTCGGAACGACCAGCGCCATTGCGGACGCCGCCGTCCGCATCGCCCGCGACGGCATTTCGGATCGCATGACCATCATCGGTCGCATTACCGATGGCGGATGCAGCGTCGACCCCAGGGCGACCAATGGGATCGCGGGGGTCCGCGTAATGATGGAAGATGGTAGCTATTCGGTCACCGAGATTGACGGGCGCTATCATTTTGAAGGCGTGTTGCCGGGCACGCATGTCGTCCAGATCGATCCGTCGACGCTCGGCCCCAACCTCGTGCCTGCAAACTGCGCCCTCAACGCGCGTTCTGCAGGCAGCGCTATCTCGCGCTTTGTCGAAGGCCAGGGTGGTGCCCTGTTGCGCGCTGACTTCCACGCAACCGCCGGTTTCAACGCGCCGCGTTCGACCGCGACAGCCATTGCGCCATTGAGCGCCGCGACCGACCAGGCCGCGGCGGGCGCCGAGCGCGACTGGTTTAGCGGCCAGACCCCGGGCATCGCATGGCTGTTCCCCGAACCCGATCACAACCCGCGGACAAAAGCCGTGCGCGTTGCCATCAAGCATCTGCCAAGCCAGACGGTCAGCCTGTTTGCCAACGGCAAGCCGGTCGATGCAATGGCGCTGGACGGGACGCGCAAGAACGCCGACGCCACCGTTGCCGTCACCCTGTGGCGCGCGCTCGACCTTAACGACCGCGACACCCGTTTTACCGCCGAGGTCCGCGACGCCAGCGGAACGGTGGTCGAGCACCTGTCCCGCGACGTCCACTTCTCGGCAAGCCCGCTCCACGCCGAATTTCTGCGCGAC
Source organism: Sphingomonas sp. (assembly GCF_025353885.1). Classification (GTDB taxonomy): domain Bacteria; phylum Pseudomonadota; class Alphaproteobacteria; order Sphingomonadales; family Sphingomonadaceae; genus Sphingomonas_O. The sequence continues at coordinate 52,225 of NZ_JANXNX010000115.1, read as the reverse complement.
CGCTCGTCGCTGGTGGCAGACGGCGTGACCCGGCCCGTAATCGCCGTTCGCCTGACCGATCGCGATGGCAAGCCGATCCATCACGGTCTGGTCGGCGACTTCAGCGTGCCCGCCCCTTATTATCCCGCCGTTGAAGCCGACGCCCAGCAAGCCCGCCAGCTCGCCGGTCTGGAACGCGCCCGCCCGGTCTGGCATGTCCACGGGGACGACGGCGTCGCCTATATCGAACTGGAGCCAACGACGGCTTCGGGCACGCTGACGCTGACCCTGCCCTTTCGCGATGGCGAAGTGACCCGTTCGCAGCGGATCGACACCTGGTTAACGCCGGGAGATCGTCCGTGGACTGTCGTTGGCTTTGCCTCGGGAACGGCTGGCTTCAACACCGTGAAGGGTCGTCTCGAAGAACTCGGCAAGGGGTCGGACGAGTGGCTGACAAGCGGTCGCGTGGCGCTTTATGCAAAGGGCAAGATCCAGGGCAAATGGCTGCTGACACTGTCTTACGACAGCGCCAAGCACGAAGACCAGACCCGGTTCGGCGGCACGCTCGATCCGCAGGCTTATTACACCGTCTATGCCGACCGCAGCGAGCGTCGCTACGACGCCGCATCGATCCGCAAGCTATACGTTCGCCTCGAACGGCCGCAGTTCTATGCGCTGTTCGGTGACTATGAAACCGGCATGGCCGAACCCCAGCTCACGCGTTACGTCCGCACCTTCAACGGTCTGAAGGCGCAGTATCGGTCGGAACATGTGGCCGCGACCGCGTTCGCCTCGGACACGCCCTATCGGCATCGTCGCCAGGAAATCCAGGGGAACGGCCTCAGCGGTCCCTATGGTCTGGCGGCGCGCGACATCTTGCCGAACAGCGAAAAGATCACGATCGAAGTTCGCGACCGCCTGCGTTCGGACAAGATCATCGAGAGCAAGGTCCTGACGCGGCACATCGATTACGACATCGACTATGTTTCGGGCACACTAACGTTCCGTTCGCCAGTGGTGAGCCGCTCGTCGCTGCTCGACCCGCAGTTCATCGTCGCTGACTATGAAGTCGATGGCGTCGCCCAGCGTGTCACCAACGCCGGTGGCCGTGCATCATGGACCAACAGCGCCAAGACACTGACGGTCGGCGCCAGCGGCATTCACAACGAAGACGACGTCGCGCGCACCAATGTCGGTGGCGTCGATGTTCGCTATACACCTTCGGCCTCGACCGAAATCCGTGCAGAATTTGCGGGCAGCGGCAACAAGGTTCGGCCAGGATCGAATGTCGCAAGCGCCGGTGCATCGACCGCATGGCTTGTCGAGGCCGAGCATCACGGTCCGAAGTACGACATCTTCGCCTATGCGCGCGAACAACAGGCGGGCTTTGGTGTTGGCCAGCAAAATGCTTCGGAAGTCGGCACGCGCAAGTTCGGGGCTGATGGCCGCCTGCGCATTTCGCCCGAACTGTCGCTGGTCGGGAGCGCATGGCAGGAAATCCAGCTTGGCAGCGACGCCCGTCGCAACGCGGGGCTCGCGAAGGTCGAATATCGAACCAAGGCCCTCGACCTGCGTGCCGGGGTCACGATTGCCAACGATCGCCTCGTGGATGGAACGACCGCCAATTCGACGATCATCCAGCTTGGTGCCACCAAAAAGCTTTTCAACAATCGCTTGGAACTGGACGCGCAAACCGAATTCGCACCCGGCGGCGTGAGCCGGAGCGTCGATTTTCCTGCGCGTCACACTGCCACGGCACGCTTTGCGGTGACGTCGGCGGTAACTCTGATCGGCTCGTACGAAATCGCCAGCGGCAAGTCGGTCGATGCGCGGACGGCGCGCATTGGCTTCGACCTCAAGCCATGGGCGGGCGGACGTCTGGTCGCGACGGCCAATCGCCAGGATGTCGCTGAATACGGACCACGCAGCTACGCCGCCTACGGCCTTGCCCAGTCGTTGCCGATTGGCAAACGCTGGACTGTGGATTTCACGCTCGACGGCAACAAGACCCTCGGTGGGATCGATCCCTCACGCGTGTTAAACGTTAATCAGCCGGTCGCGAGTGGCGGGTTTCTGGGCATCAACAACACGATTACCGAAGATTTCACCGCTGTCACCGGCGGCGCAACGTATCGCGGCGATCGCTGGAGCTGGAACGGTCGCGCCGAATATCGCAACGGCGACCTTTCCGATCGCTATGGCATTACCACGTCGATGCTTCGCACGCTGGGCGAGGGTCGCGCCTTGGGAGCGACTGCAAGCTGGTTCCGCGCCAAACAGAATGCCGGTCCGACCACCCAGTCTGCGGCGCTCGCGGTCAGCTGGGCCAATCGCCCCGACAACAGCCGCTTCGCGTGGCTCGAAAAGCTGGAACTCCGCAGCGACAAGGTTTCGAACGCGGTCGCGGGGCAAAACGATGCGATAGGTTCGGTGTTGCTGATCACCGGTGATGCTGTTTCTCGGCGGATTATCAACAGCCTCAGCGTCAATTGGTCGCCCACAACGAAAAGCGAAGGCCGCTATCTCGGTCGCAGCGAATTGTCGCTGTTTTGGGGCAGCCGATATGTGGCCGATCGCTACGACAGCGACGACCTGACCGGCTGGTCGAATGTCGTCGGTGCGGACATCAAGTTCGACCTGTCTGAAAAGATCGACCTGGGCGTGTCGGGAACTGTCCGCGAAAGCGCTGCAGGACGGGCCATCAGTTATTCCGGTGGCCCGGCAGTTGGCATTGCTCCGTTCAAGAATGGCTATATTTCGGTAGGCTACAATATTGTCGGCTATAATGACCGCGACTATAACGATGCACGCTACACCCGTTCGGGACCTTATGTGACCCTGCGCTTCAAGTTCGACCAGAAAAGCTTGTCCGGGCTGGGCCTGGGATCGTCGCGCCGCTGAGGCGGCCTACAACGATCGCCCTCCCAGGGAACTCATCGAACGGCCGTGAATTGATGCTTCGTTACGGCAGCAAGGTAATTTCCATGACTCCTGACGATAATAACACGACCGCCGAAGATGAGGGAACCATAAATAAGGTCGCAAACCAGATGGGTCCGGCGGGTTTGACCGCGGACAATGACGTAGGGCTAATTGTTTCGGGGCAGCCAATCGGCGGCCCGAATGATCTCGGCGAGAAAGCCCATGAACAAGACGAGTGATTCTGCAGGGTGACGATCCGGGTAAACGCCGATATGGTTATCCGTCACCGGAAGCCGTTTGCCGTTCTGCGCAAACGGGCCATCGAAGATACTTCGATCTTCCTACCTTTGATAAGGAGGCGGCAACCATCACCCGGCAACAGAATAACAAGTATCGGACGCCTGCCGTCGGGCTTTGTGCGGCTGCGACAGGCCCATCTTTCTTTCACCAGCAGAAAAGCCGGATGGAGGCCTTCGACCACGCGTTCATGGCGACGAAAATGACGGCGTTACAGCATCGCGAGAACATCTTTTTGCTGACTGGCACTGTGGGCATGGTCAGCGCGAGATTGCATGTTGATGTTCAAATCCAGCGACCGTTTTTTTCAACGTTTCGTCAAGACACGGGGTCAGCAAGGATCTGGACGCACGCTGGTCCGAAATGTTGGGCCAGTTGGCAAACTAAGACTGCCGGATTATCCCACTCAGCGTGTGATTTCGGCAATTTTCAGTTGTGGCGTGCCATCTAGCGTTAGCGATCGAAAAAGACTGTTCGCGATCGGAACATCGAACCGGCAGCCAACAAATCCCTTGTCGCTCCAGACAACGGTAGCGTGGATTGGATTGGTTCCTGAAAAGCGCAGCCAGACGCGCTCATTGGCACTGTGTTCGAGGGGTGATTGAATTCTGCAGCCATAGATGGACAGGTCGCCAAGAACGGCTTCGGTTGGCTGTTCGCTGAACTTCCGCACGCTGGCTTGGGCCACCAACACCGAAACGCGGGGAGACGACCGACGGTTGATGGGGTCGATTAAAGGTGCTTCAAGCCGTTGGACATTCGATACCATGTGTGTTCCCCGGGGCTATACATTCCCCGCTGGGCCTGCCTTAACGGACTGTTGTCAAACAAATCTTAACGCCGCGTTCTATGGTCGCGCGCTTCTGGCTTTACGGTTTCTTTACGCCGGAGCCGGGCAATCCACCGCGAACCTTAACGTCCATTTCGGCCATGGGTGACGCCTGACTTAACGACAGGCGGACCAATGCCCATCGATCTTCTGCTCGGCGCGATCGTCGCCGCAATCGTGCTTTTCTATTTGCTGGCCGTGCTCGCACGTCCCGAACGATATTGAGGGAGCGCACGCAATGACACTTATCGGCTGGGGGATGATCCTCCTTTTCATAGCAGTCACGGTTGCGCTGGCGCGGCCTGCGGGATCATGGATGTATTCACTGTATAGCGGTAGCGAGATGCCACTTGCCCGTCCGCTCGTTTTGATCGAGACGGGATTATACAAACTTGCCGGGATCGACCCGAACAAGGATCAAAGCTGGGTCGGCTACGCCTGTGCGCTGATGGTTTTCAATATTGCAGGCTTTGCCATGCTCTTCGCGATCTTGAAGCTTCAGGGCGTCCTGCCCCTCAATCCGCAAGGCTTACCGGCGGTGGAAAACTATCTGGCGTTCAACACGGCGGTCAGTTTCGTCACGAATACCAACTGGCAGAATTATGGTGGAGAAAGCACGCTATCGCACCTGTCCCAGATGCTTGGCCTTACCGTTCAGAATTTCTTTTCTGCAGCCACGGGTATCGCAGTCGCGTTCGCACTCATTCGTGGGTTTGCACGCAAGCAAGGAATGGGGATCGGCAATTTTTGGGTCGATGTGACCCGGACGACGCTTTATCTGCTGCTGCCTATCTCGATCATCCTTGCCGTAGTCTATGTGGCGCTCGGCGTGCCACAGACGTTTGCCGCTTCGGCAACAGCCACGACGGTCGAAGGGACAAAGCAGGTTCTGACGTTGGGACCGGTCGCGTCGCAGCTCGCGATCAAGATGCTGGGCACGAACGGTGGCGGATTCTTCAACGCCAATTCAGCGCATCCCTTTGAAAATCCTAGTGCCGTCGTCAATTTCATCCAGATGCTCAGCATACTCGTGATCGGTGCCGGCCTGACGCTGACCTTCGGCAAGGCGGTAGGCAATATCCGCCAGGGTTATGCGATTCTGGCGGCCATGCTATTGCTGCTCGTCGGCGGTGTCGCGGTCACTTATGGCGCAGAGGCGGCGGGCAACCCCATCCACCACGCTCTCGGCATCGTCGGCGGCAACATGGAGGGAAAGGAAGTTCGCTTCGGCGTCGCGACCTCCGCGCTGTTCGCGACGATAACCACGGCAACGTCCACCGGGGCCGTAATCGCGGCGCATGACAGCCTGATGCCGCTCGGCGGGATGATAGCCATGTTTAACATGCAGCTTGGCGAACTGGTGATCGGCGGGGTCGGGTCGGGACTATATGCGGTACTGGTCAATTGTATTCTCGCGGTGTTCATCGCCGGGTTGATGGTCGGCAGGACCCCCGAATATGTCGGCAAAAAGATCGAAGCGCGTGAAATGAAGCTGGCTGTCATCGCCATCGTCATTCCGCCCTTGATGATCCTCGCCCTGTCGGCGGTGGCGAGCGTCTTGCCCGCCGGGCTGGCGGGACCGCTTGCCAAGGGGCCACATGGATTTTCCGAAATCCTGTATGCTTTCACCAGCGCGACTGCGAACAACGGCTCAGCTTTCGGCGGGCTGACGGGCAATACACCCTTTTATAATCTGCTGCTTGCCTTGGCCATGTTCGTCGGGCGCTTCGGGGTGATCCTGCCCGTCCTCGCCATCGCAGGCGGTCTCGCCACCAAGAAGCGCATCCCGGCAGGTGCGGGATCTTTCCCGACCACCGGGGGGCTGTGGATCGGCTTGCTCATGGCCGTCATCGTCATCGTCGGCGGACTGACATTCCTGCCCGCACTCGTCCTCGGACCGATTGCCGACCAGGCGCAGATCGCCGCCGGCACCGTCCTTTAAGGGTATTTGAAATGGCTAACCAAACTTCGTTGTTTACGGGCCCATTGCTAACGGCGGCGGCTCGCGACAGCTTTGTGAAACTCAACCCGCGTACGCTGATCCGTAACCCGGTGATGTTCGTGACCGGATTGGTCGCGGCGCTCTCTACGGTTTTGCTGATCAAGGGCATCTTCACCGACTCAACCAGCGTCATGTTCCAGGCGCAACTGGTGTTCTGGCTGTGGCTGACGGTGTTGTTCGGCAATTTTGCCGAAGCGATGGCAGAGGGTCGCGGCAAGGCCCAAGCGGCATCGTTGCGATCGACCAAGGCCGACCTTCGCGCCAAGAAACTGATCGAGCTCGACGATAGCTGGGAACTGGTCAACGCAACCGAACTGAGCATCGACGATGTCGTGCTGGTCGAAACCGGGGACCTGATTCCCGCCGATGGCGAAGTCGTCTGGGGCGTCGCCAGCGTCAACGAGGCTGCCATCACCGGCGAAAGCGCCCCTGTGATTCGCGAAGGCGGCGGCGACCGTTCAGCGGTGACCGCAGGGACGCGAGTCATATCGGATTCAATCAAGGTGCGCGTCACCGCGGGTGCGGGCCAGGGGTTTCTGGATCGCATGATCGCCCTGGTCGAAGGAGCGAGCCGCCAAAAGACCCCAAACGAAGTCGCGCTGACCATATTGTTGGCTGGCCTAACCCTTATTTTCCTGATCGCGGTTGCCTCCTTGCCCTCCTTTGCGGCCTATGCAGGTGGCAGCCTGGCGGTTCCGGTTCTCGTCGCATTGTTCGTGACGTTAATCCCCACGACAATTTCAGCCTTGCTATCGGCGATCGGTATCGCCGGAATGGACAGGCTGGTGCGCTTCAACGTGCTGGCCAAATCGGGACGCGCCGTGGAGGCGGCCGGTGACATCGACGTACTGTTGCTCGACAAGACCGGCACGATCACCATCGGCGATCGCCAAGCGACCGCATTTCTTGCCATCCCGGGCGTTAGCGATCGCGATTTGATCGCGGCGGCGCATCTTGCCAGCCTCGCCGATGAAACGCCAGAAGGCCGCTCCATCGTAGTGCTGGCCGGCGCAGGCGAGGCGATGCCTACCGATGCAGAGCCGATCAAGTTCACCTCGCAAACCCGCGTTAGCGGTTTGCAGATCGGCAATCGTTCGCTGGTCAAGGGTGCGGTCGACGCCGTCCTGCGGCGACTGGGGGACAGTGTCGACCCGGTCGCGGCCAAGGCCCTGAAGGCGATCTCGGACGAGATCGCGCGCTCGGGCGGAACGCCGCTCGCCGTCGCCGATGGTGCCCGCTTGCTAGGCGTCGTTCACTTGAAGGACATCGTCAAGGCCGGTATCCGCGAGCGGTTCGGGGAATTGCGGAATATGGGGATTCGGACGGTGATGATCACCGGCGACAACCCGCTTACCGCCGCCAGTATCGCTGCGGAAAGCGGGGTCGACGACTTCCTTGCCGAAGCAACACCCGAGGACAAGCTTGCGCTGATCCGCAAGGAACAGGAGGGCGGGAAGCTGGTCGCAATGTGCGGCGACGGCACCAACGACGCTCCGGCGCTGGCGCAATCGGACGTCGGCGTGGCGATGAACACCGGCACGCAGGCGGCGCGTGAGGCGGGCAACATGGTCGACCTCGACAGCGATCCGACCAAGCTGATCGAGATCGTCGGGCTTGGCAAACAGTTGCTGATGACGCGGGGCGCACTGACGACGTTCTCGATTTCCAACGACGTCGCCAAGTATTTTGCGATCCTGCCTGCCATTTTCGTGGCGCTGTATCCTGGCTTGGGTGTGCTGAACGTCATGCGCCTCGGCAGCCCGGAAAGCGCGATCCTGTCGGCAATCATCTTCAACGCGCTGATCATCCCGGCATTGGTCCCGCTGGCTTTGAAAGGCGTGAAATACCGGCCCGCCCCGGCCGGGACGCTGCTGGCGCGTAACCTAATGGTTTACGGCCTCGGCGGCCTGATCGCGCCGTTCATCGGCATCAAGCTTATCGACCTGGTCGTCAGCGGCCTTCATCTCGCTTGAGGATAATCAACATGTTGACAGAAATCCGTACCGCTATCCGTCCTGCCGTCGTGATCCTCCTGCTGCTCGCGGGCATCACCGGCCTTGCCTATCCCGCCTTGATTGCCGGGCTCGGGCAGGTCGCCTTTCCGGTCCAAGCCAACGGCAGCCTGATCGTTGCCAATGGCACAGTCGTCGGCTCCGAGCTGATCGCCCAGGGATTTGTTGGCGCACGCTATTTCCACCCTCGGGCTTCTGCCGCTGGCAAGGGGTACGACGCCAGCGCATCGGGAGCGACCAACCTCGCGCCCGGATCAAAGGATTTGCGTGATGCTATCGCGAACCGGGTCGCTGAGGCTCGCGTACAGGGAATGGCGGGGCCCCTTCCGGCCGACCTCGTCACCACTTCCGCTTCCGGGCTCGATCCTGACCTCAGCCCGGAGGCGGCTTTTTCTCAAGTCGGCCGTATTGCCAAGGCGCGGAACATGCCTGCAACGGAGCTTCATCGACAGGTCGAGCACGCTATCGCCTTTCCGGCGCTTGGCCTGATCGGCGACGCCCATGTAAACGTCCTGATGCTCAATCGACAGATCGACGGATTATCTGCTAAAACATCCAAGTGAGTGACCTGCCCCGCCCGACACCCGAAGCACTGCTGAAAGTTGCAAAGCGGGAAGCGCGTGGACGGCTGAAGATATTCCTGGGTGCCGCGCCGGGAGTCGGCAAGACCTATGAAATGCTGCGGGAGGGAGCCGAGATGCTTCGCGGCGACACCGATGTGGTCGTGGGCTTTATCGAGACCCACGGCCGCCCCGAGACGGAGGCGCTGGTGGCGCCCTTCGAGGTCATCGCCCGCCGCGCGGTGACCTACGGCGCGCAAAAACTTCACGAATTCGACATTGACGCGCTGCTGGCGCGCCACCCGACGGTCGCTCTTGTGGACGAGTTTGCGCATTCCAACGTCCCCGGCAGTCGCCACCCTAAACGCTGGCAGGATATCGAGGAATTGCGCGACGCCGGGATAAACGTCCTAACGACCCTCAACATCCAACACGTCGAAAGCCTGAACGACGTCGTGGCAGGTTTCACCCGCGTCAGGGTGCGCGAGACGGTGCCGGACGCAATGCTCGACGATGCCGAAATCGAGATCGTCGACCTTCCGCCCGACGAACTGATCGAGCGGTTGAAGGACGGCAAGGTTTACGTCCCGCACGAGGCATCGCGCGCGCTCGGGCATTTCTTCTCAAAGTCGAACTTGTCCGCTTTGCGTGAACTGGCCCTGCGCCGGGCGGCACAGGCAATCGACTTGCAAATGCTCGACCATATCCGTCTGGCCGGAGAAAGCGGAAACTGGGCAGCCGGCGAACGGGTGGTCGTGGCGGTCGGCGACCAACCCGGTAGCGAAGCACTGATCCGGGCCACCAAGCGCCTTGCCGACGCATTGCGAGCGCCATGGACGGCGGTGAATGTGGAAACCCCGCGAACCGCCACACTCGGCCCGCTTTCGCGCGAGCGCATGGCAGGCGCGTTGAAGCTGGCCGCAGCATTGGGCGCAACGATCGTCACTGTCCCGGCTCGCACCGTTCTGGCCGGGCTATGCGCGCACATCATCGAGACCCGAGCCACGGCCATCGTGATCGGAAAATCGCGCCGGAGCTGGTGGTTCGAACTACGTCACGGATCGGTGGTCGACCACCTCGTGCGCCAACTCGATGGTGTCGCGATCCATGTCGTGCCGGTCAGCGACGGCGTTCCACCGCCTGAAGATGTCGCCGTCACACGCAAGGGGTCGATACGCGGGTTTGGCGGCAGCCTCGGCCTGATCGCATTGACGACCGCCTTGGCCGCTCTGATGAGGCCATTTGTCGGAGCAAATTCAATCGACCTTATCTACCTTATCCCGGTTATCGCCACGGCAACGTTATTCGGCTTGCGGTCATCCCTACTCGCCAGTTTTGCGGCCGCCCTCGCCTATAATTTCTTTTTCCTGCCGCCGCTTTACACCCTCACGATCAGCGATCCCGGAAATGTCGTGACGCTGCTCGTGTTCGTGATGGTCGGCACAATCGCCAGTCAGATGACAGGTAGGTTAAAGCGCGAGGCGACGATCGGTGCTCGCACCGCGACCGAGAATGCCGCACTGGCCGCATTCGGGCAACGTCTGGCCGGGGTCTCGGATGGAAAGGGCACGGCGGACGCAGTTTGCGAAGAAATCTCCGCCTTGCTCGATGTATCGACCGTATTGTTCACCAGCCGAACTTCGCCCCTGCAAGTCACTAGCGCCAGCCCCCATGAGCCATCGCTCGGCCCCGTCGACATTGCTGCCGCCGAATGGGCTTTCGACCAGGGGACCGTGTCGGGCCGCGACAGCGAGACACTGAATGCCTCTGACTGGCAATTTCACCCGCTGATAACGGCGCTGGGGACATTGGGGGTGCTGGGTATCGCGCGTTCCACCTCCGGCGACCCGGTGCCGACGGAAAAGCGAATATTATTCTCAACGCTCATCGGACAGGCGGCACTGGCCCATGAGCGGCTAAAGATCGAAGCGAATGCGTGGGAGGTTGACGCGCTCAAACAACGCGACGAGCTGCGCGCTACCCTTTTGTCTTCTCTGGGCCACGACCTGAAAACGCCGCTTACCGCGGTAGTCGCTGCGGCCAACGCCCTGGCCGTCGAACATGGATCATCCCAGACATCGGATTTGCTGCAAAGCGAAGCGCGTCGTTTGCGGCGGGTGTTCGACGACCTCGTGGAGATGACCCGGCTGGAAACGGGGGCGCTTGTCATGAAGCGCGAGGCGACCGATCTGGTGGATGCGATTGCGTCTGCCGCGCAGGACCTGCGAGCCGAATTAGCGACCCACCAGCTTATTCTCGACGTCGCTCCCAACCTGCCATTTGTGCAGGCCGATCCCCGGATGCTCCATCATATCCTGATCAACCTGTTGAGCAATGCTGCCAAGTTCTCGCCGGTCTCTGGTCGAATATCGGTGACGGCCACGCGCTCTCGCAATGGCCTGCGCCTCGTCGTTGGCGATGAGGGTCCGGGCCTTCCGCTCGGCGGTGAAAACGACATCTTCCTCCGGTTTTCGCGTGTCGAGGGCGACGACCGGAGCGGCGGGACGGGACTGGGGCTGGCGATCGTAAAGGGGTTTTCCGATGCCATGGGCCTGACCGTGCGGGCCGCAAATGGGGAAGATGGTGGGGCTCGCTTCGAAATAGATTGGCCAGAGGCGATGCTGCGTCGCGTGACGCCGGCCACTGCCCAGTGACCGGACAAATCTTGATCGTCGATGATGAACCTGCCATCCGCCGGCTGGTCAATGCGGCGCTTGGACGGGCTGGCTATGCGGTCGATGAGGCGGCCAATGCCGTCGAGGCTCTTGTCATTGCCAGGCGGCCCGGTTGCGAGCTGATCTTACTCGACCTCGGCCTGCCGGACCGCGATGGCCTGGAACTGATCCCTCTGATCAAGGCGATGGATCGTGAGCTGATCGTCCTGACGGCGCGTGATGCGACCAGCGAGAAGGTTGCAGCACTCGACCTTGGGGCCGACGACTATGTGGTGAAGCCATTCGACACCGAGGAACTGCTGGCGCGCGTCAGGGCGGCGCTGCGCCGTCGCGCGGGGGGAAATTCGACATCCGGGCCGGTGACTGTGCGTAACATTGTTATCGACACCGTTTCCCGGCAGGTCTTGCGCGATGGCAATGAAATCCACCTAACCCCCAAAGAATATGGGGTTCTGACCGAACTCGCGCGCCATCTTGACCGCGTCATCACGCATACCGAGTTACTGTCGACCGTATGGGGTCAGGCGCACCGGACCGACATCGAATATCTGCGTGTCGCGGTTCGCGGGTTGCGGCTGAAGCTGGAGATTGATCCTTCCAGCCCCGAGCTGATCAGGAATGAACCAGGAGTGGGTTATCGTCTAGTCGGATTCTGAATGCGCCGGCCCGGAGCTCGCATCCGATCCGTGGAACATCTTGCGCACGAGCACGAAAAACAGCGGCACGAAGAATATTGCCAACAGCGTCGCGGTCAGGGTGCCCCCGACGACCGCAGTACCAATCGCCACCCGGCTTTTGGCACCTGCCCCCGTCGAAAGAGCGAGCGGCATGACACCGAAAATAAACGCGAGGCTGGTCATGATGATCGGCCGCAATCGCAGGCGTGCTGCTTCCAGTGCCGCATCGAAAGCCGACTTGCCCTGTTTCTCGGCCAGTTCTGCAAACTCCACGATCAGGATCGCATTCTTGGCGGAAAGCCCCATCGTCGTCAGTAAGCCTACCTGGAAAAAAACGTCGTTGTCCAACCCCCGCAAGGCGACCGCAACCGCCGCCCCCACCAGTCCCAGTGGTATGACAAGCATAACCGACAACGGGATCGACCAGCTTTCATACAATGCCGCCAGACACAGGAAGATCACCGCCAGCGACAACGCATAAAGATAGGGCGCCTGTGCGCCGGATAGGCGCTCCTGATACGAAAGACCGCTCCACGCAATCGACGTGCCCGGTAGCGTCGCCGCGATTGCCTCAATCCGCTTCATGGCGGCCCCAGACCCGACGCCACCCGCTCCCTGTCCCTGAATTTCGAATGCGGCCAAGCCATTGAAGCGGCTGAGCGTCACCGGAGCGACTCGCCATGATGTCGTGGCAAAGGCGGAAAATGGCGCCATCTCACCGTTGGCCGATCGGACAAACCAGTTCGACAGGTCGTCAGGCTTGCTACGAAACTGGGCATCGCCCTGGAGATAAACGCGCTTCACCCGGCCCCTGTCAACGAAATCGTTGATATAGTTCCCCCCCCAGGCAGCGGATAGGGTGGCATCGACCTGCGATTGCACGAGGCCTAGCGCGCCAACCTTCTCCTGATCAATATCGACGTTGAGAGTCGGTGTATCTTCAAGGCCGTTGAGGCGGACGGCGGTAAGCTGATCGTCCCTTTGGGCTGCATCCAACAAGGCATTCTTGCGTTGCGTGAAATCTTCGCGACTGAGACCACCGCTGTTGAGCAGTTCGACGGTAAATCCGGTCGAGTTGCCGAGGCCACGCACGGTCGGCGGATTGAGCGCAAAGAATTGCACATCGCGCAAGTTCGCCAGCCCCGCGGTAACGCGCTTTACGATTCCGGCGGCGCTGTGTTCTTCACCCCTACGCTCGTCCCACGGCGAGAAGGCAATGAATCCTCTTCCGGCATTTTGTCCTGCTCCACCTTGTCCCTGCCCCGCGACCGTATAGACGATCGGTACGTCGGCCTTTTCATTCTTGTAGAAATAATCCTCGATCGCCTTGGCTGCAGCAATGGTCCGCGCCTGGGTCGCTCCTGGGGGCAAAGTAAATTGCAACTGCGCTCGCCCCTGATCCTCGCTCGGCAAAAAGCTGGTCGGCAGGCGTAAAAACACGACCACCAGAAGCACGACCACCAATGCGTAAGCACCGAGCGAGATATAACGGCGCTCCCAGATCGTGACGATTGAGTTACGGTAGCGATCGGCGGTGCGATTGAACCAGCCGTTGAATTTTTCTCCAAGACGATGCGCTTTGGCAGCAAGTCCGTTGCCTTGCGCCTGGGCATGCACATCGGGCCGCTTCAAGAGGGTTGCCGCCAACGCCGGCGTCAGGACGAGCGCCACCAGCACAGACAGGACCATCGCCGACACGATCGTGATCGAAAACTGACGGTAAATCGCACCGGTCGATCCGCCGAAGAACGCCATCGGCAGGAATACCGCCGTCAACACCAGTGCGATAGCGATCAGTGCCGTCTGGATTTCACCCATCGACTGTATGGTCGCGTCGCGGGGAGACATGTCGGGATTTTCCTCAAGAACCCGCTCGACATTCTCGACCACGACAATGGCATCGTCGACCAGCAACCCGATGGCCAGCACCATGGCGAACAGTGTCAGCGTGTTGATCGAATAGCCGGCTATGGCGAGCACGCCGAAAGTGCCCAGCAAAACGACTGGCACGGCAATTGCCGGAATCAGGGTTGCCCGCCAGCTTTGCAGGAACACGAACATGACAATCACCACCAACAAGACCGCCTCAAGCAATGTCTTGATGACTTCGTTGATCGAAAGCTTGATGAACGCGGTCGCGTCATAGGGGAAGGCGTAGTTGAAACCCGACGGAAACGATTCCGCTTGGTGGAGCACCTCGTTGCGAACCAATTCAGCCGTTTTCAGCGCATCCCCACCGGGCGCAAGGGAGATCGCGATGCCTGCGGCGGGATGACCGTTTAGTCGGCTTATCGAAGAATAGCTTTCGCTGCCCAGTTCGACACGGGCGACATCGCGCAGCCTAACGGTCGATCCGTCAGTCTGCGTCTTGACGATGATGTCACGAAATTGTTCGGCGCTGGTTAGGCGCGAACGCGCTGTAATGGTGGCATTCAGCATCTGCGTATCGGGCGACGGCTGGCCGCCAATCTGTCCGGCAGCGACCTGGGTGTTCTGAGCCTCGATCGCCGTCCGCACATCGCTCGGCATCAACTTGACCCGCGCCAGCTTGAACGGGTCGATCCAGATCCGCATCGCATATTGCGATCCGAACACGTTGATATCACCAACGCCCGGCAGCCGCGACAGCGAATCCTGCAGGTTGGAGACGAGATAATCCCCGATATCGGCACTGGTCGCCCGGTCGCTCGCGTCGTAAATGGCAGCGATAATCAGCGGATCGCTCGATGATTTGGTAACGACCAGTCCCTGTTGCTGGACCGCCTGCGGCAAACGGGGAAGCGCTTGCTGGACCTTGTTCTGGACCTGCACCTGCGCGATATCGGGATTAGTTCCTTTGGCCAGGGTCACCGTGACCGACACCGATCCCGCCGAGCTGGATTGCGACGAAAAATAGAGCAGGCCATCGATCGACGTCAGCTGCTGCTCAATTACCTGAGTGACGCTTGATTCCAGCGTTTCAGCCGATGCCCCGGGGTAGTTGGCGCGAACGTTGACCGAAGGCGGCGCAATGTCGGGAAATTGTTCGACCGGCAGCGCCAGGATGCCGCCTATGCCCGCCATCATGACGATGATCGCCAGCACCCAAGCAAAGATCGGTCGATCAATAAAAACGCGGGAAATCATCGCGTCATGATGCTTTTGCACGCTGTCCGGACCAGTATCGCATAGGCCTCAGACTGATCAGGATAGCGGCCGTTGGTCATTAAGGGATGCCCTAGCTGGGGACGCCATGGACCGCCTGTCCAATAGGGCCCGGAAATTCGCTCCCCCGCCCCCGCGCCTTAGCGTCCGCAGGCGATTTGAAAAGGGTGGCAGAGCGCAGATCGCTACGTTTTTAGCGGAAAGTCGCCGTATGGCGTGTCATAGGCAGTTCAATATCCGTTCGAAGATCATTTATGCATCGTGGACAATCCTTGTATTTCGACCTCTTGCGGCTGTCGGCCGCGCTGGAGGTATTCGTTTTTCACCTCGCGGGCTTGCCAAACACCGGCGCGTCGAAGGCGTTGTGGAACAGCTTTGGCCACGAGGCGGTGGTCGTATTTTTCGTATTATCCGGCTTTGTCATCCCATTTTCGACCACGCCCCCCCGGACCACCGGCGTCGATCCAAGGCCACCGGCAGGGGTTCGTGCCTATGCCGTTGCTCGCCTCACGCGCGTTTATTCGGTGGTGCTGCCTTGCCTTGTGCTGACCTATGTTTTCGACCGCACCGGCCAAGCGATTGATCCACAATTGTATAGCGGGATGCCGCCGCCGGGCTCGGATTTCTTGCGCCTGCTAATGGGTGCTACAATGCTGAATGAAGCGTGGGTGTCCATCCAGATTATGTCGAACACCCCGTTCTGGTCGATCAGCTACGAGTTTTGGTATTATGTGATTTTCGCGACCCTGTTTTACTGTCGGGGTCGGACCAGAATTGCCCTGACTGCCGGTGTCATGCTGATCGCGAGCCCCAATATCATGTTGCTGTTCCCGATCTGGGCAGTGGGATGGCTGGCTTTTCGCGAAACGGCCACGAGGAGATGGCGGAAATCAATGATCTGGCTGGCGTTCGTACAACCAGCTGTGGTGTTCGCCGTTTATTATAATCTGGACCTCCAACGAGCTGGCGGACAGTGGCTGGAGCGCGGTCTGGGCCATGACTTTTGGTGGACCCAGATGGCGTGGTCGCGATACCTGTTGACCGACACCATGCTCGCTTGCAGCATTGCGCTCAACCTGACGGCTGCCAAGCAACTGGGTCCGGAGCTGAACGCCGTTATAGGATTTTTCCGATCCCCGATCCGTTGGGGTGTCGCCCGGTCATTCACACTTTATCTATTGCACCAGCCTGCGATCCTGGTCGTCACAGCCGTGCTCGCAGCCTATTTCCCGAATGAAAGATCGGCGGTCCTTATCGCCACGATTGCGCTGGTCATTATCGCGGTCGTGGCGCAGGTCACGGAGATGCAACGCGGACGGTTAAAGCCGCTTGTGCGGTGGCTCGTCGACCTGGTGAGTGACAGGCTGAAAGCTTTACGGGGAGTCAAGCAGTACCGTGCCCAGAGTTAGCACAATCGATCGCTCCTTCGGCACCTGGCGCGGGCTGGTACGGCTCATCATTTCCCATGGTCAGTCATTGGTCGTACCTCGGGCCGACCTGACCAAAATCAGACGATTGGTATTCGTTTGTCACGGCAATATTTGTCGTAGCTCATATGCCGATGTCCTGGCACAAGACATTGGGTTGAATTCCGCTTCCTTCGGTCTCAGCACGACCAGCGGGCTTCCCGCGCATCCTCCAGTGACCGAGGTAGCGCGCGAACTGAACGTCGATCTAACGCGCCATCGCACGACCGCGGTCGGGGATTTTCAGGCCCGGCCCGATGATCTGATGCTGGTGATGGAGGTTCGTCAGATCGCGAGGTTGCACAGCGATCCACGGTTCGACGGCCTGCAGATTGACTTGCTGGGGCGGTATGCGGGCGTTCCGCACCTGCACGACCCGTATCGGCTGTCGGAGAGTTATGTGCGAACCTGCCTCAAGCGGATCGATCACGCGGTCCGGACGCTGGCTATCCTTGTTCCCGGGACCAAAGCTTCCTGACGATATTGGCGAAATCGCAGATCAAGGGCCTGGGGTCATCGAACCTGAAGACATAATATCGCGTCCGGAAATTAAAAAATTCGAGGAAATAGTCGAGGGTTTCCGCCCAAGGTCGCCGCCGAAAGCTGCTGTCCCTGATGGCCTGTTCTTGGAAAACGACGCGCACCAACCTGCGGGATTCGGGAATCATGTATCGCGCGCGCAGGTCTGTCCGTGGGACGGGTGCGGTCGCGGTCTCACGCAGCACGCTGCGCCGAAACGATTCCCATGCAAACTCTGCCCCGCTTGCCGACGCCAGTGGCAAGCTTCCCCAAAATCGGCCGTTGACCTCCATCAACCAATAGCGCCCGGTTGCCGGGTCGTGACGATATTCCACCATCGCGGGCCCATCCCAGTCGAAAGCCCGCAGCAAAGCCTCGGACTGTATCATCTGGGCGCTGTGTTCGGTGATGGGAACGCTTCGGCATAGCGTCGAAACGCCGCCTTCAGGTGGCCATTCATGGAGTCGGAGATGCTGGAAACGAAGCGTTGCCTGCCCTCCCGACATATGGATCATCTGGCCGATACCGACACCCGGGCAATAGGTTTGAACCAGCGGCCAGCGTGCCAGCCCGTCGTATCGGCTGAGCGCCGCAAGCAAAGCGCTTTCGTCGTTCGCATACTCGGCCTTCAGGAAGGTCAGTCCCCGTTCCGCGAGCATGGGCGCGAGCCTTGGCGGGTCGGCCCATTTCAGGATAACCGGATAATCAAAGCTTTGCGTCCGCGCTGCAAAGTCTTCCCCCTGAACCGGCTGCCAGCTGATTGGGACGTCCATTTTGAGCGAGCGCCCCAGTGCCAGCGTCACCGACTTGTCGAGCACCTGGGCCAATGGTCCGGGGCGCGGCGTCAGGATGTGGCAATTTTCGATAAGCCTTGGCAGCGCGGACAGCTCGAGGAGATCGGATTCGGACACCGCCAGCAGCGCGTCCGCGCCGGACTGTCTGATGAGCTGCGGAACCCACTGGTCGATCGCACCCTGTGGCCGGACATGCTCCTTCGTAGCGAAGCGTGACGCGCCGCCGATCGATCGACCGGAGCGCCCGATCGCCTCGACCTCGACGCCATGCGCACCCAGTTCACGGATGATGGTCAGTCCAATCGGCGTGTCCGACCCAAGGACCAGCGCCTTCATGAACGTGACGTGCGTTCGTACAGAACGGTCGCGGCAACCTGTTCGACCGTGCGCGCCACGGTTCGAAATATGTTCGGCGCGCGACGCGGCAAATTCTCACTGACCGACGCGGCAGGATCAAGCGTCCCGAACGTCGCGCTTTCCAGACGCGGGTGGCTGCCGATGAATTTGGCGAGGCGGTCGAAACGCTTGATCACTGACCAGTTCGGACGCTGGCGATCGCGGGACAGCATTTCGAAACTGTGCGTGACGATCGTCGCCACCGACTGTCCTATGGTAGCCGCATGATCGAGCATAGCGCGCATCTCCCAGTCCGACATCGCACAGACCTGCGCGGGCCTGAAATGACCGGGGCGGTCGTACAGGCCGGAAACAGGCAGTTCGATCGTCGAAAGAATCTCGACGGGTGAGTTTTGCCCGGCAGGTATCGTGATCTGGCAATCACCCCGAAGAAAATCGGCGTTGACGCTGGAGTCATACGTCAGTCCGACCGCTGCAACTGCTCTTAGCGTATCGTCATTCGCACCGAAGTTTCCCGCCCTGAATGCGGTCGGTCGCGGGGCACCCGCGCGCTCGAGGACGCCACAACCATAGTCCAGCAGACTTATCTGATCGGCCAGCGGGAAATCGGCAATGTTGCGACCGCGCCGCCCCTCGACTGGCGAGGCGATCGCCCATTCGAGCCATTCAGGATGGCAATGGAGTTGGACCTCGTGACCCCGCGCAAGGACACGTTCAACGATGCTGGCAATGACCGCTTCACCGAGGACCAGCGACGGCATCGGGTCTACAAAATAAATCCCCTTCAGTCCGTGTCTGTCCAACACGTGCATCTGCCATTCGATTCCGAAATGACCGGCGCCACACCGTCCGAGGACAGACAGATCGAAATTTTCCTGCGCGCTGGTCCCAAGGCGGTGAAGTCGAGCGGACAGCTCGGTATCAACAGTGATCAATACGGCGGTCATTGTGGTTCTTTAGCCGCCATAGTGTTTCTTTGCCGTTAGCGCCTGTGCGGGTTAAAATAACACCTGAATTGACGTCAGTCGAAAGTGTAGGGCACCACGCCACGATGGTCGGGGTTTACGTGGATGTTCCGCCCAGCCGGGGGAAATGCGCGCTGCTCGCATTCCCGTCGCGGGCAAATCCGGCAGGATACGCCGATCGGCGTCACGCTTCGGCTGCCCGCCACGTCGAGTTGATCGCCATAGATAAAGTCCTGTGCATAGTCGACCTCACACCCCAGCGCGACGGCATAGCGGCGGCTCGGCCGGGCAAAGCTGCCCGACGGTTTGACGAGACCCTTGGCCATCGAGACGTAGCGCACGCCATCGGGCGTCTCGGCAAGTTGCACCAGAACGCGGTCGGGAATGGCAACCGCTTCATGGACGATCCACAGCGGACATGCGCCACCAAAACGCGCAAATTGCAAACGCGTGGCCGAATGGCGCTTTGTAATATTTCCCGCCATGTCGACGCGGCAGAAAAAGAACGGAATTCCTGTGGCGCCCGGACGTTGCAAGGTCGAAAGACGGTGGCACGCCTGTTCGAAACTTACACCGAATTCCAGGCGCAGGGCGTCGATATCGTGCCGCGATGCGCGGGCAGCGTGCCTGAATTGTGAATATGGCATCAGCAACGCGCCGGCGGCATAATTGGCAAGACCCACTGAAAGTAGCTGAAACGCTTCCTCGGAGCGCAGCCGGGCGCTGTCTATGACAGCGTGGATCGGCGCTGCCAGCTCCAGTCGCATCAACTGGTGGGCAAGCAGGAATAGTCGGCTCTCGCTGGGCAATGATGGATCGACCGACAATGTTCTTGAGGTCACGTCGAAGCTTCGCAAAGGGCGATCCGCAGGCAGGTCGCTACCGATTGAAACGCCATGCGCCCGCTGCAGGCGCTCAGTGATTGCAGCCGCCGGACCCGCCTCGTCCAGTAATTCCAACGCGATTGCTTCAGCCCGCCGGTCGATTGCGTCGATATAATTGCCCGACGCGTGGAACCAGTCGCGGACCTCCTCCCACGGCAGCGGCGTTTCGCTGCCGCTGTTCAGCGCATCATCGAGCGAGCGTAGCTGCTCCTGCGACCGGGCGTAGGCGGCATGAAGCGATACCAGATGCGTGGCAAGAAGCGGTTGCTGGTTCACGGCCCGTCGCATTGCATCGGGCGGAAATTCGGAATCGGGGGTCGTCGTCGCGTGCACAGCAGCCTCGACCGCGGCCAGCAAGGCCATTGTGTCGTCCGCTCCGGTGTCCGCCCAGTCATCGGGAAATGCACGGGCGAATGCCATCAGGACGGCATCGGTCATTGGGCGGTCGTTGCTTTCGATCTGCGAAAGATAGCTTACGGACAGGCCGATCCGCGCCGCCAGCTCGGTTTGGTTTAGGCCATGTCTTGCCCGCAAGGTGCGCGCACGTTCTCCTGCGAAAACACGTTTGCGCGGTGTCTGCAACATAGGCTGTCAGGTCCATTGCAAAAGATCAGTGGCGTTTTGCAAATCCGCCGGGCGAAGTCCAGCCGAGTATTCAGCCTGCGGAAACAGCGCCCTTCGGCAATGGTTCGACCGGAGGCGCGCGGCCAGTCAGCGCGGCTTCAAGCTGAACGCTATCCAGCGCGCCTTCCCACCGCGAGACCACGATTGTCGCCACCGCATTGCCGATGAAGTTGGTCAGGCTGCGGCATTCGCTCATGAAGCGATCGACGCCCAGTATCAAAGCCATTCCCGCGACGGGCACGGATGGAACAATCGACAGTGTCGCGGCCAGGGTTATGAAGCCAGCCCCCGTGACCCCTGCTGCCCCCTTTGATGACACCATGGCGACGCCGAGTAGCAACAGTTGCTGTCCGATAGTGAGGTGCACGTTGCAAGCCTGCGCAATGAACAGCGCGGCGAGCGTCATGTAGATATTGGTGCCGTCCAGATTGAAGCTGTAGCCTGTGGGAACGACCAGACCCACGATCGACTTGGGGCAGCCCGCCCGCTCCATCTTCTCGATCAACGATGGCAGGGCGCTTTCCGATGACGAGGTGCCAAGGACTAGCAGCAATTCGGCTTTCAGATAGGCAATGAGTCTGAAGATCGAAAAACCGGCAAGTCTCGCGACGGTTCCGAGGATCAGAATGACGAACAGCAGCGAGGTGGCATAAAAAGTGCTCACCAGGAGCGCGAGGTTGGCAAGCGTTCCGATCCCGAATTTGCCGATCGTGAAGGCCATCGCACCGAATGCGCCGATTGGTGCAACACGCATCACGATACTGACAAGTTTGAAAAATACGATTGACACGTCTTCCAGAACGATCAACGCGCGCGCTCCGCGATCACCGATCAGCGCGAGGCTGACGCCGAACAGAATCGAGACAAAGAGAACTTGCAAGATATTGCCCTGTGTCAGGGACGACAGGAACGTGTCGGGGATGATTGCCGTAAGAAATCCGGTAACCGAGCTTTCGTGCGCTTTTGCCGCGAACTCGCTCACTTTTGACGCATCGAGCGTGGCTGGGTCGATATTGAGCCCGGCACCCGGACGAATGACGTTGGCGACGATCATCCCGACGAACAGCGCGAGCGTTGAAAAGAACAGGAAGTAGGCGAACGCCTTGGCCGCAACCCGCCCCGCGCTTTTAAGGTCGCGCATTCCGGCTATGCCGGTGACGATCGTCAGGAAGATCACGGGCGCAATGATCATCTTGATCAATTTGATGAAGGCATCGCCGAGCGGTTGCATCGCCTGTCCGGTCGCGGGCGCAAAATGGCCGAGAAGGACTCCCGCGGTTATGGTGATGACGACCTGGATGTAGAGCTGGCCATACCAGGGCTGCGGGATCGGCCGGTCCGGTAATGGCTCGCGGGGTCGGCCGACGATCACTGCGCCTCGATGATGTGCGGCACGAAGCGCGCGAGGTTGCGCGTAATCGGGTCGACATCCTCCCGCACGCCCATGCCCACGGCCGCATCGCCGACCATCCAGACGCCAAGGACCGGATACTTGCCTGCAAATTCGGGAGGAGGAAGCAGCGCCTGGCAGACATGGCCTTCGCCGCCATAGCCCTGATCGACCGTGGCTCCGGCAATGCCATCGCGAACCGTTACGATATTGGCACCCTCACGCGAGAAGATCGGCTTTCTGACATAGCTGGGGCCAAGGGTATTGGCAGCGGGATCATCGGCGAAAAAAGCGGGCAGAAGATTCGGGTGTCCGGGATGGCGTTCCCACAGCAATGGCAAAATGCCCTTGTTCGACAGGATCGCCTTCCATGCCGGCTCGATCCACCGGACCCCGGCGGTCAGAAGGTGGGGCGCATAAGGTTCGCGGAGCATGTGCTCCCAAGGATACAGCTTGAACGCCGCTCGCAATTCGAACCCGTCTGCATCGACGAAGTGCCCCGTGGCATTCACTCCGATGTCGCGCATTGCAACGAATTTTGGTTCGATACCGACCTGCGACGCGATGTCCTCGAAGAACCGCACCGTCTGGCGATCCTCGATCGCGTCCGCGTCGGCTGCGAAATGAACGAACCCTCCGGTCGGGAACAGCGTGGCAAAGCGCCCGCGCAGGGCGTCGAACAGGCTGTTGAACTGGTCGGTTTCGGCGGACAATGTCCCCGATGCGAGCAACTCCTCGAGCCACAACCACTGAAACGTCGCACATTCGAATACCGAGGTGGGCGTATCCGCATTATATTCGTAGAGCTTTGCCGGCCCCCGCCCGTCGTAGAAGAAGTCGAACCTGCCATAGAGTGAGGGCTGTCGCGACCGCCAGGATTCGGCGACAAACGCGCGATAGGGCTCGGGTATGGCGAGACGGTCCATCAGCGCGTCGTTGCGCACGACCTCGTCGACCAATTGAAGGCAAAGCTGGTGGACTGCTTCGGCTGCGGGCTCGATGTCGTTTTCGATCTCGGCCAGCGTAAAGCCATATGCGGTCGCCTCGTCCCAGTACGGCGCGCCGTCGGTGTCGTGATAGACAAAGCCGATCGCATCCGCTTTTTCGCGCCAATCTGTGCGGGGCTCAAACGTGATGCGTCGCACCAGACTCAGCTTTCGAGCGTCTTGGTATCATTGCGTGCTTCGAGGAGCGGTTTGGCCGGCGCGGCAAGTCGCGCGAGGATATCGTCAGCCGAGGACTGGCCCGGCAATATCCCGGCGATCCGCAGTTTCTCGTCGAGGTCCGCGCCCGTGCGTCGATCCTCGATTTCGCCTGCTGCCCGAATTTTCTCGCCCCGAATTGCCTGCCGCTCACGTATACGCGCAAGGCTGTCGGCGGCCGAACCGAGCGAACTGCCGGCGCCACTCGCCGCGACGGTCGCCTGAGCCCTTTGCACCGATTCGTTGACCTTTACGACTTCGACCTCGCGCCGCAATTGGTCGATCTTGCGATCGGTCGTGGCGATCGTTGCGTGGATTTGCTCCTCGGCCTCGCGCATCCCGTCGATCTGCGGGACCTTCAGCGACATGTCCTGTTCCAGATCGGCGATGCGCTGGGCAACCTGACGCGCCAAATCCATGTTGCTCTTTTCGACCGCCGTGCGTGCGGACGCTTCGTATTTGGCAACCTGCGACCGAAAACTCTCAACCTCGGTTTCCAGCATCCGGCGTCGGGCGACCAGACCGGCCAGGTCGTCACGCGCCTTTCCCTGCGCCTTGTCGGCGTCGCGAATTTCCTGATCGAGAATACGCAAAGCGTTGGCGTCAACGACCGCCGCAGTCGCTTCATGCGCGCCTGCGCGACCGAGGGTGAATAATTTACTCCAGATTGCCATGGCAACGTCTCCGAACAAATAAGGGGATCAGGTCGCAGGAACGAACGCCTGGCGCAAATCGGTGGCCGCCGCGATGGCGTTTTCAGCCAGCATACGCAATTCGATGACGATCGTCTCCAGCGAGCTGGTCGTCGCGAGTTCGCCGAACAATTCGTAAAAATCACGCCCGTCGACGGTACCGATCCCGAAATTCGAAAGTGGCACCAACTTCTGCGCCTTCAAAAGAAACTCGTTGAAGGCGGCACGGTTCTGCTGCTCGTCACAGGGCCAAAGCAATACCGACGCGGCGATCTGTGCTTCGCTGACATTGACAAAAAGTTCCAGGTCGCCGTGGCTGTGCACCGTGACCATCAAGACCGGGTCCGTCCCCTCGACAACACGGGCAGTCACTTCGCCGTTGCTGGAAGCCGGATGGGAGTCGAGCGCGGCCTTCAGCGTGCGGACGGTCCACGGGGTGTCGGTCATATTCGCTCCAGAGCAGGCATTTGTGTCCTCATAGAACATCCGCCAAAGGGCGCCAGTGATTTGGCGGTGCTATCGCACCCGGCGGGTTTACCCTATAGCCAGAAGCTCACCTCGAGAGGTTTTATGTTTAATCGTCTTTTCGGTCGAAAGCAGGCCTTGGAAGGGTCACCACTTCCCATCATCCGAAACGTCACGCTGGGTCGCAGTATGATCCTCGATCCGTTGGCGTGGCGGCGGTTTGGTGACGCCCTTAGATTTCCGTTTGATAGCGACACCCTGCAGATCGTAGCGCAGGGGCTGGTCGAATTGGGCGAAGGCGGGTTCGTTCATCGCTTCTACACCGATGATGACATCATGTTCCAGGCCGTCACAAACGATCGCGAGGGGCAGGACGTTACCGATGTGACTCTGTTCGCGCCTTGGCAAAGTAGCTATCCTGGAGCGGCCGCAGAACGAACGGCATGGCGCGCGCGACTTTCGGCCCCCGCCTTTACGACGTCGGACCTTCCCGAATATCGCCGCTTCTGGTTCGACGATGCTGCTCCGTGCCAGGAACCGGTAAGTTTTTGGGAGGATGTCCACGACGACCGCGATGGTATCGTGGATCGCCGTATCTTCCAGACCTGCATGCTGTTCGCACGCCCGCTGGACGGTGATGGTCGCGAACTTTTGCTGGCGATCGACCAAGAAAACGAGGCCGGGGAAGTGTCGTTTGAAATAATGCTTGGCGTCGCGCTCGAATTTGGCGAATTCAAGGCCTGAAGGGGAAGAATATGATCGACCTGTACAGTTTTCAAACCAGCGCAATCGCCTTCATCATCGCGTTTTTTGCCGCAGGATTGTTCACCATTCTTTTCAAGATCGTCTATCAATGGGCCACGCCCTACAACGAACACGAATTGATCCGTGACGGCAACGTCGCTGCCGCACTCACTTTGGGTGCGGCGCTGATCGGCTATGTGCTGCCACTTGCGTCCGCGCTCGCCCACACGTTCACGCTTGCCGAGTTCGCGTCATGGGCGTTGCTGGCGGGTGTCATCCAGATCGTCGTGTTCACCGTGGTCCGTCGGTTCGTCATGCCCGATTTCAGCACCCGGATCGTGCGCGGCGAGATGGCAGCGGCGACCTATATGGCGAGCATTTCTATCACCGTCGGCGTTTTGAACGCCGCGTGCATGACGAACTGAGGACGCAATCATGAAGCGATCAAAGGCTCTGGTCCTTACCACGATGATGGCAGGCGCAGGTGTCTCTCTGACAGCGTGCGATGGGGCGGATAGCGTTGGCAAGCCGGTCGATGCCGTCAGCTACACATCGGTGGCGGAGTGCCGGGCGGCGGGGGCCCTGCCCGCCGCGCAATGCGATGCCGCCTATGCCCAGGCGCAGGCCGACAATGAGAAGGTTGCGCCCCGGTACGAGGACAGGCAAACCTGCGAAGAGCAATATGGCGCGGCCCAATGTGCGCCTCGATCGAACGGCAGTTTTTTCACACCGTTGCTGACCGGCTTCATCATCGGCCAGGCGCTGAACGGCGGCGGAGGCTATCGTGGCGCACCGATGTATCGCGACCGGAATGGCGATTATTTCGGAGGTGCCGGAGGCCGCATCACGCGCGACTATGTCAGTGGACGCACTCAGGTCGGATCCAACGCGTTCAACCCGGCTGCCAGCGCGCCAGCAAGGGTTCAGTCGCGCAGTTCGGTTATTTCGAGAGGGGGGTTCGGCGGGTCGATCGGGCGCGGCTTCGGTGGTTGACCATCAGGTTGTTAGGGAAATCAGGGTCGCCCGGCGCTGAATTTGCTGATGGCCAGCGTGATGCCCCATCCGATCAGGGAGCATCCGCCGACCCAACCCAGGAATCCTGAGACATCACCGGTCGCAGCAAGAATCATGCCGGGGAGGCACGCCAGGGCAACCGCGATGCGCCGAACAGACTTGCCCTGCCCGTCCCCGCGCCCGGAGCCGACGCGGCGGCGCTTGGGATCGCCGACGCACAAGACCCCAATCGATAGGCCCGACACGGCGATGGCCAGGACCGGGAGCACGATCATTCGGCGCGTTTCAGTGCAGCGGGCAGAGGTGCCAGCTTGCGATCCGAGATTCGAGAGTGCTGCCACAAAATCCAACAGCCTGCCGCGCCGACCGCGATGTCGACGGCCATGATCACCGGTTGCCCCGCCGCAAGCGCCATGGGCCATCCCGGCCCGCCCATGACGAGACGAAGGAAGGGCAGCGCGACCAGCGTTGCTCCGGTTATTCTCTGCAGGAAATAACCAAGCCGGGCATTGGTGCGCATGAAAACGCCCGCGGTTATTGCAATGGCGGACGCGATCAGGAACGCAGCGGGAGTCCAGAAAACGGCCGATCCGCGCGGCATCGACAGCAGGAAAGCCGCCGCCGACAGCGCGAGGGCGAAGGGCAGACCAAAGCCGACGACAGTCGTGGCGCGTTCGAGCCAGTCGAGCGATCTTTGCTGGTCACGGCGACGCACCAACCACAGGCGAAGTCCGCTCAGCGTGACATAGCACATCGCAAAGCCCAGCCCGAACCAGACCGCCTTTGACAACACGCCGAAGAAATTACCGAAATGCAGCGGGCTCATCATGCCCGCCGCCGACCCGCCGAAGGAGGGTCTGGCCCCGATCAACGGCTTGATCCGGTCGAAGGCTGCGGTCGCGCCATGGTAGCCGAGCGAGACGGGGACGATGGCGCCCTCCCCCGCCGGATGGTAGGTCGTGACACTGGCGTCGGCGCGCCCGAGTTTTTCGATCGTCATGAAAGTCGGTATTTCACCCGCGCGCAATATCGGGTCGCGCGCGATGCGATCGAGATTGCCGGTTCGGGTCGCGGTGGCATCGGGTTTCACCGGATTTCCATAAATCGCTTCGTTCATGGCCTGCTGGTCGCCGCCGAATGCTGCCATGGCGACAATCGGCACCCCGACGGTGCCGAAGAACGAAAAGAAGCTGCCGGTGAAGGCGAGAACGAATGCGAATGGCAAGCTCCAGGTCCCGGCCACGCTGTGTCGATCCCGCGCAACGAGGACGGACCCGACGTTTTTGCGCAAGGTGAAAATATTCGTGAACAGATGACGATGGATCAACAGGCCCGAGATTGCCGCAACCAGCATTGCGAGGCCGAGGATCCCGGTGAGGATCAGCCCCCATGGGTTCGGCAGATGAAGGCGCACGTGCGTATCGACCAGAAAACTGCTCAGCGCATCGTCATTCCGCGGACCGAACACCTCCTCGCTGGTGCCTTCGCGGGCGCTGATGATCTTGTCCGCTGTATCGAGCTGGTAATAAATGCCCCGGCTGATCGGCTCGCCACTTTTCGCAACCTCGTCGCGGTGGAAAAATGCCCCGAGGCCGTGGTCGCCAACTTCGAAGAGATTGATGTCGTCATGATATTTGACGGGCGTGCGCGCGGCGAGGTCGCGGATCGATCGATCGATGGGCCGCTGGAAAGCCGAAACGGTCTGCACCCGTCCGGCGGACCAGATACCGATCTCGTCTGCGAAAACCGCCATCATGCCGGTGAGCACGACCGCATAGAGCAGCAAGCCGAGCACGATCGCCGACCAGCCGTGGACGGCGATCATCAGCTTGGTCTCGCGCTTGGCCAGGTTGATCATGGGCGCGATCCAGCGGCAGGAACCGGGTGGTCGAGAAACTGACCGGCGATCAACGCGGCGTGGACCATGAAGACTAACAGTGCGACCAGCGCGACCCGCCCGATCCGCCGGTCGAGACACGCATGAAAAAGCAGTGCCGCCCAGACCAGTGGAACCAGCATCAACGGCAGCACCAAATTGTCGATCCCTGCGGCCCCGCGCGGCAACCACAACGCCATGCCGGCCATCGTCACCAGCGCGATGACGACCGCGCCCGGCCCCGCAAATCCGATCCTGATCCATTTGATCGTAGTGGCCGACATCGTGCGAACGCCCCATATGTTTATGCTGGCCACGGCCGTAGATGTCGATAATTCAAATGAGAACAATTCTCAATAGCACAAACGCAATGGGCGACGCTTTGGCTTATGATTTGAGCGATTGCCTGCACCAGTCGATCAGGAAGATCGCCACAAGCGACAGGCCGAATACCGGGAACAGCACGCCGCCGATGACCAAAACAACTGCCAGTCCACGCACATTGCCGGCGGATACCCGTGTCGGCGCACCGATTGTTCCCGGCGGACGGCGGCGCCACCACATGACGATCCCGCTGACGACAAGCACGATGATGGCGATGCAGGTGGCAAGCATAAGCAACTGGTTCGCCAGCCCGAAATAATTGCCCATGTGAAGCTGGATGCCGAGTTCAATCGCTTTCGCGGCCCAGCCATAATCCCGGTAACCCACTTCCCGGATCATGGCCCCCGTCCAGCGATCGAAATAGAAGGTGCGCTGGCCCTGCGGCTGATCGGGATAGGTATAGGCGGTGTAAACGCCCGACGGCCCGCTGGGCAGGAACAGCCGGTAATCCCCTTTCAGATCGTATTTGAAAGCCAGCGTATCGCGGATGCGGTCAACACCCGTGACGGCGGCATCATCATTTGCCGACGGCATGGGCATCGCGTGACCGGCGTGACCGGTCGGCATCGCCGACGCTGGCATCGGTGCCAGTTGCATCGTCCAGGGCGCCTCCCCCAGTGCGGTTTTCATCGGCAAGCTGGTCGGCGCGTTCTCGGTGCGGTTCGATGCCGGATATCCGATACCCAGAGCGGCCGTGCCCCGGTTTAACAATGCCCCCTCGACCCCCGCCCAGGGCAGGCCGGTCAGCAGCAGGAAAGCGATGAAGGCGGCCGCCCAGACCCCCGTCACGACATGAAGATCGCGCCAGAATACGCACCGACCGCCTCGCAAGCGTGGATACAGGACCCCAGCCAGACCGCGTCGCTCACCCGGCCACCACAAAAACAGGCCGGTTACGATCAGCACCAGCGCCCAGCACGCGGCCAGCTCGACAATCCTGTCACCGAAGGTCCCAAGGGTCAGCGAACCGTGCATCTCGTCGGCAAATCCCACCAGAGTGTGGCTATAGACCGTCGAACCCAGAACCCGGCTGGTCGCGGGATCGACCGCGACCCGAACCGGATCGCCCACGACCGGCGTGATGAACACTGTGGCTGATCGACCGGTTGTGCGCGGAAGATCGATCCGCGTCGGTGTTCCCGGAAAGGCCCTTGCCGCCGCCTCGATCATTCGTGACGGTTGCTGATCGACCCGGTGCGACGCGACAAACCGCTGTTCGGGATAAATGACGTCGTTGATCTCGTCGTTGAACAGGTAAATTGCGCCTGTCACACTGAGGATCAGGAGGAAGGGCGCGATCATCAGCCCGGCGTAGAAATGCCAGCGCCAGAAAACGCGATGAACACCGGACCGAACGAGTGTGCGATTGAGCATCGTGCGGCTCCTAGAACTTGCTGGAAACAGTGATTTCGACGCTGCGTGGCGCCCCGACAAAGACCTGCGTGTCGCTGTATCCCGACCAATAGGCGTAGAACTTGTTCGCCAGGTTTCGCCCCCTGATGGTGAAAGTGGCCCATGGCGCCCGATAGATGAGCGCCGCATTCATGATCGTGTAACCCTGGACCCGGATGTCGTTTGCCGTGCTCGTGTAAATGTCACCGACATGGCGCACGGCGGCGCTGGCCGTCACGGGCAGGCCGTCGAAACTGTAAAAGATCGTGAGGTTGGCGGTCCGCTGCGGCACATTGACCGAGCGGTTGCCCGACAGGTCGACCCCGCTTCCGTTCGTCAGCCGATCATATCGTGCCTTGAGAACCGCCGCATTGGCATCGATGGTCAGGGCGCGCGTGACATTGCCGACCGCGGAAAACTCCAGCCCCCGCGACGACTGGGTGCCACCCTGCACCTGGATGGACGGTCTTGCCGGGTCACGCGTCAATATGCCCGCCTGCCTGATCGTATAGGCCGAAGCCGTCAGTGTCAGACGATCGGCAAACAGGCTGGCCTTCAGCCCCCCCTCGATCGAATCCCCCTTCGTCAGATCGACGCTGGCGCGCAAGCTGTTGGAAAGCAGGAGCGAGCCAACCGGCGTGATGGCATGGCTGTATTGCGCGAATAACTGGGTCTTTGGGGCCAAGTCATAGGTGGTTCCGATCCTCCCCGACACCGCCTTGAAGGATCGCCCGAACAGGTTGGTCGTCATCGTGTTCAGATCGTCGATGCGACGGTGCAACTGGATATCGTCGAACCGCAAGCCACCCAGCAACAACCATTTGTCGTTGAGGTTCAGGGCGTCCTCAGCGAACACCGCCCAGCTGACGATCCGGGAATCGTAGTTGGCACGGTTGCCGTTGCCCGGATAATTTGCGGCGATGTCGACCGGAAAACTGCCGCGCGCCGGATCGAACAGTGCAACGGCGGTCGTGTCGCCAAATCGACGAATGGTTTGGAACCTGGTTCGGCTATATTCGACGCCCAGGTTCATGCGGTTGCGCAGGCCCGCCACGGTAAAGCTGGCCGTCAGATAAGCGCGGTTCGACCAGAAGTCCTGATCGTGGTAAATCTTGGTCGTGCTGCGGTCGAGCAATCCCGATGATTGATTGTAGGTGAAATCCTCCGAATTCTCCCACTGACGCTTACCCTTATAGGCATTGATTTCATCCGTCAGCGTCCACCCCTCACCAGAGTCATAGCTGACCCGGCCCCGTCCCCAATACGCGTCTGAATCCATGCGGCCGTCGGTGACGTTATAGTTTTCGTCGCGCATCGCCTTGTCGAGGACGTAGCCGTTGGTCGTTCGAACGACGTTTGACGGGTCGCGCGCGACCGATCGGGGAACCAGGGGCGCGCCCTGATACGGCGTGCGGTTGCGGTCGCCATAATAATCGAACGCCAGCAACACCGACAGATTGTCCAGCGGTTGCAGCTTCAGGCTGGATGTCGACTGGATCGTCCGGGAATTGGTGTCATGGACATAGCCGTCGGAGCGCGACAGGCTGAGGTCGGTCCTGAAGGCAATATTTGGCGACAGCGGCTGATTGATCCCGACGCCGAGCCGAACTGTATTGAAGCTGCCGTAGCTGGCCAGGACATCGACCTGCTGCTTGTCGAACAAAGGTGTTTTCGGCACCAGATTGATGGCTCCGGCCAGCGCGCCGTCGCCATAGAGGACCGATGCGGGCCCTTTCAGAATTTCGATCCGTTCGAAATTGAAGCTGTCGTAATTGCGGTTCAAAATCGTTGAATCGGCGGCGCGCATACCGTCGAAAAGATACGAAACCGCGCCGGTCGAAAAGCCGCGAATGGATGCGCTTGCAGGCTCACCGGGCAACAGCCCGGCGACCACGCCCGGCGCGCTGTCATAAGCCTCGACCGTTGTCCGCAGTCCTTTTGCAAGCATTATTGTCTGGGTGATGGTCTCGATTGTCGCGGGCGTTTCACGGGTGGTGAGACCCAGGCGACTCCCAGCTTGGGTGACCTGATCGAGCGGGTCTGTTGCGCGTTGGCCGGTCACGATAATCTGCGGTTGATGGCTGCTGCTGTCCGCGGCTTTGGCAGACGCGGCGAACGCAAAAACAGACGCTGAAACGATGAGAAATGTTTTTAACATGAGAGATCCTGAAATCGGCGCGGAAGACCGGCTCCCGGCGCAAGCACTGGCCGCGCGGCCCAAGGGCCACGCACGGGCGTCGACCCGGCTCTGCGGGCGACTGGCTGATGATCTGTCGGGACGTCGCGCCTCGATCAGGTCATGGCATCAGGCAGCGATTGGCGGACCTCTGGAAGGGGGGCGGCGGTGCAACTGACACTCCGCGCCCTGCTGCGGGACTAGGCGAAACGCCGTTGTGACAATCAGCGCGATATTAGTCGCCAGCAGAACCGGATCGACAGCCGAAAGTGCCGAATGCGCAAGCCCGGCAAAGGCACAGGGTGTCGCATTGCCCTGATGGTCCTGGCGGTGCTCGACGTCCTGTGTATCACCCACTGCTGTCGGCATCGTGATCTTCACGGGACCGGCGCCCGTGCACATGACAATCTGGATCGAGCCGGATGTGGACGCAACCATATAGCCGGTCGGAACCAGCATTTTCACGAGCAACGCCAGGGCGAGCAGCAGCACGGCCATGCGACGATGACAATGAGCAAGATGGCGGAGCGCGATCACAATGCGCCCTTATGCCGTCCGCGGACTGGTGTCACTCGGCCGATTGTGTCGCTTATCGATGACTTGCCATGCTTTCATTTGTCGGACTATATAAAGTCCGTAATTCGATTGTCGCCGAATGACCCCGGCAATCCCTATGTCCGTGTCATGATCTACCTTTCAATCGCTTGCTGACGGAACACCAAGATGAACGACAGACCAGTGCTTACGCTTCGATCACGCGCGTGGTTCGATAATCCCGACAACATCGACATGACGGCGCTGTACCTGGAACGTTACCTGAACTTCGGCATCAGCATGGACGAACTGCGTTCGGGGCGGCCGATCATCGGCATCGCCCAGACGGGCAGCGATCTCAGCCCGTGCAACCGTCATCATCTTGTGCTCGCCGAACGCATTCGCGACGGCATCCGCGAGATGGGTGGCGTGCCGCTTGAATTCCCGGTCCACCCGATCCAGGAAACCGGCAAGCGCCCGACCGCCGGGCTGGATCGCAACCTGTCATACCTTGGGCTGGTCGAGGTGCTGTACGGGTATCCGCTGGATGGCGTGGTGCTGACGATCGGCTGCGACAAGACGACGCCGGCGTGCCTGATGGCCGCCGCGACGGTCAACATCCCCGCCATCGCGTTGTCGGTCGGCCCGATGCTCAATGGCTGGCACAAGGGCGAGCGCACCGGGTCGGGCACGATCGTCTGGAAGGCGCGGCAGATGTTGGCGACAGGCGAGATCGACGATGCCGGTTTCATCAAGCTGGTGGCGAGTTCGGCACCATCGACCGGTTATTGCAATACGATGGGCACCGCCACGACGATGAACAGCCTGGCCGAGGCGCTGGGCATGTCGCTGCCGGGATCGGCGGCAATTCCCGCGCCATATCGCGACCGCCAGGAGGCCGCCTATCATAGCGGTCGGCGCATCGTCGAGATGGTCGCGGAGGACCTGAAGCCCTCGGACATCATGACGCGCGACGCTTTCCTTAATGCCATCGTTGTCAATTCGGCCATCGGCGGATCGACCAATGCGCCCATTCACCTGGCCGCGATTGCCCGTCACGTCGGTGCCGACCTGACGCTCGATGACTGGCAGGATTATGGCCACAAGGTGCCGCTGATGGTCAACTTGCAACCGGCTGGCGAATATCTGGGCGAGGATTTCTACCGGGCCGGGGGCGTGCCTGCGGTGGTAGCCGCACTGATGAAGCAAGGGCTAATCCGTGAAGGTGCGATCACCGCCAATGGCAAGACCATCGGCGAAAATTGCCGCGACGCCACCATCGAGAACGACCAGGTCATTCGGCCTTTCGCAGCGCCCCTGATGAGGGACGCCGGGTTCATCGTGCTGCGGGGTAATCTGTTCGATTCCGCGATCATGAAAACCAGCGTGATCAGCCCTGAATTCCGCGAGCGTTATTTGTCGAACCCCGACGATCCCGAGGCGTTCGAGGGGCCTGCCGTAGTGTTCGACGGTCCCGAGGACTATCATCGCCGCATCGACGACCCCGCGCTGGCGATCACCGACGATAATTTGCTGTTTATGCGGGGGGCCGGACCGATCGGATATCCCGGCGCGGCAGAAGTCGTGAACATGCGCCCGCCCAGCTATCTGATCCGCGAGGGCGTTGACGCGCTGCCGTGCATCGGGGACGGTCGGCAGTCGGGCACATCGGGCTCGCCATCGATCCTCAATGCCAGCCCAGAGGCAGCGGCGATGGGCGGGCTTGCCCTGCTGCGGACCGGCGACCGGGTGCGGGTCGACCTCCGGCGCTGCACCGTCGACGTGCTCATAACCGCAGCAGAACTTGCCGAACGCCGCCGCGCTTTGGTCGATGCGGGCGGCTATGCCTATCCGAAGTCGCAGACGCCGTGGCAGGAAATTCAGCGCTCGGTCGTCGGCCAGTTGGAAAGCGGCGCGATCCTGGAGGGAGCGGAGAAGTACCAGCGCGTTGCCCAGACCGCCGGCCTGCCTCGCGACAGTCACTGACCGGAACGCGCGTCTTCCGTCCTCGCCTATCCCGCCGCGAAAATCGTTTCAGCATATGTGGTTATGCCGCAAGGTTCCCCCTGCCCCGCCTGCATGATACACAGGCTTATGAAGGATGCGTTGCCAAAGTCGGTTTCTAATTTTCCGGGAAAAGCCGCAGCATTGTTGACTCCATCACAGGCCGTATTGGCACCGCGCCCCACCGGTCGGCGCCTGAGAGGCGCGATTGCCAACAAGATCGGGATTGCGATCCTTTCGGGCATCTACAAACCCGGTGACACATTGTCGGGCGAAATCGCTTTTGCCGAGGAACTCGACGTGTCCCGCTGCGCCTATCGCGAGGCCATTCAGGTGCTGACCGCCAAGGGCCTGGTGCACAGCCGCCCGAAGGCGGGAACGCGCGTCCTGCCTCGGGATCGCTGGAATTTGCTGGACCCTGACGTCCTGACCTGGGCCTTTACGGGCGAACCCGATGCGCGTCTTATCCGCAGCCTGTTCGAAGTCCGGTCCATCATCGAGCCGGCGGCGGCCAGTATGGCTGCCGCGCGCCGAGACCAGGAAGATTTGGCGCGGATGCGCGACGCCCTGGCCGGGATGCACGAGTTTACTTTGGCTACCGAGAATGGACGCATGGCCGACCGGGAATTTCACACCGCAATCCTATATGCGACCAGAAACGATGCGATGATCGTTTTGAGTGCGTCGATCGGTGCCGCCGTCAACTGGACCACGCAGTTCAAGCAGCGTATGCGCGTGCTTCCGCGTGACCCAATTCCCGATCACGCGCGAGTTTATGAAAGCATCGCTGCGGGGGATGCGGACGGCGCGGGGGCAGCCATGCGGGAGTTGGTTCATCTGGCGATGGAAGACACGCGTTCGGTTATCGAGCTGGACTTCTAGGCAAAATATCGGGACCTTTTCTGGCTTGATTACTCATAC
The DNA here is from genome assembly GCF_025353885.1 of Sphingomonas sp. GTDB lineage: Bacteria > Pseudomonadota > Alphaproteobacteria > Sphingomonadales > Sphingomonadaceae > Sphingomonas_O. The sequence goes on along the minus strand of NZ_JANXNX010000115.1, from coordinate 16,725 downwards.
AATCGCCCCCTTTCTACCGCATAGACACCTGCTGATCCGATAGGTTGCCGCCGCCGGTCCGACGCCGCGTCACGCCGCCCACTGCGACGTGACGCGTGGGGACGTTGTGTGTTAGCCTTCCATCGCTTCCAGTTCCTTGCCCTTGGTCTCCTGAATGAACTTCTGGACCAGGAAAAAGCTGATCGTCGCGCAGACCGCATAAAAGGCATAGCTTTTGGCCAGTCCGATACTGCCGAGCATGATCGGAAAGGATTGGGCAACGAGGTAGTTGGCGAACCACTGGGCAAAACCGCAAACCGCCAGCGCCGACCCGCGCAACTGGTTCGGGAACATTTCACCCAGCATTACCCACATTACCGGGCCCCAGCTGACGTTGAACATCACCGAATAGGTCAGCGCCGCAGCCACGGCGACCTGGCCCATATTGCCCGGTAGCGTCAGCTTTCCGTCGATAAGGGTGCCGGTGGAAAAAGCATAAACCATCGTGAACAGCGTAATCGCCATCCCGGCCGAACCGATCAGCAGCAAAGGCTTGCGACCGATCTTGTCGACCAGGCCGACCGTAACGAAACATGCGACGATCGACACGCTACCCGAGATGATATTGGTCATCAGCGCTTGCGATTCCGAAAATCCGGCCGCCTGCCATAACGTCGAACCATAATAGAAAATGACGTTGATACCGACCAGCTGCTGGAAAACCGCCAGCAATAACCCGGCCCAGACAATGGGTCGCAATAGGGTTCCCGGCGCCAGGACGTCGGACAGCCGGGGCCGGTGGTCGACCGAAAAACTCGCCCGAATCTCGTCGAGCTTGGGAGCGGCTGCAGCAGGGCCGAACAGCTTTGCCAGCACGATCAAGGCCTGTTCATTCCGCCCCTTCGAAACCAGGAACCGAGGGCTTTCAGGAATGAAATACAGGGCAACGAGGAATACCAACGCCGGGATCGCCTGCATCAGGTACATCCAGCGCCAGGCGGCGATGCCCAACCAGAATGGGCTTGTCGACGCACCCGCCGCCTGGGTCAGGAAATAGTTCACCACGAACGCTGCGGTCAGCCCCGTGATGATCATTATCTGCTGGACCGTTGTCATGCGCCCGCGAATGTTGGCGGGCGCGACCTCGGAAATATAAGCGGGCGACAATACGCTGGCCGCACCGACCGCGATACCGCCGCAGATGCGCGCGACGACGAACAGAGGGTGGGCATGTGCAAAGCCCTGGGTCAGCGCACCGATCAGAAAGAGAATTGCGGCAAGGCGCATCACATTGCGCCGCCCCATCGAGTCGGCCAGCGTGCCGGCAAAGAATGCCCCGATAAAGCAACCGATCAACAGCGATCCGACGGTGAAGCCAAGGCCACCATCGCTGAGCGCGAACGCCGCCCGCAATCCGTCCTGCGTTCCATTCACTGCGCCACTGTCATAGCCGAACAACAGCCCTCCAATCGTCGCCACAGCCACGATTGCCGCGATGAATCCGATGTTGTCCGTTTCGGGTGCAGATCCGTGTTGGTCGGCAGTCGCCATTTCGCTCTCCCTTGATTATCGTTTTTTTAAATATTCGCGTCGGCGAGCGCGACCCCGGCAACCCCTGCCTCAAAGGTGAACACATCGCCCGCCATAGGTTGCTCGGCCAAAGCCTGCGCGTTCAGCCCTTGGCGCGCTGTCGTTACATAGGCAACGCGCAAGTCCGGCCCACCGAATGCCATCTTAGTCACGTTGGAGACCGGCAATCGAACGGTCTGGATGAGTGCACCCGCCGGATCGTAGCGACGAATGCCCCATCCGCCATAGAGGCCCGTCCATAGGCAATTCTCGGCATCGAGGACCGATCCGTCTGGATATCCGGCACCATCCTCGATTTTAATGTGCGGTTCTGCCCGTCCCAGCGCACCGTCGTCTTGGATGGGAACCCGCCAGATGATCTTGGCGAGCGTGTCGGTGTGGTAAAGCGTTCGCGCGTCGGCACTAATCGCAGGTCCGTTGGTGATAGGGACTGGCGGCAGGCCGGTGTCGGCGACGGTTCCAGCGTTGTGGGAATACAGGCGACCAGTCTTGTCGACATGACCATCGTCCATGCTGCCGAACCACAGCCGCCCCTGCGCGTCGGTCGTACCGTCGTTGAGGCGATTGCCCGGATTGTCGGGCTCAGGATCATGCAAATGCGTGAACGTTTCGGTCCGCGGATCAAACCGATGCAAACCGCTCTGCAGACCGACGATCATCCCGTCATTCACTGACGGCAAGACCCAGCCAACCTGTTCGGGGGTGACCCATTGGCGATGCGCGCCGCTCGCGGGATCGAAGCAATGGATCAACTGCCCCTTGATATCCACGAACCACAGCGCCCCGCGTATCCATGCAGGCCCCTCCCCCAGCGTCGCGCCGACCGCCAAGGCCCGTTCGACTTTCATCGACAGCAGCCTGCGTTCATAAAATACCCGTGTCCGGTGCACATCCTTGCATTATCAGAAGCACCACCAATGATCAGTAAGCACTTGCCGATCGGATTTGGGTGTGACGTGCGCAGCCGCGCGGGGGAGGCAATCGGAATGGGCTTCACCTTCGGTTCTCCAGCATTCCTTGCTGCTCAAAATCGGTCATAATCGTCCTTATCCGTAAAGTCTATCGCGATGCGTTGGCAAACGTAACGACCCGTTGGCCGGGCCCACACATTCTCCAAAACCTTCGCCTTATCGAGTTTCCAGACCATGAAAACCAAACGCCGAAATTGAAGACATTAGCCGGTCAACGGTTATGTCGGCAGGAACCCATTTGGCCAGCCAGATCAGTGTCCCAAGAAGAAGTTGAACCACCATCGCGGTTTCGCATTCTACCACCGAGCCGTCCTCTATTCCGTCAATAATAAAACGCTCAAGGCCAGCGGTAAGGCGTGCCGCCCAGGTATCGATTGTCTGCCGGTTTGCTGCATCCAAATAGGAGTGGTCGCCGAAATACAGCTGAGGTCCATTTTTTGCAGAATCGACCAACATGTGCTTGATGAATTGCCGAAGTTTTACAAGACCGCTGCCGTTCGAGTGCGCCACGCCGGCGAGCAAAGCTTCAAATCGTTCTAGCGAACGCACATGGCACGCAAAAACGAGTGTTTGCTTGTCCGAAAAATAATAATAAAGCGCGGCGTCGCGCATTCCCAAGCTACCGGCAATTTCGGTCATGGTCGCAAGCGCGAAACTCTTTTCGTTGATGATTTCAATCGCGGCGCGAATGATAGCATCGCGCTTTCCGGCAGATTTCAAGCTGCGAGAAACACCCTTGGTGATTTTCGCCGCGACGGCGGGCTGTACGCTGTCCGACAAAGCCATCTCCAATCCGGTGATCGTCTAAAACAGGCATCCTGCCCCAACGCAATCAAATCCACTAGAAAGATTCTAGGTTGCACTAAAATATAGTTTGCACTAAAAATTGAATCGAGACCGGATAACCGGACCGACAGGGAGAGAGACATGCAAGGCACAGTTCTATTGGGCGTATCGCTAATTGCGCTAGCTGTCAGCACACCAGTGTTGGCCCAGAGTTCGACCGCCCCGCCACCATCGGACACGGCGCGCGACTCAGAAGATATCATCGTTACCGCCACGAAGCGCGAACAGACGCTGCAGGACGTTCCAATTTCGGTTTCGGTCACAAGTCAGGCGACGCTTGAAAAGGCCCAGATTCGAGATTTGATCGATCTCCAGTCGGTTGTGCCGTCGCTGAAGGTCTCACAATTCAATACAGTCGGTCAGACCAACTTCATCATCCGCGGCTTTGGCAACGGCAATGGCAATCCGGGCATTGAATCATCGGTCGGCGTTTTCATCGATGGCGTGTACCGCTCGCGCAGTTCGGCGGCTCTTGACGACCTTCCTGAAGTCGAACGCATCGAGGTCTTGCGCGGACCCCAGTCAACGCTTTTCGGCAAAAACGTGTCGGCCGGCGCGATCAGCATCGTCACGCGCAAGCCACAGTTTGAATTCGGCGGAAAGGCCGAAGCCAGCATTGGAAATTATGGCCTCATCCAGACGCGCGGAACGTTCACGGGACCGATCAGCGAAACGCTTGCGGTTCGCGTGTCGGGTACTGTCAATGAGCGGGACGGTTATCTTCACAACTTGACGACGGGCGGCAAGCAGAACGACCGCAATCGCTGGTCGCTCCGTGGCGACGTCTTGTGGCAGCCGACATCGACGCTCTCGGTTCGCGTCATTGCGGACTATAACCTGATAAAAGAGCGTTGTTGCGGGGTCGGCCAGATATTTAATGGCCCGGCTACACAGTTTATCGGCGCAGCGCCTCCAGCCGGCCTGGGCAAGGGCATCAGCGATCCTGCCAGGATTTTCGACCGCAATGTCAACGCGAATACGGATCCGGTAAATCGTGTGCGCGGTGAGGGTATCTCGGGACAGGTCGATCTCGATGTTGGATTTGCAAAGCTGACATCGATCACGGCCTATCGGGATCAGGAAAACCAAACGCGCGAGGACGTCGATTTCAGCGGAGCCGACCTCGCCAATCGCGCCGACGCAATAAGAATAAAGACGTTCACTCAGGAATTCAGGCTTGCGTCCAACGGAAAAGGCCCGTTGAGCTGGCTGATCGGTGGATTTTATCAGGATGAAAAGCTCAGTTCCGCAGATGCCATTACTTACGGTCGCGATATTCGCGCTTATGCCGACGCGCTCAGCGGCGGCGCCATCCGACAACTCGAAACTATCCAGCGCGGTGGCTTTGCTGGGATCCCCCTGAACGCCAGCATTGTTCCAGGATCCACCTATTTCCAGGCAGGACAGGGAATTTCGGAACAGTTCAAGCTATATCAGCGGTCTTATTCGATATTCGGCCAGGCCGAATATAAAGTCACCGATCGCCTGACCCTGACCGGGGGGCTCGCTTATCTTAATGACCGCAAGCGTTCGACCGCCAATATCGTGTTGAACGATCCCTTCTCGTCATTGAATTTGCAGAATGTTCCAAACCTTGCCTTTTTGGGAGCGCCAGTGAACGCTTTTGGAGGGCTTGGTGGTCTGCAATTCTTCTTTGGGGATACCGCCAACCACGCCCCTGTGAATTATCCCAACGCAAACGAGTCCGGTATTCTGAAAGGCGACAAGGTCACTTATGCCGCTCGCGCTGCTTATGATCTTGGATTCGTCAATGCCTACGTCAGCTATTCGACAGGCTGGAAAGCGGGCGCGGTCAATTTGACCGAGAACACGCGTCCGCCGAATGCGCAGGGGTTGGGTCGAACGGTCAATCCCGAAAATGTGCAAGTTTACGAAGCGGGTCTAAAGGCGAAGTTTCAAGGTGGTTATTTCAATCTTGCAGTCTTCAAGCAGAGCATCAAAGGATTTCAGTCCAACGCCTACGACGGTGTAGCCTATAATCTGGTCAATGCCGGGAAACAGTCTGTACGCGGATTTGAGGTTGATACCGCCTACGCTCCTGTTCGCTGGCTCGCGCTGACCGGCGCTGTTACTTACCTCGATCCCAAATATGACTCGTTCACGGCAGCCCCTTGCTATGTTTATGACACCGCGCGCTGCCCGGTGAACCCGGTCACGGGTCGCATTCCACCATCCCGCGACCTTTCGGGAACAAAGCCGGCAGGCATTGCAAAATGGAGCTTTTCGGCTTCTGCGACAATTTCTCAGGACTTTGGCGAGCGCTTCAACGCGTATGTCCGCGGCGAATATGATTATTCGAGCAATACTTACCTGACCGAAACTGCTCCTCCCAACATCGCCACGTGGGGGATCAACAATGTGAATGCGAGCGCCGGTTTTGTCGACAAGCTCTCCAAGCTCGAGGTGATGGTCTGGGCACGCAATCTGACGAAAGATCGTTCGCTGATCGGGGTATTTCCGACGGTGGCCCAGTCGGGAAGCTACAGCGCTTATATCACGCAGCCTCGGACATACGGGGTAACTTTGCGAAAGACGTTCTAAGCAAGACTTGGCCGATACGAGATTGAAATGGAACCGATAAATGGCCGAGGCCGACACCGCAAAGACTGACTACAATGCCCTCCGCGCGCGCTACGAAGAGGAGCGCAAGCGGAGGGAGCACGCGAGTGCCCGTGAATATCGGAACATCTCCGACGGTCTGGAGCATTTGGCCGCCGATCCCTATTCGTCGTATCAACCGCGCGAACCGCTAAGCGATACCGTTGATGTGCTCGTCGTCGGCGGGGGGTTCGGCGGTCTGCTGACAGCCGCTCGACTTCGTGAGGCCGGAATTGCAAGTGTGCGGATCGTCGAAGTCGGCGGGGACGTCGGCGGGACCTGGTATTGGAACCGCTATCCGGGGGCGGCCTGCGACGTCGAAAGCTACATCTATTTCCCGTTACTCGAAGAAACCGGCTACATGCCGGTCGAACGCTACTCGAAAGCAGCTGAAATTCGACAGCATTGTGGGCGCATTGCTGAACATTACGACCTTTACAACAATGCTGTCTTTTCGACACAGGTGACGCGCATGACCTGGGATGCCCAGGAACAATATTGGCGGGTCCAGACTGATCGCGACGACGACATGAAGGCGCGGTTTGTCGTATTGACGACTGGCCCGCTTAATCGGCCCAAATTGCCTGCAATTCCGGGCATCGAAACCTTTACAGGTCACAGCTTTCATACCAGTCGCTGGGATTATGATTACACGGGGGGAAGCGGGACCGATCCACTTGTCAATCTTGCAGACAAGCGTGTTGCGATCATCGGAACGGGAGCCACGGCTGTCCAATGCGTCCCTCCCCTTGCTCGGTCTGCCAAGCAGTTACTGGTTTTTCAGCGGACGCCGTCGTCTGTCGACGCGCGCGACAATGCTCCGACGGACGCCGCTTGGGCGGAAGGCTTGCAGCCCGGTTGGCAACAGCGGAGGATCGAAAGCTTTACCGCTCAGTTTACGGGCGATTTGCATATCGAAGATCTGGTTGGCGACGGATGGACGGTGCTAGCACGCGCCGTTCGGGAAAAGCTCGCGGCAGACTCAACCGCTGATCCAGGTATTCTGCTCGAGCAGGCTGATCTTGAGACGATGGCACGTATTCGTACCAGAATTGATGACATCGTTGACGACCCTCGCACGGCGCAAGCCCTCAAGCCGTGGTTCAGTCTTTACTGCAAACGACCCTGTTTTCATGACGAGTATTTGCAGAGCTTCAATCGACCCAACGTCACGCTTGTCGATACCCAAGGCAAGGGGGTCGAGCGGATCACGGAAAACGCGCTGGTTGTCGATGGCGTCGAATATCCAGTTGATTGTTTGATCTTCGCGACGGGGTTCGAGACGTCGACTGATTTTTCCAAGCGTTCGGGATTTGAAGTCATCGGTGTCGGTGGGCAAGCCCTTCATGATAAATGGGCCGATGGCATGATTTCATTGCACGGCCTTCATACTCGAGGATTTCCGAACTGTTTTGTCATCAGCCATTCGCAATCGGGCATGTCGGTGAACTTTCCACATATGCTCGACGAGCAGTCTAAACATCTCACCCATGTAATCGAAGAATGCCGAAACCGTGGGATCACGACCATCGAAGCAACGGCAGAAGCCGAAGCGCAATGGGTTAAAACCATCATGGGTATGAGCGGCGCGCGGCGGTCATTTCTCGAACAATGTACGCCCGGCTTTTACAACAATGAAGGCCGCGCTTCGTCGGTTGCCGATCGCAATTCGCCTTATGGAGCCGGACCGATCGCTTTCATCGCTCTCCTACGTGCGTGGCGGGATGACGGAGACTTTGCCGGACTCGAACTCAATGGCGCGCAAGCGAACAGGAAATCACAGGATGCTTAAATCTGCTGGCCGCAAATCTGTTTTTATCACTGGCGCTGCATCGGGCATGGGACGTGCAACGGCGCTTCTTTTTGCTCAACATGGCTGGTTCGTTGGCGCATTCGATGTCAATCAACCGGGTCTCGACGCGCTTGAGCGTGAAATCGGTGCCGATAACGGGCATTTCGGTGTGCTTGATGTTGCAAATGCCGACGCATTTTCCCGCGCCATGTCGGCCTTTTCGGGGGCGACCGGGGGCAAGCTCGATCTTTTGATGAACAACGCTGGGATCGCCGTCGAAGGCATGTTCGACGAGATATCATGGGAAGACGTGATGAAGGTCATCAACGTCAATTTGATTGGTGTGATGATCGGCATCCGTGCCGGCATGCCTCTGCTGAAAGCGACGCCAGGTTCGCTGTGCCTCACGACGTCCTCGTCGTCGGCGATCTGGGGCACAGGGGGAATTGCGGTATATTCAGCAACGAAACACGCCGTGCGCGGTCTGACAGAGGCGCTGTCGGTCGAATTCCAGCGTTATGGCGTGCGTGCAGCCGACCTTCTGCCTGGGTTGATCGATACGGCAATCCTTGGCGACACAATGCGCGCGATGGCGCCTGAGGAAGGAATGTGGCGCCTTACGCCCCCCTCAGCCGTCGCAGAAGCGACTTGGGCTGCATATCACGAAAACAAACTTCATTGGTATGTTCCCGCAGAACTCAAGGATTTCGACGTGGAAGTTACAGCATTCCCGGAACGCGTACGCGACGAGCGCGCCCAGATGTTTGGTTTTGCGCAATAGCTTCTCAACTTGGGCCGTGCGGTGCACGGCCCATTTTTAAATTATAGGAATTGGCATCATGTCGCTTTTGCAACAACAGCCCATCACAGCCTTGTCCGACTCCAATGCCGAAACAGAAATAGTCGCGCTCCGCCGGGCATTCGATGAGCAGCGCACCGCCTTTGCGGGCGACCGGAACCCAAGTTTGGACGAACGGCGCGAAAGGCTGGAAAAACTGATTGGCATGATGCTCGCCAATCGCGAGCGGATCAGCGCGGCGCTGATCGCTGACTTTGGTGCACATCCGGTGCCCGCATCGGACATGATCGAAGTTCTGGGCGTGGTGGCGCGTGCGCAATATGTGCTGGCGCATCTGAAAGACTGGATGCATCCCGAAGATCGGGAAATGGACGCCGGCATGTATGGCAACGCTCATGCCTATGTGCAATTGCAGCCCAAGGGCGTGGTCGGCAACATCGTGCCGTGGAATTTCCCCTTTGATCTTGCGGTTGGCCCAATGGTCGAAATACTCGCCGCAGGTAATCGCGTTATCGTCAAGCCTTCCGAATATACCCCAGCGTGCGCCGCCCTGCTCAACGAAATGATTACAGCAACGTTCGATCCGTCGCTGGTTTATGTGGCCGTTGGCGGACTGCAATTAGCGCAAGCGTTCTCGACACTTCCCTGGGATCATTTACTTTATACCGGAAGTCCGGATGTGGGGCGCCAGGTCATGATGGCCGCAGCCCAGAACCTCACGCCGGTGACGCTCGAACTCGGCGGGAAATGTCCTGCCCTCATCACCCCCGGGTCGGTGACAGAAGGCAATGTGGAGTCGGTGATTGGAACCAAAATAATCAAGAACGGCCAAATGTGTGTGTCGGTCGATTACGCCCTTGTGCCGCGCAGCGACCTGGCGTTGTTTGTGGACCATGCGACCGCTTTTATGAAGCGCGCAGCACCCGACTATGCACGCGGCCAAGAGGTGACCGGCATCATTTCCAATCGTCATTTCGACCGGTTGACCGAACTTCTCGCCGAGGCAGCCGATCGCCAGACAGTGATCGTCACGCTTGAAGACGACACCACCAGCGATCGCGGAACACGACGGATGCCGATATCGCTGGTTGTTGACCCCGCGCCCGATCTGCGAATTATGACTGAAGAAATCTTTGGGCCGATCCTGCCCATCATTCCATATGACGACTTGTCGGAAGCGATTGACCTGATCAATGCTGGCGAACGTCCTCTCGCTCTCTACGTCTTTGGCGATGATCCGCTGGTGACCCATGAAGTGCTGAATAAAACGATTTCGGGCGGCGCTGCCGTGAACACCTGCGCGGTCCAAAGCGCGCTACCCTCAATGGGCTTCGGTGGCTCGGGAATGAGCGGCATGGGACGGCACCACGGCATCGAGGGATTCCGCGAGTTTTCGAACCAGCGCGGAGTAGTGGTGCGTGGTACGGGCGATATGATCGACGCCTTTTATGCCCCATACGCGAAGGGTGCCGCGCTCGTAGCTGCAGTTCTGGGATCCAGTTGAGCAACCCTGCAGCGTCACATAAGCCGAAACTGTCAGATCCGACGCTTGGCTTGTCATCTTGGTGCTGGGCTTTGTTTCAAGGGGTCCGCGATCCCTATATCATACTGATAACGATCTACGTTTTCGTGCCGTATCTCGTTACCAGCGTTATCGCGGATCCGGTGCATGGGCAGGCCATCGTCGCAAGCGGCGCGAAATATGCAGGATGGGGCGTGATGCTGACCGCACCCCTGTTGGGTGCAACCGTCGATCGCATGGGATCTCGCAAGCCTTGGCTTGCGGCCGTTGTGGCGCTGATGGTTCCGCTCATCATGGGTCTGTGGTGGGCAAAATCCGACGGATCGGGATTGAGCGTGCCGTTGATCGTTGCGATGCTGGCACTTATCTCGGTCCTGTTCTCCTATACAGAAACGCTTCACAACGCGTTGTTGATTCCGGCCGCAGGCATGAAACACGCAGGCGCAGCCTCTGGACTAGGTTTGGCGCTCGGAAACTTTATATCTGTGATGATGCTTGCGTTTGTGATGTGGGCCTTCGCCCTGCCAGGGAAGGTAGACTGGGCTTTCGTGCCATCGCAGCCGTTGTTTGGGCTTGATGTCCTCAGCCATCAGCCGGATCGAATCGTGCCGATCCTGGTCGGAACCGCATTTTTGTTGGGCGCTCTGCCATTGTTCCGTTTCGTGCCCGATGTTCCCGCTACCGGAGTTAGACTCTTAAAAGCGATACGGATGGGCATCGCCGATCTAAAATTGTTGTTTAGTCAGGCACGTGGTCATCGCGATGCGCTGACCTATCTGGCGGCAAGAATGCTGTTTACCGACGGATTGACCGGAATTCTGATATTTGCCGGAATCTACGCGGCTGGCGTCATGGGCTGGAGGTCGCTTGAACTCCTTGCTTATGGAATGTTGCTAAGCATTTTCTCGGTCTTTGGAGGGCTGGCCGCGGGCTGGCTGGACGGTCGCATCGGGCCGAAACTGGCTCTCAAATTCGAGATCGCCGGCGTTATCTTGTCGCAATTGTTATCGCTTGGGAACACCCCGCACTTGCTGTTCTACCAAGCCTACGACCCAACCACACACGTCCCGCTGTGGAACGGCCCTCTCTTCCGAACAGCTCCAGAAATTGGCCTTATCGTTTGTGGTTTCCTAGGTGCCATGACGGTGACAGCGGCTTATTCATCTAGCCGTACCTTGCTTACCAGGCTCGTGCCTCCAGAAAAGATCGGCATTTTCTTTGGCTTGTTCGTCATTGCGGGAACGGCGACGATGTGGCTCGGCCCGCTGCTCGTACAGCTTGCGACCGATTTAAGTGGGTCGCAACGGATCGGTCTCCTTCCAATCTCCGGACTGCTGGTGGCGGGATTATTGACCTTACAATTTGTAAAAGGTGGTGGGGCTCTGCCGACGAGGTAACTCTCGAGCATGGCGATGAAACGTATGCTACTGCGTGCTGAAACCCGTTGGTCGAAAAGATGTGCTTCTAACCAATAGCTGCCGTTCCTTTCGTAACAGCTTCGCTATGTAGGATGTTCACCATTCGCCAGAGGAGGAGTTCCTGCAAAATTGCGGTTTTGACGTTCAACGGGTTCAATGAACTGGGCTCGTTCGTTGCGGCGGCAATCCTGAACCGCATGAAGCCACGCCTCCCAGTATCTCGCGACTTGGATGATCGCCCGTGGCGCAACCATGCGCGATGCCGAGGAGGCGATGCGCTACGTCGCGCCGGTGGGCGAAAAGGCACTCTACGTCAGTCAAGCCGTGAAAGTCGTTGCGCCTTTCATCTCTTAAAATACCGTTATCGATATTCGATCTTGCCACCGCGGACGGCAGCTTTCCGGTTGGATCAATCGGCCGTAGACCGCACTGTTCATGTTCAGGTTTGATTCCGCATGCCATTATTATAATAGGAAAATGCGACGGGCGCGGCGAGCGCCCGGGGTCCTGGGGAAGATCACGATGTCGATCCAAGAAAAATCATTGCCGGATGAGGCTGGGCGCATAAGGGCGGTTCGTCGCTATGACATTCTCGACAGCCCGCCGGATGGCGCATTCGATCGGATCACCGCCTTGGCCGCACGGCGGTTCGGGGTTCCAATTGCCATCATAAGTGTCGTCGATGAAGACAGGATATGGTTCAAGTCGCATCATGGCCTGCCCGTCAATCAAATCGATCGGGAACCCGGCTTGTGCGCTTCCGCCATTCTCGGCGGCGTACCCTATCTGATCGAGGATGCGCGAATTGATCCGCGTTCCTTGGCAAATCCATTGGTCGCCGGGGACTTCGGCCTCCGTTTCTACGCCGCCGTGCCGCTGACAACAAGCGATGGGTACAACCTTGGCACCTTATGCATCATCGACAAGGAGCCGCGTTCATTCGGCCAAGAGCAAATCGAAGATTTGGAGGACCTGGCCACGATTGTCATGGACCAGCTTGAGCTTGGGCTTTCGTCACGGAACGCTGTGAGCAAGGCGAATTTGATGGCGAAGGAAATTGACCACCGAGTGATGAACAGTTTGCAGTTTGTTTCCAGCTTGCTTTCGCTGCAAAGCCGATCGCCCGGGGCCGAGCAGGCCGCCACTCACCTAAAGCTGGCCGCCAACCGGGTAGCGGCGGTTGCCCAGGTTCACCGTCACTTTTACGCCGATGTCGCCGACAATGTATCCTGCATCGCGTTCCTTAAGCGGCTCTGCGATGATCTTGCGGCGATCCTGGATCGTGAGATCGTCGTCACGGGTGATGAGGACATGATTCCTGCCACCTCAATCCAGGCGATTGGATTGATCGCCAACGAGCTGGTCACCAACGCCGCAAAACATGGCGCGGGCAAGATCGACGTCACATTCCGAACGTCGGGTGACCTCAATAAGCTTATCGTTTGCGACGAAGGCACCGGTTTGGTCGATGGGTTCAATGCCCAAGCTGCGAACGCGGGATTGGGAATGCGCGTGATAAACACGCTGGCAAAGCAGCTTGGTGGCACGCTGGACGCCGCTCGACGCACTGATGGCGAAGGCGCCTGTTTTACCGTTAAATTCCCTCAAACAGCCTGACGAAAACTTGGGACCATCGAACTGTGCCGATGAGCATCAAGCGCGGAACGCACAACGCAGCGACGCCAGTCCCCGCAATGTATTATGGGGCTTCCGAACAGGGTCGGAAGCCTCGATCCGACAGACTTTCGCGACCATGGCCTCCAGGATGATCGAAATTTCGAGTTTGGCGAGGTGCATGCCCGCGCAAACGTGGGTGCCCATTCCAAAACCGAGATGGTCGCTGGGCTTGCGCGTGATGTCGAAGCGGGTCGGCTCGATAAATTTCGCAGGATCGCGGTTCGCACAAGCGTAGAGCATCAGAGCGCGTGACCCTGCGGGAATACGAACGTCTCCCACGTCGACGTCGGTCGTCACGAAACGAGAAAATGCACGGATCGGCGATTCCATGCGAATAATTTCGTTGATGGCGTGTGGGATCAGCGCAGGCTCACCACGAAGGCGGTCCCATTGATCGGGATATTCTGCAAAAAGTTCGAGCGCCGCGCTGGTCGCGTTGATTGTCGTGTCCAACGATGGGGTAAGATAGTCGATCAGCATCATGCGTGCGGTTTGTTCGGTGATTGCACCAGCGTCTGCTGCGCGAAATAAGGCTTCGCCCCATCCCCCGGGGACCATTGTTTTCCGGTCTACCCGCTCCAGAACATAGCTGATCACCTGCTGAGTAATTTGTAGTCCGTCGACCGTGCGGTCGTTTTCGATCGGTCGAAAGCGTTGAATATCGCTGCGGCCCATTCAAGCATGCGGGCTTGGCCCTCTTCGTCCAGACCGACTAGTTCGGTCACAATCGCGAGCGGCAGAAAATGAGCCAGGTCGGCAACACCATCGAACATGCCGACTTTGCTAAGCTGATCGATCTTATCGCCTACGAGAGTTTCAAGACGCGGGCGCAACTCATTCAAAGCCTTTGGCAGCAACGGTTTGGCAAACAACCGGCGCATGACAAGATGATCCGGATCGTCGCTGCAAAGCATAATTCCTTTGCTCGCGCTGTTCATCGGTTCGTTCATCATGCAGCCGCTGGCAGACGAAAATACTTCCGAAGACAGCAATGCTCGTCGCACGGAGTCAAAATGGGTCAAGGCCCATGCGTCATTTCGCGCCAGCCATACCGCCGGGCCCAATTCCCGCAGACGATCATAATGCGGATAGGGATTGAGGATGACCTCATCACTCCAGAAATCTTCGTTAAACGTTGGAACAAGGTCCATCAAAGCCATGATATGTCTCCTCGATTTTGCTTCGTTAGCACTTGCTTTCCATCCAGATGACAATCTGTCATTGTGATGACGTGAGTATTATGAATTCCGGTGAGATACCCGTGGAGCCTGCCCGCGAGGACCACCGGGTCCGTGTCGGGCGAGAGCGACGTACGCGCATGCGTGCTCATCTGCTTCAGTCGATCTTGACCGTGTGCGCGGGCCGCAAATTGACCGGCCCAACCGTGATCGAGGATGTCGTACGTCACGCCAAAGTGTCCCGCGGCACATTTTATAGGCATTTCGATACGCTTGACGAGGCGGTGACACAGCTCGCTTTTGAACTTGCCGAGCAGATGACCTTCGACATCTTCAACGTTTACGATATCCTCGACGACCCTGTAATGCGGACGGCAACTGGTTTTCAGACGTTTCTCGCGCGGGCCTGGATCGATCCGGACTGGGGGGGATTTATCACTCACCTCGGCCTGATGGACGGCGAGCACGGGTTGATTTCCAGCAAAGTCAAGGGCGACATCAGGAAGGGCGTGACATCGGGGGATTATACCGTGGTCTCCGTCGATCTCGCGGCTGACCTGCTGATGGGAGCCAAACATGAAGCGATCCGCCGTATCATTTCGGGTGGACGCGATCCGGCCTATATTCGGGGGGTCACGGCGATGGTTCTGGGCAGCTTTGGGGTCTCGCCGGAGAAGGCCAAACAGGTTGCGGCGCAGGCGTTCCAGCGCCTCGTCACAGAGGCGCCGGGCAGGGTGAGCTGGTGGCGCCCGATCGAGTGATGTCAGGTCGGGCGCCATCTTTGGCCGCTCAATATTTGAAGTGTGCCGAGAGCATAACAGTACGCAGAGCATTGGGTCCGGCCAGATACGCCCCGTAAAAGGCACCAAAGCGCGGATCGACAGAGGGACTGGCGAAATCCTGGGAGATTGAATTGGTCACGTTCTTGGCAACCACGTCGATGCCCCAGCTTTTATCCGCCATCTCGATCCCCGCCTGAAGATCAAGCGTTGTGAGCGGTTTGGAAAGAAACATCTCCTGATCCTGGTTGAACATGCTGCTGCGGTGGCGAACGCTTGCGCCCAGGTGACCCCCCAAGCGATCGGTCAGCCTTGTGTCGAATGTGGCCCCTGCATTGAAGATTACTTTCGGCGCCTGTGACCGGCGATAACGACCGAAAACCGCCTTGCCGTTAGCATCGACCTGGGGAAACAAGGTGACTGGATCGATCGGCTGCAGAACGCTGGTCGAGTCCGCATAGGTCAGCCCACCGTCGAACCGCAGGCTTGGCGTTATTTGAAACGCGGTCTCGATCTCGGCACCACGACTGCGCGCGGGTCCGTTAAAGGTAATGAAGCCAAGGGTGCCACCGGTGAAAATCGTGTCCTGAAAATCCTTGATGTCGGTCCAGAAGCCAGCAATGTTGAAACGCAGACGTCTATCGAACAGGGTCGTCTTGACGCCGATTTCGTAGCTTTTAACCTTTTCGTCCCGGATCGCCGACCCTGCCGCCACGAGCGCCGCGGGAACCTTGCCATTGACAAGCGCCTGCGGGGGCACTGCAATCGTGTTGGTTTCGACAAAGCCGCCGGCCTTACTGCCATGTCCGAACGAGGCATATGCCATGACATTGGGGGTCACGTCATATTGCAGGCTGACGTTGCCATCGACAAAGTTCGAGCCGTGATTGAGCGGTGTTGGATCGAAGGGTGGATTTGCGATCGTATTCCAAACCGTGAGCGCTCCAAAGGGCGTCCGGCCAAACACCACGTCCTTGGTCTCGCGCGTATAGCGCAATCCCCCCGCCAGTCTGAGCCGATCATTGATATGGAACGTGCCCGATGCGAAGCCCGAATAAGCTTTCTGATCCTGCACAAAATGATTGGCGAACGGACCGTTGAATAACTGCCCCGGCCCGGGAGGACCCGCCGGCGGAAACCCTGGCACCTGCCAGATCTGTTTCTCAAGCGAATCCCAGTGGCTGCTTAGGAAAAAGACTCCCGCCATATAATCAACGCGACCGCCGGTAGGCGACTGAATCCGCAACTCCTGGGTAAACTGACGATAGCTTTCGGAACGATCGAAATTTACACTGTCATCCGTGGAAAAATCGAAATCATCCTGGTTGCGCAACTTGTAACTTACGTAAGCGCTTTGTGCGACGATAGTGAACTCCCCAACCTCCCATTCGCCTTTAAGCGACGCGATGTTGGACCGTGTCCGGTGGTGAGTGTCGCCATCGGATGTCAGGCTGGTATACTGCGCGGTGTGGTTATCGAGCGTGCTTTCGCCGTATCGCGCCGGCAACGACCCGCCGACGAACTGATAACTTGAACCGATCTGAATATTCTCTGC
>NZ_JANXNX010000047.1 GCF_025353885.1 Sphingomonas sp. | reverse complement strand
CTGGCCAAGTCAGTCGAACCGGCCACCGTCAACGGCAGCACCTTCTACCGGTTGCGCGCGAACGCCGGGGGCGATGCCAGCACGATCTGCGGAAAGCTGAAGGTCGCGGGAGAAAATTGCTTTATGGTCAACTGACCGCAGGCTTCGACAGGATCGGGGAAGCGCGTTAGATGGAGTCATGAAGCCCGTAATATTCGGCCTGTCCGGCCCCACCCTGACGCCCGACGAGCGCAGTTTCTTTCGTGATTGCGACCCGGCCGGTTACATCATGTTCAGGCGCAATTGCGTCGATCGCGCGCAATTGCGAGCGCTGACCGAGGATCTACGCGCGCTCAGTGGTCGCGACGACCTGGCCATCCTGATCGACCAAGAGGGTGGCCGCGTATCGCGGATGCAGCCGCCCGAGTGGCCGGAGTTTCCAGCCGGGGCGGCGTTCGATGCACTCTACAACATTGCCCCTATCTCTGCGATGGAGGCGGCGCGCGTTAATGCCAAGGCGATTGCGCTGACCCTGGCTGAGGTCGGCATCAACGTCGATGCGCTGCCCCTGCTGGATGTCCGCACTCCCGACACTCACCCGGCCATCGGTGACCGAGCGCTGGGGGCGGACCCGATGCGCGTCGCTTCGCTCGGGCGATCGGTAATCGATGGCTTGCGCGAAGGGGGCGTGGTCGGGATCGTCAAGCATATCCCCGGACAGGGGCGGGCGGTGGTCGACAGCCATCACGACCTGCCCGTGGTCGATGCCGACGAAGCCGCACTGGCCACCGACCTGAGCCCATTCGAATGGCTGAATACCGCGCCGATTGCGATGACCGGGCACATCATGTTTCCGGCCTGGGACACGAAACTTTGCGTCACAATGTCGCCAACCGTTATCGCAGGAATTATCCGGGGACGGATCGGCTTCGACGGTCTGCTGCTGAGCGACGACCTCGACATGAACGCCTTGTCGGGCGCGGTCAGCGATCGCGCCGCGACCTGTATTGGGGCCGGATGCGATATTGCGCTGAACTGCTGGGGCCGGATGGACGAGATGATCGCCATCGCGCGTGCCCTCCCCGAAATTACGGATGCCGCGACCGAACGCCTGGCGCGGGCGATGGCGACGATTGCGCCGGTGACTGATTTTGCCGAAATGCCCGACCTGATCGCCAAGCGCGATGCGCTGCTGGCGCTTGTGTGAACGACGGCGACTTCCTGACGCTCGACCTCGACGGGTGGGAGGGGCCGCTCAACCTGCTGCTGGCGCTGGCCCGTTCGCAGAAGGTCGATCTTCACCAGATTTCGATCTTGGCTCTGGTCGATCAATATCTCGACTACCTGAACCGCGCAGGGGCGGAGCGGCTTGACCAGGCCGCGGATTACCTCGTGATGGCGGCGTGGCTGGCCTATCTGAAGTCGTGCCTGTTGCTACCGCGCGCCGAGCAGGAGGATCCCGGCCCCGAGGAACTGGCGTTCCGGCTTCAGCAGCGCCTGCTGCGGCTCGATGCCATGCGCGAGGCGGGGGCGCGGTTGCTGGCGCGCGACGTCGTCGGCAGGGATGTGTTTATCCGGCCCGCTCCCGAGGGATTGGCGACTGAACAGCGCGTCACCTGGCAGGCCAGCCTGTACGATCTGATTGCCGCTTACGGCCTCGTCCAGATGCGCCGCGTACCAGTGCTGCACCAGATCGCCCGCCGTCCGGTGCTGTCGCTGGAGGCGGCGCTGTCGCGGATCGAGGCCATGCTGGGACGGATCGGCGACTGGACCGCCATTGCCGCTTTCGTGCCAAAGCAGGACGATCCCGACCTCCAGCGCTCGGCGCTCGCCTCGACGGTTGTCGCCACGCTCGAACTTGCGCGGCGCGGGGTCATCGACCTGCGACAACAGGCACCCTTTGCCCCGTTGATGATCTGCGCGGCGTGACGACCGACTTCCAGCGCGCGGTCGAGGCGTTGTTGTTTGCCAGTGAAACGCCGCTGTCCGCCGACGATATCGGCGCTCGCCTTGGCACAGACGAAGGCGTTCGATCGGCCATCGAAGCGATTGCCGCACGTCACGCCAGGCACGGCATCAACCTGGTAGAACGCGGCGGGCGCTGGCATTTCCAGACCGCCGCCGACCTCTCCCACTTGTTGCGTGAGACTCGTGAATCGTCGCGGCGCTTGAGTCGGGCCGGCACCGAAACGCTTGCCATCATCGCCTATCACGAACCCGTGAGCCGCGCCGAGATCGAGGCGATACGCGGGGTCCAGATTTCGAAGGGCACGCTTGACGTGCTGATGGAGGCCGGTTGGGTTTCACCCGCAGGCCGCCGCGAGATGCCCGGACGCCCGCTCACCTATGCCACCACGCCTGCCTTTCTCAGGCATTTCGGATTGAGTGACCGCCGCGACCTGCCCGGCATGGACGACCTGCGCGCCGCGGGGTTGCTCGACCCGGTCGTGGACACCGGATTCGACGGCGAACTAGAATCCTCGGACGAAGACGACTAGATAGGGTGCGTCCACAGGAGTTCGCATCATGGGTTTGTCGCTTCCCCACATTCTGATCCTCGCGGTCGTTGCCGCATTGTTGCTGGGGGGCGGACGCTTTTCGGCACTGATGGGCGATGTCGCCAAGGGCGTGAAGAACTTCAAGAAGGGCATGTCCGATGAGGAGAATGCCCCGATGACCACGCTAACCCCGCCGCCCGCGCCGCTGATCGAGGGTCGGACTGCCGCCGATATCATCGCCGAGCACGAACGCACCAAGGCGGCATCGCAAACTCCGAACGACCCTGTCGCCTGATCCGCTCGAGGGCAAAAGGCCAAGACTAAATGTTCGATATTGCACCTTCCGAACTGCTTGCCGTGGCGGTCATCGCACTGCTAGTTATCGGGCCAAAGGATCTGCCCCGCGTCATGCGCGTCGTTGGCCAGTGGGTCGGCAAGGCTCGCGGCATGGCGCGTCATTTCCGCTCGGGCTTCGACAACATGATTCGCGAGGCCGAACTGGAAGATATGGAGAAAAAGTGGAAGGAGGAGAATGAGCGCATCATGCAGGCTTATCCCTCGGCCGCGCTGATCGAGAACGTGCCGCCGCCACCACTGTCCGATCCGCCTGTTGCCGAGACCTCGACCCTTGCGCCTCCGGTTTCGCCCCCAGTTTCCGACGCCGTCACGCCCCTACCGGAGCGCTCCGCTTGAATGACACTATTTCCCAGAACCCTGGTGACGAAATCGATGCCAGCCGTGCCCCCCTGCTCGAGCATCTGATCGAACTTCGCCGCCGGTTGCTCTGGTCGTTTCTGGCGCTGG
This sequence comes from Sphingomonas sp., assembly GCF_025353885.1. GTDB lineage: Bacteria > Pseudomonadota > Alphaproteobacteria > Sphingomonadales > Sphingomonadaceae > Sphingomonas_O. The sequence continues at coordinate 10,095 of NZ_JANXNX010000047.1, read as the reverse complement.
GCGGAGCGTTCTGCCTGTGCCTTTATTTCGCACGGAAAATTCTTGTCGTCCTAGTCGAACCGCTGCAGATCGCCGGGCAGAAGACACTTATCAACACCGAAATATATGGCGGCTTTTTCGTCGAGATGAAGGTCGCGTTCTTTTCAGCGCTGATGATCGCGTTTCCCGTGATCGCGAACCAACTGTGGCTGTTCGTGGCGCCGGGGCTTTACAAGAAGGAGCGGCGGGCGCTGCTGCCGTTCCTGATGGCGACCCCGCTGTTATTCGCGGCGGGCGCGAGTCTCGCCTATTTTGTCGCCATTCCACTTGCTCTGAAATTCTTGCTGGGGTTCCAGGGCGATCTGGGGGGCGTTACACAACAGGCACTGCCCGACGTCGGCAGCTATCTGAGATTTGTGATGCAATTCATGTTTGGATTTGGCTTGGCCTTCCTGCTGCCGGTCCTGCTCATGTTACTGGAAGCGGCAGGGATAGTGACACGGGCGCAACTGGTCGGATTTCGCCGTTATGCAATCGTTGCGAACGCCGCGGTGGCGGCGGTACTCACGCCCCCGGACATCGGTTCGATGATGCTGCTCGCAGTGCCGCTTTGTATCCTGTACGAACTGACTCTGATTGCGACATGGTTCACGGCGCGCCGTCGTGCCCGGGCGGACACGACGGGTACCGAATAAGTCTTAGTTTGCCGACTTTTCAACAGCCTTGCCCGCCGAGGAGACATCGCGCCCGGCACCACGGACGGTGTTGCAAGCCGTGGCGGCAAATGCGCAGGCGAGGATTGCGATCGTCAAAACTTTGTTACGCATGTTCGTCTCCGTGAATGTTTATGCACAGAGACAATGCGTGAAGCCCAACTTTCGTTCCTTAAAGGCCGAAGTCAGGCTGTCTTCAAAAATATGGGCCCGGAATTGCACTGGGGGGTAGCACAATTCCGGGCCCTTGGTTTCGGACAGCGAAAGCGGGGGGGCAAAAGGTCGCTGTCCGAATTAAAAAACACCCCAACGTCCAAGGGGTTCCCCGAATTTTAACTTTTTATCTATCTTGCGGAATTGTCGAAATCTCGATCTGGAAATGACCCGTTTCGCCATTACGAATCAACGGGACGCGTAGCTGACGCGAAAGTCCGTCAATGATCCGCCCATAACCTGCGGCAAGTTTTGCAACCAGCATCTCGGAGTCACGCAAACCTGCCGATTCCATAGAGAGAAGAGCACGGTTTGCAGTATCGGTGAGGGTAATAACGATTGCTAGCGAGGCCGACCGATCGCACGCCATCGAAAGTTCGGCCAGTTCCGTCAGCAGGAACGCGACCGGGACAGCCACGTCCTGCGTCACGCGCAAACTGGGAGTGCTGGTGCGGATCGCAGGAGCCGGGCCCCTTACTGCAAAACCCGCGCGCAAGTTGCTGGCGAGTTCGTCGATCAGGGATTTGATGCTGATCCCACCGTCTGCCAGCTCGGCAAAATGATTGCGGTGAACTATCGATAGCGCATCGACACGACGTTGGATCGACGCATAAGCCTCGGCGGTCTCTCCGGCAGGAACCCCCCGTGCGTGCAGGCTGATCAGGCTGGCTATAACCTGGAGGTTGTTTTTAACCCGGTGATGAACCTCTCGCGTGAGGCGCGTCTGATTCGCCAGCGCTTCGGCCATGTCAATTTCATGCACCGTCAGGGTCTCGCCAACGCGCTGAAATGTTTCGGCCAGTTCCCGTATCTCGCGCGCGGGCGTGCGAATTGCTGGCATCGTGTATCGTTCGCCCGGTTGAAGCCCGGCAATCCCTGCGCGCAGCTCGGCTAGCGGTCGGATCAGCAGGCGATCGACGACCAGGAAACTGACAGCGGCCGCTGACGCCCACATCAGCAACGGCAGGAACGTCAATAAAAGCTCGGTCGCCCCGATCGGTGCGCGCTCCACTGACATTTGCAGGTTCAGTCCCAGCAAGCCAACCGGCGTCTCGAATTGTTCGGTCGGACGCAGAGAGGATCTCTCGTGCGATGCCAGCGTAAGGGCGTCGCCTTCGCCCAATAGCGTCAGGCTATAGCCGATACGAAGGCCGATCGGTCGCACCAGATTGGCTATCGTGGCAGCCGGATAATGGGCCACTGCTGCCGCCGTTCCAGACTTTGAAAAAACGCGGACGTCGATGCCGAGATCGCGAAAAATCGCGCGTGGTTCGGCCATTTCCGGCAGAAACGGGGGTGGCCCGGAACGATATTGGCCGGTTCCGCATGCAGTAGCATTATCGGCGCCGATGATCGCGAAGCCCGAAGGCCGTGCGCTTCTGGAACGCAGGATGGTCTGAAGACGTGCACAGGCCTCTTCATTTTTTCCACCCAGCGCCACCATGTCGGCTGCCGCCGAAAGCGCGCTGATGTCTGCACCCAGTTCTCCGCCCAGCTTGCGACTGACCTCGGTGACCGCTACCCTCAGGTCCGCCCGACGTTGAAGGTCGGCGGTGCGATTTGATTGCAGCGAAGCGAGCAGCGCGATCAGACCCAAAGGTATGAGCGCAACGCTGATAATCGCCAGCATCTTTATGCCAGTGGAAAGATCGGCAAACCGGCGCACGAGCAGTCCGCCACCCACGGTGTCGGTATGATTCATGTCAGGTCAATCAGTTGAGCTTACTGAGCAAATCGAGCATTTCGGAGGGCACTTTTTCATCGACGGCCTGCTGGTAGGCAGCGCGCAGTGCGGTTCCGACGTTTTGATCATCGGCCGTTCGCTGACGTAGCCGGTCCGGTGCAACTGTCTTGGTCTTCTTGTTGCCGGCCTGTTTATCCATCGAAGCCATTGATCCCCAAACACATTCGAGCAAGGTCCTGCCAGGCGCCACGCGGCCGCGCGACGATCCGGATTGGAAAAACCCTGCGTCCCCGCCCAATTGCCGGTTGGATAGCAGATGTTGTCCCGGTCACGAAACAAAACACGCGCTCAATGGTTCCCTGCGATACGCGCAGTTGTTATCGCGCGATTTCGGCTGCCCGGCGCGCTTGCAAAAGTTCGCAAGCTGGCGGAAACGATTGCAATCTAGGGAGGACCCACACCATCATGTCGCTCGGTCAGCAATTAGCGCCGCATTTGCCTTTTCTCCGTCGTTACGCGCGTGCCCTGACTGGTGATCAGTCGCACGGAGACAACTATGTCCGGGCCACGCTGGAGGCAATTGTCGCCGCGCCCGACGAATTCCCCAGAGATGTCGATGCCCGCCTCGGTCTTTACCGAACATTTCATGCGATCTGGTCTTCGACCGACCCAATGGCTCCTTCCGATTTCGATGCTGGTTCGGGGGAGGCGCTTGCCCAGGCGCGCCTGTCACGAGTGACTCCGCTTTCGCGCCAGGCCCTGCTGCTGACCGCGATGGAAGGGTTCACGACCGACGATGCTGCCTATCTGATCGATCACTCGCCCGAGGAGGTCGAGGCTCTGGTCGACGAGGCGCTGACAGAGATTGAGGATCAAACCCGCGCGAATGTCCTGATCATCGAGGATGAGCCCTTAATCGCGATGGACCTCGAGACGATTGTTCGGGATCAGGGTCATGAGGTTTGCGGTGTTGCAGTGACGCGTGACGAAGCGGTTGCAGCGGCGCGCGCGCTTCGCCCCGGATTGGTTCTCGCCGATATCCAGCTTGCCGACGACAGTTCCGGCATCGACGCGGTGAAGGATATTCTTGCCGAGTTTTCGGTGCCTGTTATTTTCATCACCGCGTTTCCCGAACGTTTGCTGACCGGCGAGCGGCCGGAACCAACCTTTCTGATTACCAAACCTTTCCAGCGTGCAACGGTCAAGGCCGCCATCGCCCAGGCTTTGTTTTTCGACGAAGCAACCGTTCCGGCAGCGTGACGGAACCCGGACGGATGGCTCGCGTTTATGCCCTGAACACAGGGAGTTTATAGTAAATGGACGAGCCACCGGTCCGGGTGACAACCAATGAAGCGCGCGGCGGGCAGACGCCGCATGTGGTTCGTTATGTCCTGGCTATATCTTTGGTGCTGGTCGTTGTCGGCTTCATCATCGCTTCGTATGTCGCGCGCTGAACAACCCGACGGGAAATAAATGACCGACGATGTGCAAGCGGAAGAAGTGCCGGTCGAACACGTTGCTTTGTCCGATAAAGATTTCAAAGAACAGCTAGGGCTGGTCATCCCGCAGTTGCGCGCTTTTGGGCGGTCTCTGTCGGGGGACCGTGACCTTGCCGATGACCTTGTCCAGGAAACTCTGATGAAGGCGTGGGCGGCGCGTGGCCGGTTTCAGGCGGGCACTAATATGCGGGCATGGACGTTCATCATCCTGCGCAATCTCTATTTCTCCCAGGTTCGTCGCCGTCGGTTCCGCGGCGAATGGGACGACCTGACCGCCGATCGCATTCTGGCGGCACCGGCATCGCAGGATCGGCATGTCGAACTGGGCGATCTCCAGCGAGCCCTTTTGCAATTACCGCAATCGCAACGCGAGGCGCTGATTCTGGTTGGCGCCGGCGGCTTTGCTTACGAGGAGGCGGCGGAAATTTGCGGCGTTGCGGTTGGCACGATTAAGAGTCGCGTGGCGCGTGGTCGGGTGGCGCTCGAAGCTGCAATGTCCGATCCTGCGCTCCCATCGCGACGCGAGGGCCCTGACAACGAGGGGGTCAGCGTTCTGGACACGATCATGGCCGAAGTCAGCGAACTCAGCCGGAATCGCTGACCGGATCAGAATTTAGTTCAATTGATCGAGCAGCTTTTGCATGTCACGGGGCAACGCCTGAACGGTTCGACCAGTCTGGCGCAATGCCGCCGCGATGCCGTCGCCCCGAGATGGCAGATGGGCCATCCTACCGGCGGTTCTGCTGCTTGCGGAGCCGGGAAATTCGCTGCTGACCATAAACCCACAACGCGGTAGGGAGGCGGAAGGTTGCGCCGCGCCGCCAGGGACGAAGTCAATTATTGCCAACGAAGCCCCACTTGCCGCACCGTTTTCCGAAGCGCTGCGCCGCGCGCGGCTTTACGCCCCGTTCCTGCGAGAGGCGATGGCGCGCCGTCCGGAGATCGTCGTTTTGCTGGAGGCGGGCGATATCGAGGGGGCGGTCGCCGCTGCTCCGGAAGCAACGGGGCCGGTCGGTCGCAGACTGCGGATCGAGCGCGACCGGCTGGCGCTTGCGCTGGCGATCGGTGACCTGGCCGGCGCGTTGTCGCTGGAACGGGTGATCCAGACCTTATCCGACTTCGCCGACCTCGCGCTGGAGTTGGCCATCGGGGAAGCCATGCGCCAGCGCACGCCCGATGCCAGCCCCGCGGGATTTGCCGTCATCGCCTTGGGCAAACATGGTAGCCGCGAACTGAACTACAGTTCGGACATCGACCCGATCCTGATCTATGATCCCGGCACCATCCCCCTCCGCCCGAGGGAGGACCCGGCGGAGGGGGCGGTGCGGATTGCCAAGTTGGTTGTCCATCTACTTCACACCCGCGATGGCGATGGATATGTGTTTCGTGTCGACCTCCGGCTGCGGCCGTCGCCCGAGGCGACGCAGATCGCGCTGCCGGTCGAGGCGGCGATTTCTTACTATGAATCCAGTGCCTTAGGCTGGGAGCGCGCCGCCTTTATCCGGGCGCGGGCCGCGGCGGGTGATGTCGCGATGGGGCAGGATTTCCTGGCTGCGATCACGCCGTTCGTGTGGCGACGGTCGCTGGACTTCGGAGCGGTCGGCGAGCTGCGGGCGATGTCGCAAAGGATCCGCGCGCACCATGCGGCGGGTCAGAAGTTCGGACCGGGCTTTGACCTGAAGCGCGGGCGCGGGGGCATCCGCGAGATCGAGTTTTTCGTCCAGATACAACAGCTTATCCGTGGCGGGCGCGATCCGGCGCTGCGGGTTCCCGACACGATCGGCGCGATCGCGGCGCTGGCGGCGGCGGGGTGGATCACGGCCCCCGAAGCCAATACGCTCGACACCGCATATCGCCTGTTTCGAACAATAGAACACCGTTTGCAGATGGTAGATGACCGGCAAACGCACACTTTGCCAACCGACGCCCGGGCATTGGACGACGTCGCACGGCTGCATGGGCTGGTCGACGGTGCGGCCTTGCTGGCGCTGCTGGCCCCCCATATCGACGCGGTCGGGACGCTGTATGATGCGCTGGACAGCGACGCGCCGCAGCGGGTCCCGGCCCAGGCCAACGCGGCGTTTGCGCAGGCCGGCTATGCCGATCCGGCCGCGATGGCGCGACGGGTCGCCGACTGGCGCAGCGGCAAGGTCCGCGCGCTCCGCAGCCCGGCGGCGCTTGAGGCACTGGAGGCGGCGCTGCCCGGCCTGATCGTCGCGTTCGGTGCCGCGCCCGACCCCGATGACGCGCTCGCCGCGTTCGACCGGCTGGTGTCGGGCCTGCCCAGCGCGATCAACCTGTTCCGTTTGCTGGAGGCGCAACCCGTACTCCGGCAGCAACTGGTCGAGATCTTGAGCCATGCGCCGACGCTGGCGGAGGCGCTGGGGCGGCGACCGGCGCTGCTGGACCGGCTGATCGATGCCACCGCGTTCGATCCCGTCGGCGATGTCGCGACTTTGGTCGCCGAGATGCATGACGGCAGCGGCGACGTCGAGGCGCAGTTCGACCGGGTCAGGCACATCGTCGGCGATCACCGGTTTGCGCTGGGCACGCAGATTGTCGAGGGGCGCGCCGATCCGATCGCCGTCGCAGCAGGCTATGCGCGCGTGGCGGAGGCGGCGCTGGTCAGCATCGCGCAGACCGTGATCGCCGATTTCGAAGGCAAGCACGGGGTCATCACGGGCTCGGAACTGGTCGTGCTGGCACTCGGACGGTTCGGCGGCGGATTGCTGACCCACGCTTCCGACCTCGACCTCGTCTATCTGTTCACTGGCGATTTCCAGAGTGAATCGGACGGCAAAAAGCCGCTTGGCGCATCGCATTACTATAACCGGCTCGCGCAGCGCCTGACCGCGGGGTTGAGCGTCGCGACGTCGGCGGGCGCGTTGTACGAGGTCGATACGCGCTTGCGGCCGTCGGGCAAGCAGGGACCGCTGGTCGTGTCGTTCGATTCCTTTGCACGCTATCAGTCGGAAAACGCGTGGACCTGGGAGCATATGGCGCTCACCCGGGCGCGACCGGTGTTCGGATCGGCCACGGCGCGCGCGGAACTGGCGACCATCATTGGCGCGGTCCTGCGAACGCCGCGCGATGTCGGCGCACTGGCAACGGCGGTCGTGGCAATGCGCAGCGACATCGCCGCGCACAAGCCGCCGCTGGGTGCGCTGGACGTGAAGTTGGCTGAGGGGGGCCTGGTCGATCTGGAATTCTTCGTGCATTTCCAGCAGCTTGCCAACGTCATCGGCCTTGTGCCCGACCTCCGCGATGCAATCGTAGCGCTGTCTAGTGGGGGGGTGGCCGCACCCGAACTGCGCGCCGCACACGACCTGATGACGCGCGTGCTGGTGACGTTGCGGCTGGTGTCGCCCGCGATGGACGTGCCCGCGCCCGCGACGTGCGCGGTTGTCGCCCGCGCGTGCGGAGCCGACGACTGGACCGACCTGATGGCGCGGCTGGATGTGGCGCGCGCCAGTGTGAAGGCGCACTGGAACCTTGTGGTGGAAAAGGCGAAGACGACATGACCCTCCAGAAAAACGACCCCGCGCCCGATTGTGGTTTCGACATCTCAGGCGGTGGGCGGAAATCGGTTGCCGACTATCGCGGTGCGCCGCTGGTGATCTATTTTTATCCCAGGGACGACACGCCGGGCTGCACGAAGGAGGCGCAGGGTTTCAGCGCGCTGGCGGATGATTTTGCCCAGGCGGGTGTCGCGGTGGTCGGGATTTCAAAGGACAGTGTGGCAAAGCACGACAAGTTCGCGGTCAAATATGACCTGAAGATCGCGCTGGGGTCGGATGGCGATGGCAGCGTGTGCGAAGCGTTCGGCGTGTGGGTCGAAAAGTTGCTCTACGGTCGCCAATACATGGGCATCGAACGCGCAACCTTCCTGATCGGGAGCGACGGGACCGTGTTGCAGGTCTGGCACAAGGTGAAGGTTGCAGGCCATGCCGAGGCGGTGCTGGCGGCGGTGAGGGGGGTTTAGGCGGGGGGTTGGGAGATGTGTTGGTAGGCATTATCTCGTCACCCCGGCGCAGGCCTGGGCCTATACGGCTGTCGGATCGTGTGCTCCTATTTCGGATATCTGTATTGACCCCGGCCTGCGCCGGGTGACGGATGATGGAGGTGTATTTCTGCGGGGCGTCTGGCGTGCCCCCAGATTCGCCACGCACCACCAGTGATTTGGTTCCGTGATCCCCGTTACTTTATCGCTTCGCCGCAGTTCGGGTGCGGCCCGCCCCATAGTCGGGTGCGATGGGTTGCCCCTGTTAACCCTGATGTAACATGACGTACCTGTCAGCCGGGTGGGGCAAATCCCGACAGGCAGAAATTAAACTCCGTATCGGGTCGCCCGGGGGATTTGAATGTTTCATATGTCGTTTCTTGAAGTGAACGGGCTTGTGTCAAAGGCGCGTCAGGCTTTTCGGGCTCGTGACCTGTTCTTCCACGACGGCGCGACGCTACGGCGGGTTCATCTGTCAGCACGGGCGCAAGCCATTGGCGCCTCAGTGGCGTCCGCGACGATCGGTCTCTCACTTTTCGCCACCGTTCAGATTGCTGGCGCCACGCCGTTGATTACCGCCGCTGTTGCCCATGACGCGCAGGTGTCGCGGATGCAGTATCAGGTCGCATCGATGCAGACCGACCTTGCCGCGTTGAAGACCGAGGCCGCTGCCCATGCCGCGCGGATCGACCAGAAACAGGCTTTCCTGACCGCAATCCTGACCGGCAAGGGCAGCCCCGTCCTGCCCGCGTCGGCCAATGCCGCAACCGCCAATGCGACCGACAGCGTCGCGACCGCAATGGCCGCGCCAATCGTTGCCCCGTTGAAGGCCGTCGAAGGTCGCCAGACCGCAATGGCGACGCAGGCGATGGCAATGGTCAACGCGCGCTATGACGCGACGACCGCCTCGCTCCGCAAGATGGGCATCGCGCCCCGCCAAATGCCCCTGCATGGCGGTAAGATGGTCGCAATGGGTGGCCCGTTCGAGCCGGTCGACACGACCGCTGCCAAGGCCCAGCCCGACCCCCAGTTTCGTGCACTGTTCCAGTCATGGAAGCGCCTGGACCAGTTGCAGCAGGGCACGATCGCCATTCCTTCGCTGAAGCCGGTCGATTCGATGATCTTCACCAGCGGTTTCGGGGTTCGTAGCGACCCGTTCCGTGGCTCGGCCGCGATGCACGCCGGGGTCGACATGCCCGGCGCGATCGGCACCAGCATCTATGCCACCGCCGACGGCGTCGTGGCCCGGTCCGAATGGTCGGGCGGCTATGGCAATCTGGTGGAGATCGATCACGGTCGCGGTATCCAGACACGCTACGGCCATCTGTCCGCCTCGCTGGTCCATGCAGGGCAACGGGTAAAACGCGGCCAGTTGATCGCGCGCATGGGTTCGACGGGTCGCTCGACCGGATCGCATCTACACTATGAAGTGCGACTGGACGGCCATGCGGTAAACCCGATGCCGTTCCTGCAATCGGCCAGCTATCTGGCGGCCATCCCGGCACGTCGCGGCAACCAGATGCTGGCGATGGGTGGTCCCGCCCAGTAATTCGTGGGCTCGCTTCACGCTTGCCGCAAATGGTTGTGGATGGTGCGACCCGCGCCTATCTTCATGACATGAACGAAACCATCGATCTGACATCATCGGCTGCCGCCCGGGTTGCGGCGATTGCGGCGAAGCAGGCCAAGCCTGCGATCCTGCGCCTGTCGGTCGAAGGGGGTGGGTGTTCGGGCTTTCAGTACAAATTCGGGCTGGCCGAGACGGTCGAAGCCGATGACAGCGTTGCCGTCCGCGATGGGGTCCGGCTGGTCGTCGATTCGGTCAGCCTCGACCTGGTGCAGGGCGCAGCGGTCGACTATGTCGAATCGCTGGGAGGGTCGGCGTTCAAGGTCACCAATCCCAATGCGGCGAGTGGCTGTGGTTGTGGGTCGAGTTTTTCGGTTTGAGGCTGGTGGCCGGTCTCGGTTCTTGAAATGACAGCCGTATAGGCCCCGGCCTGCGCCGGG